>DAIQQK010000207.1:0-4640 GCA_036786835.1 Acidimicrobiales bacterium | reverse complement strand
AGTTTGCTGCGCTCCTGCGTGGTTTCGGCGGCGTGAAGGTCGGTGACCGCGTCACCTTTCATATGCCGATGGTTCCCGATCTCCCCGTTTCGATGCTCGCCTGTGCCCGCCTCGGCGTGATCCACAACCAGGTGTTCGGCGGGTTCAGTGGGACAGCTTGTGGTGGCCGTATGGCCGACTCCGGGAGCACCATCCTAGTGACCATGGATGGGTATTACCGCAACGGTGAACTCATCGACCATAAGGCCAAAGCCGATGAAGCGATCGCCGCTGCGCGCGAGCAGGGGATCGAGGTCGAAAAGGTGCTGGTGTGGCGACGTCATCCGGGTCAGTACAGTTCCAAGACCCCGATGGTCGAAGGCCGGGACTTCTTCGTCGACGATCTGTTGAAAGACTATGCCGGCAAGATGGTCGAGCCGGTGTCGATGCCGGCCGAAGCGCCGCTCTTCATGATGTACACCAGCGGCACGACCGGACGTCCGAAGGGGTGTGTCCACAGCACGGGTGGATATCTCGCTTACGTGACTGGGACGTCAAAGTTCTACCAGGACATTCACCCGGAAGATACGTACTGGTGTTTTGCCGACATTGGATGGATCACCGGGCACTCCTACATCGTCTACGGTCCTCTCTCGCTCGGGACGACGAGCGTGATGTATGAGGGGGTGCCGCTCTATCCGGACGCAGGCCGTCCCTGGAGGATTGCGGAGCGTCTCGGGGTGAATATCTTCCACACAGCCCCCACCACCATCCGAATGCTCCGCAAGTTCGGTCCGGATGAGCCGGCGAAGTACGACTACCACTTCAAGCACATGACAACGGTTGGCGAGCCTATCGAGCCGGAGGTGTGGCGCTGGTATCACCGGGTCGTGGGCAAAGGCGAAGCGGTCATCGTCGACACGTGGTGGCAGACGGAGAACGGTGGATTCCTAGGCAGCACGCTCCCCGCACTCGACCAGATGAAACCAGGCAGCTGCGGCCCGGGAGTCCTCGGCATCTATCCCGTGATCTACGACGAGGAGCGCAATGTCATCGAGCCCGGCAGCGGTCGAGCAGGGAACATCTGCATCCGCAACCCCTGGCCTGGCATCTTCCAGACGATCTGGGGTCAACCCGAGCGGTTCGTGGATACCTACTTCAGGAAGTACAACCGGGACCCGGAGAGCAAGGACTGGCGCGACTGGCCATACCTCGCGGGTGACGGCGCCGTCCAGGCACCGGATGGCTACATTCGGATCCTTGGCCGTGTCGACGACGTGATCAACGTGGCCGGGCACCGATTGGGAACCAAAGAGCTCGAGTCGGCATGCCTCACGGTCGATGAGATCGCCGAGGCGGCGGCGGTCCCGGTCATTGACGACCTTCGCGGACGTGCGGTGGAAATGTATGTGGCACTGAAGCCGGGGGTGCAACCGAGCGACGAAATCAAGAAGAAGATCGTCGAAGCGATCGACCGTGAGATCGGTAAGATCGCGCGTCCGCACAATGTCTGGATTGTTCCCGACATGCCCAAGACGAGGTCAGGCAAGATCATGCGGCGGGTGATCGCGTCGATCTCCAACTTCACCGATATTGGCGATGTGACCACGCTGGCGAATCCTGAGATCGTGGAGAGTATCCGCCACCAGGTCCAGACGGAGAAGGTGGCCAGAGGCGACCAACCGCGCGAGTTGTCGCCGCAGGAACTTGAGGAGATCAAGGCTTTCGGAAGCGTTGAATAGCGCGAGATCCAAGGCGATCAGAACCTCGCACTGATCTTGGCCCGACTCCGGGCGCTCGGAGCTTTGCATTCGCGCGCCAACCTGTCGAGCTACCTGCTCGGCGCGAGCGACGAGTTGCGGTCACACTTCTTGATCAGCGCTCCAATTCGATTGTCCAACGCTGACTATCGGCCACACGTCGCAGCGGATAATTGGCATCAGCTCTCGCGATCGCTGCTGGGCGACTAAACGGGGAGGATCACTCACACGTGATGGGACAGCATGTGCACATTCGCGACAGCGAACGTCTGACACTTCCGCGGCCTTCACTGGAGCATGAATGACCGGTACCGAGCAACACTTCACCATGCATGCGGACGGAACGCCGACTGCACCGAGGCGTTACGTCGACGTCGACTCGATTGAATCAGTCGAGTTCCTCCCTGGGCTCGCGTTTCGACCGGTCCTCGCTGAGCGGACAATGATCAACTTCGTGTCCTTCGAGGCGAACACCGAAGCTCCGATGCACGTCCACGAGGAAGAGCAGATCGTCCTCGTCATCGCAGGCGAGTTCGAGTTCGAAATCGATGGCGACGTTCGCACGATGCACGCAGGTGACGTCGCTGTCATTCCCAGCTGGGTGCCTCATGGAGCACGCACGCACGGCAATTCGTGCCGGGAGATCGATGTCTTCAACCCTCCGAGACGCTCCCTCGTGGATCTCGCACGTAGTCAGGCGGCATCTCCACACCCGTCGAGCCTGTAAGAAGAGCTCGGGCGGGGTGATCGAGCATCGCACACGGCGGGCGCTGCTGCGACGTTGAGTCGCCCGCATACCGGACCCTGACGGGGACTAACTCCCCGGGGCCCGATTAGTCCGTGTGCGGCCGTCAGCGGACACTACGCAGTCGATCATAAGCATCGGAGGTGTCGGATCAGCCGATGCCGTCGAGTTCGGGCGGTGCGAGCTCGGCACACGGCGTCACAGCAACTAACGTGGCATTACTCGATCCTGGACCAGCCGATTTGGTCGGCTGTCAGTCCCCCATGAGCGAACCGTCGATCTCCATTGCCCACCGAGTCTCCGGAGCCGAGTCCCAGGTGACGTGCTTGTAGGCAGATCACGAGGCGACAGCCCGTAGGATGCGCTCAACGTCTCCGGTAGACCTAGTGTCCGGGATAGCCCAACCATTGCCGGCTCGGCAGGCGGATGGATGCCGAGAAGCTCAACCAGTACGCACGTTGGAGATCAACCAACGAGGATAGAGTTTGTGAACATCGTGCATCGTGGTGGTCAATCAGCTGGCCGGAAGTACACGGAGCTCGCCCGTGCGTGGCGGCGGCGATTCCGTGTCTTGTTTGCCGCGTGGTTGGGGCTCGCCGTCGTCTTCGGTGCCATCGGCTTCGTGGTTAGCGGGCAGTGGAAAGTCACGTTCGGGATCGCGGCGGGTTTGCTGCTGGGAACATTGCTCTGGCTCAGGGATTCACCTCCGGCGCGGATCCAGAATTGGCGATGGGGGAGTGATGGCGAGCGCAAAACTGCGAGGGCCCTGCAGCGTCTCTCCCCTGCGGATTGGAGGATCTGGCACGACCTCCAATGGGAGGACGAGACAAACATCGACCACGTTGTCGTTGGTAGCGAAGGCGTCTTCTTGCTGGATACCAAGGACTGCTTCGGGCACGTTACCGTCGACAACCATGGCCTTCACTTTCAGTGGCTCGAGGACCCCGACATGGTATCCGAATACCGTGGAATCTTTGCGAAAGAAGGGAGTGCGAGCGCCGCACTAAAGGAGCGGATTCAGGACGGGACCGGAGTCAGGACATGGGTGGAACCCGTGGTCGTCCTCTGGGGGCAGTTCGATCAAGGTCCGACTCAGGTAAACAACGTCACCTTCATACGGGGCAGTGAGCTGGTGGACTGGTTGTGCGGGA
This sequence comes from Acidimicrobiales bacterium, assembly GCA_036786835.1. Classification (GTDB taxonomy): domain Bacteria; phylum Actinomycetota; class Acidimicrobiia; order Acidimicrobiales; family UBA8190; genus Bog-564. The sequence goes on along the minus strand of DAIQQK010000207.1, from coordinate 1,005 downwards.
CGCACCCTCAGAGCAGGCGCTTCGATGTTGCGAGGGTCAGCGCCCTCCTTGATACAGCCGCCCGGAACGGCCTCGGTCGGCGCCCACGCCCCACCCGCCGACCCAAGGATGGGTGACCCTTGCATCAGTCGATGACCAGCACCAGGATCGTCGGATCAGCTGATACCCGTGCGTTCACAGTCGCCGTGATCAGGGACGGGTCGTAGACGGGCTAAGTCCACATTAGCCAGTCGCACTCTCCCCGAGCATGCTCAAACCGAAAACGGCCGACAGGTCGGGTAGCGCGGATGAGGTCGCTGGTGTCGCCCGACGACCGACTATCCGGGCTCTGATCGTTACCCGACTCTAGTCATGGTCAGACGACTGAGGAGGAGTTCAGCCGTGACCCCTCGCGTGGCTAGGCGCCAGCCTCCTTCCGCGGAACCATCCAGATCTCGCCGACCAGCCTTGCTTGGGCCGTCGCATGACGCGCTCTGTCCCTACGCAACCGGGTTGTGACACTGCGGTAGGCCAAATGCTCGTGGCGACCGTGTTGCACTGGCTGCGCTGCCGCTCATGAACGCCACGCCTGCCCATTGATTCCCGTCCGGCCGACCTCGGCCCTCTTGTGCATTTGCGCCCTGGCCGCGCTATCCGGCATGTCGGCACGGGCCGATGCCACACCGACTCCCGGCGGCAGTCCGAGCCCGAGCCCGACCTCCCCGCCAAGTCCTGAGGTCGTGCAGTTGCAGTCGAAGGCGCAGGCACTGGAGCAGCAGATCATGGCGGTGCAGATGCAGGCCGCGCCGGTCGAGGCGCAGACCGTGCAGGCTGGGCAGCAGGCCGCCGCCGCGCAAACACAGCTGGATACCGACCAGGTGGAGCTGGCCGCTGCCAACTCGCAGCTCGCGAAAACAACCGGGCTCACGCAGGCGGCGCAGGCAACGCTGCAATCGGACCGCAGCCGCCTGGCCGCGCTGATCGTCGCGAGGTACATAGTCACTACCAACGGCACCGCACTCACCA
>DAIQQK010000005.1:0-67184 GCA_036786835.1 Acidimicrobiales bacterium | reverse complement strand
GGGCTACGACCGCCGGGAGAAGGGTGCTCGGGACTCCTGCGGGCACCCCGTGGACCTGCCCCACCTGCGGTGCCGGGGAGCCTCCCGCGCCCGAGACCTCACGATCGACGACGATCCCGGTCCGGTCCGCGCTCGAGAACTCGAGGGCGAACGAACCCGTGCCGGGGATGCGCGTCTGCTGCTCGGCCACGAGGTCCGCGGTCGATTCGGCCGGCACCGTCATCGACAGAGGCTCTGCCTCACCCTGCGGAAGCCCGATCTTCACGTTCACCGACACCTGATGGTCGGACGGGTTGAAGACGTGGAACGCCAGGCTGCCCCCGGCGGGCTCGCTGTTCTGGGGGAAGTCCCACTGCGCGGAAGGTGCCGGGACGCCGAGGAGGAGCGACTGGCCGCTCCCGCCGCTTGCTCCCGGTGTCGTCTGCAACTCGGCGGCGACCACCGTCCCCGCGGAGGTCGTGACCTCAGTAGCCACCGACGGGTCGTTCATCAAGTGGTCCGAGACGTTCTCGACCACGAGCGACCCCGCCGGTACGGGGATGCCCTGGTATGCCGGAGGCTGGATCAGCCCTGCGGTCGAGGAGAAGAGCGTGACGTTCGCGACCGCATCTGTCGTGGACGGGTTGTAGAGCGAAAGCGCGAGGGTTGCATTCGATGCGGTCGACCCGTGCGCGAAGTACCAGTCGGATGCCGTGGAGGACGCGCACGGAGCGGTGCTCCAACCGGGCTTCCCCGCCACGAGCTCCGACACGCCCACCCCCCCACCGTCGAACAGAACTGTCGCGGCCACCCACGCACCCGGTGCGATCTGGCCCGGCACGATCCCGATCTGGTCGGCAGCGGGCACCGAGACCCTGATCGACTTCGCCGCGCCGCCTGCAGGGGCGACCGTGATCGTCGCGTTCACGGACCGAAGCGTGGGGTTCGTGAGAATGAGCGTTCCCACGGCATCCCCCTGGGTCCCGGTGGCCCCGGTGCAGAACCATGCCGAGGATTCGGAGTCCGGTGATGCGACGACAGCCGCTGTCGCGGAGTTGAACGCAAAGGCCGACGTTCGCGAAGGGGTGGAGGACGCTGCGAGCGCGTTCGCCACAGCGACTCCCGCCAAGACGACGAGGCCTACGAGGAAGACCCTCACACGCCGACCCGGATCGCCTCTGAGGAGTCGGCGAAGTTCCCTCCGGTACTCGCCGGACGGATCGACCTCGATTTGCCAACCTGTCTCGCTCAATGCCCGACCTCTGCTGCAGGGGTCGTCCGCGTGACCCCGCCGCTCGCCGGCTCTCGCCCGGAGACGCTCTCACCGCGCTCGTCCCGTACCCGCACCCGTGTGGCCGTCCTGGATCTCCCCGCGAACATGACCTTCATCCGCCGGCGGTGGCGTCGGCCTGCTCGAGTGCCGCGCGCGGGGCCCAGCCACCGGTCGAGCCACTTCCTGCGCAGGCCGAGGGCCCCGAGCACGATGATCCATAGCGCGGTCTCCCCCGCGACTGCGAGGCCGTGACGCCACGAACCAGCGAAGCGAACGGTCACCTCCGAGGGCCTGCTCACCTGGAAGGTGGCGGCGTACCCGAATGCCACCTTCGGTCGCTCGACCCGGCCAGTAGGCCCGACGAGCTGCCAGGCGCTCCCCGGAGCGACCGCGGCGAGCACCGTCCCAGCCCCTACGTGACCCGTCACGTGCGTCGACCCGCGCTCACCGCTCAGCACGGCGCCCCAACCGGAAAGAGCCGGCGCCGCCTCAGCAGAGGGTGGGCGCAGGGCGCGCTCGGGCAGAGCAGCGTCGTCGACGTAGACCTCGAACCCCGATTCACTGATCACTTGGCGCAGGTCGATCTGGCTGTTCAATCCCGCAAGCAGGTCAGGCGGTGGCGGGCGGTTCAACGTGGTCCTCGTTCCAACGTTCGCCGGCGCGAGGGTGCTGACGACGACCACGTAGCGCACGGCGTACGGGGCGAGAAGCTGTCCGAGGCGCACGGTCCTGGCAGACGATGCGAGCTCGATCGCAGAGCCCACCGCGGCCGCAGGGCCGGGATGCGACCCCGGCCACAGTGAGGTCGCGTCGGGCAGCCCGTTCTCGCTCAGCTCGTAGGACAACCCGGAGGAGAGCTTCCAAGCCGCGCCGGGGACCACCGCCGGGTCACCGAGCCAAAGAACCCTGAAGTTCCCCGACGACTGATGGGCCATCCACGAGACGGCCTCGCCGTATCCGCCGGAGGGCATGTCCCAACGGCCCGAAAGCGTCGCGTCGAGGAAAGGAAGACCTCCGACAGCGGCGAACAGCGCGGCAAGTCCGGCTGCCGCTTGCCGCCAACCGAACCGGTAGCCCGGAAGGTCCTTCGCGAACGCAGCGACGCCCAGACCGACCGCCAACGAGATCGCGATGGCTGCCGGCACCAACATGACCTCGGCCGGTACCGAGAACGGGCCCATCCAACCCCGACCGCTCGCCCATGCGCAGGTCCACGCGACCCCGGCCAGCACCCAGGCCCGGCCCGCCCACGCAAGGCGCGGGCCTGCACCGATGAGGAGCGGTAGCACTGCGGCGATCACGAATCCCCAAGCGAGAGGCGTGTCGCCGATTGGTCCGACCCCGAGGTGCAGCAGCTGGCTCCAACTCGCGCCCGACCCGGGCGACGACGCCGATCCGAACAGCTCCTGCCACCTGGCAGGACCCGACAGCATCGATACAGACCACGGGGCGAGTAGCAGCACTGTCACGGCGGTCGCACCTGCTCCTACGGCCGCCACCCTTCCGGCCGCTCTGCGAGAGCCTTCACCTCCGACGAGGATCAAGCCGAGTGCGAGTGCGGCGGTGATCACGAGGGTGACGACCGCGCCGACAGGTGCGAGCGAAGTGAGCAGGGCCTCGATGACCCCGAGCGTGAGCATCCGGCCGAGGATCGACCTCTGCCAAGGTGACCGACTTGCCGCCCCTGCGCCCTCCGGGCCAGGGCCGCGGCCGGAAGCTGTCGTCGAGAACGGATCTCTGGATGCCACCTTCGTGGCGGCGGCGGTGGTGTCAGCGGCGGCGGCGGAGCCCGACGGAGACATCGAATCTGAGACCGAAGCGCGAGCAAGAGACCGGAATATCCAGGGCGCTGCGGCGTAGACGAGCAGCGCGTCCCATCGCCCCGTCGCCAAGGCGTCGTAGGGAAGCGGGACCGCGAGGTACGCGATCGACGAGGCCAGGCGTGCACGGGTCGACCCGAAGCCGCCGGCCACCTTGGACATCCCGTACGCGCCGAGCGGTATGCAGCCGAAGACGACGATCTTCTGCAGCAGCCCGACACCACCGAATACGAGCAGGCCGCTTATCCCGAGGATCCCCGTGCCGGGAGTGGCCGAGCTCGTCGTCCCGACCCCGTAGTACTGCCAACCCGACATGAAGTGGTGAAGGAAGGCGCTCCACGAGACGAACGGCAGCAACTGGCCCATGTAAGGGAACCCGGTCCCGAGAAGCTGACGGGTCCCGAACAGCAGAACGAGGACCACGACCGACCACACGACTACGCGCGACGAACGCGATGCGCCCGACCGCCGCTGCCGTTCGCGCTCGATCGAACCGTCGGCCGCTAGCACCTCCTCCGGTTCCTCCAGGCGACCCAGCCGAGCAGCCCGAGCCCCGAACACGATCGTGCGGCGAACATAGGCGGTGAGCCGGGCGCTGCCGTGCAACTGCAGACGGCGCACCGACGCGTCGTCGAGCCTGCGGGTCGCCTGCACGACTGCTCGCGTCGCGCGCATCGTCGAGCGCTCGGTGTGGTTCCAACGCCAAGCGTGGATCACCGCGGCGGCCCTCTCCCGGTTCCCGGTGAACCACGCGATGAGGATTTCGGCCATCGACAGGAAGAGCAGCTGGGGAACCACCCGCAACCGGTGGAAGCGCCCGTAGTTCTTCAGGACCGCACGCAGCTCGTGGCGGCGCTGTAAGGACTGCAGGGTCACGAGCTCCGTACGCGCACGTCCCCGGGAGCGCCGGACGTGGACCGCCCTGCGCCGGCGGGCAACCGCGGCCTCGGCCGCGGCCTCGGCTGCGACGGCGACCGCACCCGCGCCAGCGCCCGTCGAGTCCCCTGCCGCCGAGCCGCCCGCGCCCACGGCGCCGCCGCCCGGCGCAACTCCCGGTTCATCGTCTCGCGCCTCTGGCGACTCCGACGCGCGCCACACCCGGCCTTCGAAGCTGAGACCCTCGGACGAACGCGTCTCCGACGAGCGCGGAACCGCGTGGCGCACAGCGTCGGGCAGGCCGCGGCGGCCCGCGGCCAGCATCTGGAGATGGCGGGCTCGGGCCTCCGGGGCCACCATGACCCTCGCCCCTGCAACCTGTGCCCGCCAACAGAGGTCGAGGTCCTCGCCCATGGCGAAGATCTGTGGGTCGAAGCCGCCGATCTCGTCGAAGAGGTCTGCGCGCACGAGCATGCACCCACCGGGGGCCAGGAACACGTCCCGGACAGAGTCGTGCTGGCCCTGGTCGAGCTCCCCGGGGGCCACCCTGTCGACGACGGCGCCTCCCTTGTCGACCGCCATACCCACGTGGAGCAGCCGCCGCGGATCGTCCCAGCTCACGATCTTGGGACCCACGACGCCCGCGTTGGAGCGGAACGACTCCTCGACCAGGATGCTCACCGTGTCGGGGTCGGGCGCGACGTCGTCGTGGCAGAAGAGGAAGTGCGACGCACCCTCGACCATCTCGAGCACTGCGTTGGCGCTCGCCCCGAAGCCCAGGTTGTCGGGAAGGCGCCGGACATAGGCGCTGGGCAAGACGGCCGCCACCCGGTCGCTCGTGTCGGCGACCCCACAGTCGAGCACCAGCACGGAGAGCTCGGGGTAGTCCTGGGCTGCGAATGCGCCGAGCGCCTCTTCGAACCAGTCCCCGGGGTCGCAGGCCACGATGACCGCGACGACTTGAGGAGCAAGGGCCTCAGGGGTCTGCATTCCGGGGCACGAGGCTACCCGGGGACCGGAGACCACCTAGGGAGCCTGAAGCTGGGAAAGTGCTTGCAATTGTTAGCACTCGGGCGTACAATAGTTAGCAGGAGCCCGAGCGATCCCTGCTGGGGCCGGCGAGCGCCCCTGACAGGGGTGAGCACTAAGGAGAACGAGATGCCCGACCTCAAGAACGTAACTGACGAGATAACACGCACCGCACGCGACGCCGCCTACATCGTCGTAGGCCTCGGCGTGCTCGGTGTGCAGCGCGCACAGGTGCGCCGCCAGGAGCTGGTGAAGCGCCTCGGCGAGCCGAGGGGCCCGGTGACAGAGCGCCTCGAGAACGTGCGCGGCGAGATCACCAAGCAGGTGAAGGCGGTCGACGAGGCGATCGAGCAGGTGATCGACCGGTTCGAGGCCTCCTTGGAGCCCCTCGAGGAGCGGCTTCCCACCCAGGCCCGCGACGTCGTGAAGCAGGTCCACACGAGGACGCGCGAGGCGCGCGAGCAGCTGCGCAGCCTCGTTCTGGGCGCCGCCGCCTGAACGACCCGACCCGACCTGACCCGACCTGACCAGTCCACCCGGTCCCCGGGTCCGCGGTTCACCCGGTCCTCCCCCGACCGGATCCCGAACGCCCTGCGAAGCGCAGGGCGTTCGGCGCGTTCACGCTGCCTTCCTGCTCCAGTGGTCGAGCACGTCGCGAAGGGTCTTCGCAAGGTCGATCTCGGGAGCCCAGCCTGTCGCCTCGCGCAATTTGGTGGGATCCCCCCGAAGCACTGGCACGTCCACCGGCCGCGCGAGCGAGGGGTCGACGACGAGCTGCATGTCGACATCCGCGATCTCGAGCAACCTCTGCGCAACGTCTGCGATCGAGATGTCGCGCCCCGAGCAGACGTTGTAGACCTCCCCCGCGTTCCCGTGTTGGATCAACAGGCGATACGCGCGCACCACGTCGCGCACGTCGGTCAAGTCCCTGCGTGCTCCGAGGTTCCCGACAGGGACGCTCTTTGTACCCGATCGCCGTGCTTCGACGATGTGCGAGGCGAGCGAGGCGACGACGAACCCCGAGGCCTGCCCCGGACCGACATGGTTGAAGGGGCGTACGCGCACGACTGGCAACCCGTAGGCGAGGTTCGACTGGATCGCGAGGAACTCTGCCGCGACCTTGCTGGCTCCGTACGGCGTCACCGGAGCGAGCGGCGCGTCCTCGGAGACGGGGAGCTCGTCCTCGGTCACGAGTCCGTACACCTCGGCCGAGCTCGTGACGAGCACTCTCGGTATCGGGTCACATGCCCTCGCCGCTTCGAGCACGTTCAGAGTTCCCAAGGAGTTCACGCCGAACACTTGGGCCGGGGCGGACCAGGACTGCCCGACGTGGGTGAGGGCGGCGAGGTGATAGACCGCGTCAGGGGCTGCGCCGGTGAGCGCCTCTCGCACTGCCGCAGCGTCAGTGATCTCGACCTCGTGGTCGATGGCGACCACTTCGTCCCCGGCGGCGCGGAGGTGCTCCCCGAGCCATTGCCCCACGAAGCCCTTGCCGCCGGTTATGAGCGCCCGCACGCAGCGGCACCTTATAGGGCCTGCGGACAGGCGCCCTATTTGCGGGCGTGCTCGGCAGCCCAGCGGTACGCGGCGACGTGGGCGTCCGCGCTCGCCTCCCATGTGTAGCGGGCAGCGATCTCGAGCCCGAGCTCCCGCCGCTTCGAAGCTGCGTCACCGTCGCTCAATGCGGCCTCCAGCGCCTCGGCGAGCTCGTTCACCGAGCCCGGCGCCGCGGTGAGCGCGGCAGCGCCCGCCAAGTCCGACATCACCGTGCCCGCGGTCGTCACCAAAGGGGCCCCGCAAGCGAGGGCTTCGAGGGCAGGCAGTCCGAAGCCCTCCTCCTTCGCCGGGTAGGCGACCACAGCGGCCTTTCGCAGCAGGGCCGGCACGGCTTCATCGGGGACCCAGCCGGTGCGGATGACCCGGTCTGCGTGGCGCGACATCGCCACCTGTCTCTCGACCTGTGCGGCCCCCCACCCCGGGCGCCCTGCCAGAACCAACGACAGCTCTCTTGCCCGGTCCGCGATGGAGTCGAACGCCGCCACGAGCTCGGGCACGGCCTTTCTCGGCTCGAGCGTCCCGAGGAACAGCACGTAGGGCTCTCGAACCGACAAAGCCTCGAGGATGGCCTCGTCCTTCGCGCTCGGGTCGGTGAAGGTGCGCACGTCGGTGCCCACCGACGATCCCGATGAGGGTGCTGGCCTGAAACGCGCGAGATCGACCCCGTGTGGGACTACGAAGACCCTTGCATCGGGATGGCACAGCTCCTCCAGCCGTTGGGCCGTCCGATTACTGACGCACAGCACAGCGACTGCGCGACGCGAGGCCACACGGATGGCGCGCCGGAAGACGCGAACCTTGGCCCTCTCGTGCCATTCGGGATGATCGAAGAAAGTGAGGTCGTGAACGGTCACGACCACGGGAACTCTCGTGTGCTCGGGCATCGTGTAGTGCAACCCGTGATGCACCTGTAGTCCTGCAACGGAGTGTGACAAGAGTCGTGGGAGTCGAAGCTGCTCCCACACGAGGCGCGCAGGGCGTGAAGTCGGAGCGAGGGCCAGCACACGTGTCGCACTGGAAGTCGAGGTCGATCCACCGTGGACTTCGTTCGCGGAGACCCACCGGGGCGAGTCGTCACGCCTGCACCACAACGTGAGCTCGACGTCGTCGCGACGTGCCAGCATCGCAACCAGCCCGAGCGCGAACCTTCCCACCCCGACCGCCTGCTGGGGTATCGCGCTCACGTCGACCGACACCGACAGGGGATCGTTCACACCATCGAATCCCACAGATCCAGGTGACGCCTCGCCGCGGCCGACCACGTGAGAGGCAACGCTCGAGCGCGCCCAGCCTCCGCAAGGCTCCCACGAAGCTCGTCGTCAGTGCCGACCTTCACCATGGCCTCTGCGATCTCCTCCACTTCGAAGGGGTCGACGAGCATGGCGGAGTCGGCAACGCTCGGCACCGGGCTCGAGACCACCGGCGTACCAAGGCGCATCGCCTCCAGTGGGGGAAGCCCGAAGCCCTCGGCCAGCGGCACGTAGCAGAGCAGCCTCGCACGGCGGTACAAGGCGGCGAGGGTAGCCCCGCCGAGAGCCTGTGTTAGGACGGCGCCGGCGGGAGCCCGTATCTCCGGCCCCCATCCCACAGGGCCCACCACAACGAACTGCCATCGCTCCGGGAGCCGATCACGCGCGATCCGATAGGCCTCGAGGAGACGAGGCAGGTTCTTCCTCGGCTCGAGCGTGCTCACGGAAAGGATGAACTCACCCCTCACACCGAGACGCCCGAGCAGCTCGTCTGCAGCCGAGAAGTCCGGGGGCGGCAGATGGTCGCAGCCGTGCGGGATGATCCGGATCCTGTCGCCGCTCGCCCCGGCTCCGACAAGGTCCGAGGCCACCTTCTGCGAGGTCACCACGAGCGCGGATGCGTGACGAAGCGCGCGTCCGAGCGCCCGCTCGTGCCAACGGCGTCCACGTGGTGGAAACGTCTCGGGGGCCTCTCTGAACGCGAGGTCGTGCACCATCATCGAAAGGGGCATGCCTCTTGCGGGGGGCGCCGCGAAGCTCGTCGCGTGGACGACGTCGAATCCCTTGGGGACGTCAAGGAGACGGTGGTCCCATCCCTGCACCATCAAGCGCCCGGGGAGAAAACTCTCGCGAAGCGACCAGCCGAGCTCGCGAACGGGATCACGTCCTTCGCGTCCCCTGCTTGCGTAAAGGGTCAGAAACGACGGCGTCGTGGTCGACGCCTCCTTCAGCCCCTCGAGCCCCTCGAGCCCCTGGAGCAGCCCGCGGACGTAGGTGCCGATGCCCCCGGGGACCCGGCGTCGCAGCTGCTCGACCACGAGCAGCACGCTCCGCTGGCCCGTCACCGTGCGGCCGCTCGGTAGAGGTCGGTGAGACCCGCGGCACACGCTTCCCATGTGAACTGCTTGGCCCGGCTCTTCCCTCGGGTGACGAGCCCGGCGCGCACGTCCTCGTCGCACAGAGCTGTCAAGAGCGCGTTCGCCAGCACCTCGACGTCCCCGGACTCGACGAGCAGTGCGCCGTCCCCGACGACTTCGGGGATCGACCCGACCGACGTCGCCACCACCGGGACCCCTGCCGCCATCGCCTCGAGCGGGACGAAGCCGAAGCCTTCGTAAACCGACGGGTACGCCACCACGTCGGCACCTTGGAACAATTCGCTCAGGCGCCCCGACGATACGTACCCGAGGCGCACGATCTTGGCACGATGTCGGGACTTGTCGAGAGCGCGGTTCATGGCTTCGGCCCCCCAACCGTCAGCACCCGCGATCACGAGGGCGACGTCCTCGACCTTCTCCGCAAGCAGGTCGAAGGCCTCGACGAGCGTGGGGTAGTCCTTCCTCGGCTCGACGGTGCCGACCGCGAGCACGTATCGCTTGACACCGCTAGGCAACTCCAGCACGGGCGCGTCCCCGTGTCTGGCAGTGCTCGGCGAGGTGGTCCCGTCCTCGCTCGTGGCCGCGAGGTCGCGATCGAACATGCCCGGTATCCCCGGATGGACCGCCCTCACCCTGCTCGGTTCGACACCGAGCTCGGCCACGACCTCGTCCGCCACGAATTGCGAGTCGGTGTGCACCCAAGCGCCCGACTGTGCGGCGCGGCGAACCAAGCGCGGGAACTGCAGAGTCGACTGGTCGCACAGCTCGGGAAACCGAAGCGGGGTGAGATCGTGGACCGAGACGACGCGCGCGGCACGGTGCGCCGGAGGAACGACGTAGTTGGTCCCGTGCACCACGTCGACAGGTCCGATGAACCATTCGACCGGCGGCACAGACAAATACGACCAAGCAAGGTGGAGAGGGCGAGCGGGCATCGGGCGTTGAAGCCTGGTCACACCCGAAGGCAGCAACGGGGCGAGCTCGTGACGTCGACGCCAGGACACTGCGAACGCAGCGATCTCCACATCCCGCCGGTCCGCCAGCGCACGCAGAGCACCCTCGCAGAAGTAGCCGATCCCGGTTCTCACTCCGAGGAGGGGCGTGGCGTCGAGTGCCACCTTCATCACCCGCTGAGCCTTGCACAGACGGTGACGTCGACCTGATATGCCCGGATAGCCTGTCGGCTGATCATGACGGCCGTCACCGCCATCGCCGGAGGAGTAGGCGCTGCCCGTCTCTTGCGCGGGATGGTGCGAGTCGTCCCTCCTACCGAGACGACGGCAGTGGTCAACACTGGCGACGACACGGTTCTCCACGGGCTCTACATCAGCCCCGACCTCGATACGGTTACCTACACGCTCGCCGGTTTGAACGACGAAGAACGGGGCTGGGGTCTGTCGAGTGAGACCTGGACGGTTATGGAGGCGCTGGAACGGCTTGAGGGTGAGACGTGGTTCAGCTTGGGCGATCGCGATCTCGCCACGCACATGTACCGAACGCAGCGTCTCGCACACCAAGCCTCGCTCTCGGTCATCACCGCCGAGATCGCTCGAGCTTTGGGTGTCGAGACTCGGATCCTGCCCATGTCGGACGATCCGGTGCGCACGCTCCTCAAGCTGGTCGACGGCCCCGAGGTGTCCTTCCAGGATTACTTCGTCCGTCGCCGCCACGACGTCGCGGTCGAGTCGGTCCGCTTCGAAGGAGCCTCCCAGGCGGAGCCGGGGCCGGGTGTCATCGACGCCATCGAACAAGCAGAGACCGTCGTCATCTGCCCGTCGAACCCCGTCGTGTCGATCGGACCCATCCTCGCGATGAAGCAGGTCGCGACCGCTCTGAGCGCCCGGCGTGCGGACGTCGTCGCCGTGTCCCCGATCATCGCCGGCGCCGCTCTCAAGGGTCCGGCCGACAGGCTCCTCGCCGAGCTGGGTCACGGATCGTCGGTGGTGGGAGTCGCGCGCCTGTACCAGTCCGTCGCCGCGACGATCGTCGTCGACGAGGCGGACGCCGACCTCGCAGCCGACGTCGAGGCTCTCGGCACTCGCTGCGTCGTCGCCCCCGCGATCATGCACAGCCCAGAGGACGCCGCCGACCTCGCACGAGTGGTGCTGGGTGCCTCGGCCGGAACGACCAACGCGAGCTGACCGGATGGAGGACCAAGACCACGCTCCTGGCACCGTGATCGTGATCCCGGTCGCCGGGATGCCCGAGGTCCGGCGAGGAGACGACCTTGCCGGCACGATCGCGCAACATGTCGCCCTCCTGAGCGGTGACGTCGTCGTCGTCACCCAGAAGATCGTGTCGAAGGCAGAAGGTCGGCTGGTCCGTCTCGATCCCGCCGACGACACAGCACGCGCGCGCTTGATCGAGAGCGAGGCCGTCCGGATCCTCCGCCGACGAGGAGATCTCTTCGTGACGCAGACGCGACACGGCTTCGTGTGCGCCAACTCGGGTGTCGACGTATCGAACGTCGAGGATGGATGGGCAGCACTGCTCCCTGAGGACTGCGACCGGTCTGCGAGGCGAATTCGAGACGGGATTCGAGCGACCGCCGGAGTCGAGGTCGGAGTCGTCGTCTCCGACACCTTCGGCAGGCCGTGGCGTCAGGGTGTGGTGGACGTAGCGCTCGGCTGCGCCGGCATCGCGGCGATCGTGGACCTGCGAGGGAGCGAAGACTCTCTGGGCCGGGAGCTGGTTGCCACCGAGATATGCGTGGCCGACGAGATCGCCTCGGCGGCAGAGCTCGTGATGGGAAAGGCCTCCGGCATTCCCGTCGCGGTCGTACGGGGACTGGACCGCAGTTGGCTTCGAAGGAGCTCGGTCGCAGAAGAGGTCGTGCGTCCGGTGGCCGAAGACCTGTTTCGCTGAACCCCCTGAGCGACGCATTCAGGCGACGCTTCAGGCCCCCCCCGCTTCAGGCCCCCGCTTCAGGCCCGGGCTTCAGGCGAGACGCAGATGGTCCAGGACGGCCTTCGCACCCTCGGCGAGGCTGGTCCAGGGCTTCCAACCCAGATGGATGGCGGCGCGCTCGGGGTCGAGCGAATTCCGCCGCAGGTCGCCTGGCCTTGGCGGCCCGTGCACGGGCACGGCGCGCACCCCTGCTCGCTCGCTCATCACGGTCGCGAGCTCGTTGACCGAGACCTCTCGGCCCGTGCCGATGTTCAGCACCAGCCCTCCTCCGCGTGTCGAAGCCCTGACGAACGCGTCGACGACGTCGTCGACGAACACGAAGTCGCGGGTCTGCTCTCCGTCGCCATTGATGGTCACCGGGTCCCCTCTTCGCAGGCAGTCGGCGAAGATGGCGACCACTCCGGCCTCGCCGTGAGGATCCTGGCGGGGCCCGTAGACGTTCGCCAGGGCGAGGGCACAGAACTCGATTGCATGGAGCTCGCGGTAGGCGAAGAGATAGTCGAGAGCCGACTTCTTCGACACTCCATAAGGGGACAGAGGACGCTGGAGGTGCGACTCACGCAAGGGAAGGTCCTCGGGCTGAGCGTCTCCGTAGAGCGTCCCACCGCTTGCCGCGTACACGACCCGCGCGCCTCCGGCAGCGCGCGCTCCCTCGAGGACGCGGAGGGTGCCGAGGACGTTGACCTCTGCGTCGAACACGGGGCGCTCGACCGAGACTCGGACGCTCGCCTGAGCTGCGAGGTGGTAGACGACGGAGGGCCGGCTTCTGGCGATGACCTCCACGAGCGCACCAGAACGGATGTCGAGTTGATGAAAGGTCAAATCGTGCTGGGGCTCGGCACGGGCATCCGCCAGGTTCGAGAGGGCGCCGGTCGACAGGTCGTCCACGACGTCCACGTGATGTCCTTCGGCCAGCAGCCTGTCCACGAGGTTCGACCCGATGAAACCCGCCCCTCCGGTGACCAGGACCCGGTCACGCTTCTTCGTCATCGGGCCACCTCTGCGGGAACTCTGGCACCGGCGAGGTGAGTGCCGGACGGGAGTGTCTCATCGTCACCCACGACCGTAAGGGCTTCCAGCCGGCACTCCGCTTCGACCACGGAGCGATGCCCGACGATCGAGCCCACGACGTGTGCTCCCGGGCCGACGCGCGCATCGGGAAGGAGCACGGACCCTTCGATCACGGCTGACGACTCTACGACGCTGCCTGCACCGATGATGCTTCCGCGGACGACGCTTCCGGCGGCGAGCGAAGCTCGCTCTCCGACGAAGCTGCAGGGCCCGACTTCGCCTTGCACATCGGCCGAGTCGATGAGCCACACCTGGTCCCCTACCGGTGCCGTCACGGCCGGATGGGGTGGACCAGAGCGTGTCCCGTCGAGCAGGTCGAAGTTCGCTCGCAAGTACGCCTCGGGAGTCCCGGTGTCCAGCCAGTACGCATCGCTTGCCAGCGCATAGAGCTCGCCGTCCGCCGCGAGCGCGGGAAAGGTCTCTCGTTCGATGGACACCCGGCGGCCTCGCGGGATCCGCTCCAGCACACCGGGCTCGACCACATAGGTGCCGGCGTTGATCAGATTGGTCGGAGCGTCCTCGGCTGGCGGCTTCTCTATGAAGGAAGTCACTCTCCCTTGGTCGTCGGTAGGAACGACCCCGAATCGCGAGGGATCGTCCACCGGTGTCAGATGGATCGTCGCCGATGCTTTGCACCGACGGTGGAAGTCGACGAGGGCCGAGATGTCCACCTCTGACAGCACGTCTCCGTTCACGACTACGAACGTTTGTCCCACGCCGGCTGCCTCGGCGGCGAACCGTACGGCTCCGGCTGTGTCGAGAGGCTCGGGCTCGACTGCGTAGGAGAGCTTCACACCACAGGCCACGCCGCTCGGATACCTGACCAGGAAGGCATCTGGGCGGTAGCCGAGCGAAAGGACTGCCTCGTCCACACCGTGGAGCGCGAGCTGAGCGAGCACTCGTTCGAGCATGGGCAGCTCGACGACGGGAAGCAGCTGCTTCGGCGTGGTGTAGGTGAGGGGACGAAGCCGCGTCCCCTCGCCGCCGACGAGGACGATGGCTTTCATGCGATCGATGCGGGGATCAACGCGAGCTCCGTCGGCTCGAGGCTCACGAGGTCGTGGTCGTCGAGCTCGGTGTCGTAGTCGTGGTGCTCGAGGGAGCCGTGGTCGTCGGCGTAGGCGCCGTCGTGCTGCTCGACGGTGTCGTGGTGGTCGTCGAGCTCGTGACACCCGAGATGAGGGTCTGCATGGTCGCAATCGAATCGCGCGTGGGTTTCGCGACCCCTGTGCCCAGCGGGTCGAACGCAACCGTTATCAACTGCCAATTGGCCAGCTTGATGTTGGAGGGGTCGGTGACGGTGACGGGGTGGTTGGAACCGGCCCCTGTCGCGCTCGACCAGACCTGGATGAACACGTCGGCGGTCTTGTGAGCCTGGGGCGTTCCCACAGGACAGGTTTCACCGTTGTGATATGCGTGGCCGCCCGGGAGCTTGAGCTCGGTCGGGGTCAAGACGAATCCGGGGTAGCTCTTCGCGAAGAGCTTCAAGGTGGCGTTGTTGCCTGCTTCGGAGCTCTTGGTCGGCGCGGTGTGGACGACGCCGTCACCATCGGTCGTGATGCCCACACTCGAAAGGTTGGGGTTGGAGGACAAATCGGGCTGAGTCTTGCCGCAGATGTCGAACGCAATGGCCGAGTACCAGTGTATGCCGATGGCCGGTTGGGTCGAGGGAGCAGGGTGCTCTCGCTCGTACCGGCTATAGACGATGAGGGCCAGTCCGACCAAGACGATCAGAGCGAGGCTCGCGTACCAGCGCACTGGTCGATGACCGCGATACGTCCGCCCGCCGCCTGTCGCCGCGGCGCGCGCCACCCACCGTCCCGTGCCCCTCCTGGCCATCAGAAGATCCCGAGAGGGAAAGCTTCAAAATGCAGCCGAACCGGCGCAGCAGGTGAAGCGTCGTCGATCAATATCGCTGTTGAAGGCATCCTCTGGCGTCTTGGTCTGGAGCTTGACAGACCCTCCGGGCACCCTGGCGGGAACGGCCTCGAAGAGACTGGGCTGAGGTGGTGAATCTAGGACTCAGCCGCCGGAGTGGTCACCCTAGTCGGCCCGACGCACCCCACCGGCGAAATGCCTGGTGAAGGCTTGCCTGACCACCGCCGAGACCAGACGCACGGCGAGGGTGACGGCGACCGCCGGCAGCGCCACCCGCCGCCAGCCGCTGGTGCTCCGCGAGGCGAACCGGAAGGCAGAGGTGTGGTGTGCGACGAGCATTCGAAACGGGCGCCTCGACGTCGAGATCCCTTGGAGATGGGTCACCACCGCCACTGGGACGTAGACCACCCTCCATCCGGCCCGGCGCGCACGCCAGCACAAGTCGACGTCCTCTGCGTACATGAAGTACGCCTCGTCGAAGCCTCCGAGCTCGCTCATGGCCTGCCTGCGCACTGCGAAGCATGCTCCCGAGACCCAGTCGACGGAACTCGACGTCGATACCTCGACGTCCTCCATCTTGTACCGCCGAGTGAAGCGGTTGCCTGGCATCCACTGCCCGAGCAACGCGTGTCCCGCAGCGTCTCCCAGCGAAGGGAATCGGCGCGCCGACGGGTACCGGCTGCCGTCGGGCTCCTCGATGCGAGGTCCGGCGATGGCGACCGTCCGGTCCGCGGCCAAAACGGCCTTCAGAGCCGCAACCGAACCCCGGTGCACCGAGACGTCGGGATTGCAGACGAGCACGACGTCGCTTTGCAGAGTGTCGAGACCTCGATTCGCACCCGCCCCGTAGCCAAGGTTCCGGCCGGTCTCGAGGATCCGCACCGACGGGTGGGCACCCTCCAAGGCGTGCACGGACCCGTCGCTGGATGCGTTGTCGACGACCACGATCTCCGAGATGCCCTCGGCCTGAAGCGATTCGATGCACTCGAGCAGCACGTCACCGGCATCGTGGTTGACCACCACAGCCCCTACGCGCGGTTGCGCCGATACCGAGGCGTCGGTCTGCACTGACGATGCAGCCGCCGCGCCTTGCGGGTCGCTCACGGCGACTGTGTGGATTCGGCGAGAACCTTAACGAGGCGCTCGAGTCCTTCGTGCCAGTCGGGCAGCAGAGGCATCCCGTGCAATCGGAGCACAGCGTTGTCGAGAACAGAGTTGGCGGGTCGAGGTGCCGGACGAGGCGGGTCGAGCTGTGCTGTCGAGATGGGCTCGACCCTCGATGGATCGTCACCCGCCGCAGCAAGCACCGCTCCCGCAAAGCCGTACCAGCTGGTCGTCCCTTGGTTGGTCACGTGGAAGGTCCCGGGCAGGTGTTCGGTGCACAGCGTGGAGATCACTCCTGCGAGATCGGCGGTGAACGTCGGTGAACCCACCTGGTCGTCGACGAACTTCAGCGCTCCCTTAGCCGACGCGAGGCGAAGGACTGTGCGCACCATGTTCGACCCGTGTGCTCCACAGACCCATGAGGTGCGGACGATCGTCGAGCCCGGATCGAGCTCGGTCTCCCCGGCCAACTTGCTGTGGCCGTAGACCGACATCGGACAGGGCTCGTCCCACTCCTTGTAGGGCCGGTCGGCCTTACCGTCGAAGACGTAGTCGGTGGAGACGTACACGACATGGGCACCGAAGCGCCGCGCCGCCTCAGCAACGTTTCGCGTGCCGAGCGCGTTGGTGGCGAACGCGCGGTCGGGATCCCCTTCGCACGCGTCGACTGCCGTCCAAGCAGCACAGTGGGCGACGACGTCGGGTCGCAATCCATCGATCGCCGCGACGACGGCGTCGCGATCGGTCACGTCGAGGCGGCTGTGGTCAGCTCCGATCACCTCTTTCGGAACGCGTTCGCCGAGGCGCGCGGTGGCTCGATTCCCCCGCAGTCCACCGAGGGGCACCCTCCCCGAGAGGGCGTCCACCAGGTCGTGGCCGAGCTGTCCCCCAGCGCCCGTGACGAGCAGCCGCACAGCTCCCCGCCTCAAACCTCTTCGGCAGACGGTGCCGAGCCCTTCGTCGACGGCTCGCTCTCCCAGGCTGTCTCGGCCACAGGGGCGCGGTCGACGAGAGGCTCCCACCACGAGCGGTTCTCGGCGTACCAGGTCACGGTCTGCGCAAGGCCGTCGCCGAACGGGATCGTCGGCTCCCAGCCGAGCTCCTTCGTGATCTTCGTGCAGTCGAGCAGGTACCGGCGGTCGTGGCCGGGGCGGTCGGGCACCAGCTTCTTGAGTGAGTGCGGCTTCTCGAGAACGTCGAGCACAGCGTTTGCGATCTGCTCGATGCTCGCCTCGACACCGCTGCCGACGTGGTACGTCTCGCCTATTCGTCCCTTCTCGAGCACGGCCTCGATCGCCCTGCAGTGGTCTACGACGTGCAACCACTCCCTTCTGTTCTGGGTGGATGCGTACATCGGCAGGGGCTTGTCGTCGAGAGCGTTGGCGGTGAATAGAGGTACGAGCTTCTCTGGGAATTGGTACGGCCCGTAGTTGTTCGAGCAATTGGTGATGGTCACCGGAAGGCCGAAGGTCTCGGAGTACGCGCGCACCGCATGGTCTGCTCCCGCCTTCGACGCGTTGTACGGGGTCCTTGGGCGGTACGGGCTCTCCTCGTCGAAGGCCTCCTCGGAATCGAGAGGCAGGTCACCGTAGACCTCGCAGGTGGAAATGTGGTGAAAGCGCGTCACTCCCGCGTGCCTGGCCGCCTCGAGCATGGTCTGGGTGCCGAGGACGTTGGTCCTGAAAAAACGCGCGGGATCGAGCACAGCGAGGCTGTTGTGCGATTCGGCTGCGAAATGGACCACCGTGTCGATGCCTTCGTCGAGCATGGTCCGCAACGCGACCTCGGGGTCGCACACGTCGCCATGCACGAAAAGGATGCGGTCTTCCACATCCGCGAGGTTCGGGAGGTTGCCCGCGTACGTGAGCGCGTCGTACGCCACGACTCTGTCGGCGGGGTGCCGCTCGACCCAGTACCGCACGAAATTGGAGCCGATGAAACCTGCGCCGCCTGTCACGAGGACTTTCACGACCAGTAATGGTAGACGGCCACCGCGGATGCAGAACCTGGGGGAACCTGCTCTCTCGAAGCGAGCGTCAGTCGACGTGGACCACGTCGCCGGCTGTGACGGTGCGGAATCCCCCACCATCGTCCAGCACGAGGTGGCCCTCGGCGGAGATGTCTACGGCAACTCCCTCGAGGACCGATTCCCCGAGTGAGACCCTCACCCGCTTGCCGACCGTGGAGCAGCGTCGACGGTACTCCGCTGCTTGGCGCCGTCGACCGTCGCCGTGGGAAAGGTCCTCGGCGCGGTGCTCGAGGGCAGCGAGCAGCACCTCGAGGACGACCCGCGGCTCGAGACGCGACGGATTCGTGCCCTGTGGGATCTCGCGCCAGAGCGAGGTCGCCATTCCCTCGAGCTCTTCGGGCACAGGCGCGTGGTTCGCCTCGGCGTCCGGTGGCGGCCATTTGACGTTGAGCCCGACCCCCACGACCACGGCACGACCGTCGCCGTGGGCGTAATCGCCTGGAACCGACTCTGCCAGGATCCCCGCGAGCTTCCTGCCGCCGACGTAGAGATCGTTCGGCCACTCGAGGTGCGGATGCACCTCTGCGACCTCGATGCATGCGTCGGCTGCGGCGAGCGCTGCCACGACCGTAAGTAGGTGCAGCTCTTCGAGGGGAAGCAGCTGCCGGAAGAGAACCGACACCAGCAAGTTGGTCCCGGGCGGCGCCTCCCATCGCCGGCCGAGCCGGCCGCGGCCCTCTCTCTGGTAGGCGGCGACCGCCACCAGCCCCTCGGGTGCGCCAGAACGTGCCTCGTCGACCAGGTAGCGGTTCGTGGAGTCGAGCTCTTCGAAGACTCTG
This sequence comes from Acidimicrobiales bacterium, assembly GCA_036786835.1. Classification (GTDB taxonomy): domain Bacteria; phylum Actinomycetota; class Acidimicrobiia; order Acidimicrobiales; family UBA8190; genus Bog-564. The sequence continues at coordinate 48,535 of DAIQQK010000005.1, read as the reverse complement.
ATCTCGGCGAACCGCGTCCCCGGCGGTCCCGACTCGACTGCAAACGACGGTGACCCTCGTTCCTCGGACGTGGCGCACACCTTACGCTGCGTGCCAGTGTGGTGGCTCGCAATCCGAGAGGTCACGAGTGTTCGAAAAGGTTCTCATAGCCAACCGCGGTGAGATCGCCGTGCGCATCGCCCGCACTTGTAGGGAGCTCGGGGTGCGCACCGTGGCGGTCTATTCCGAGTTGGACCGTGAGGCCCTCCACGTAAGAGTCGCAGACGAGGCGTTCGCGCTCGGAGGCCAAAGCGCGGCAGAGAGCTACCTGAACACGCCTGCGATCCTCGAGGCGATCAGCCGAAGCGGAGCCGATGCCGTACATCCCGGCTACGGCTTCTTCTCGGAGAACGCGGACTTCGCAAGGGCCATCACCTCGAGCGGGGTCACTTTCGTAGGACCTCCCCCAGAGGCGATCGAGGTGATGGGGGACAAGATCAGCTCGCGCAAGGCCGCCGAAGCCGCCGGCGTCGCGAGCGTCCCCGGCCGCACGGAGGCCGTCAGCGACCCCGCGGAGGTTCTCGCATTCGGGCGGGAATTCGGTTGGCCAATCGCGATCAAAGCGGCGCACGGCGGCGGCGGACGCGGCATGAAGGTCGTGGCCGAACCTGCCGAGGTCGAAGAGGCGATGGCATCGGCTCAGCGCGAGGCGCAGGCGTACTTCGGCCGTCCCGAGATCTACCTGGAGAAGTACCTGGACTGGCCGCGACACATCGAGATGCAGATCTTCGCCGACTCCCACGGGCACACTCTCTGGCTCGGCGAGCGCGACTGCTCCTGCCAACGGCGGCACCAGAAGCTGGTGGAGGAAAGCCCGGCGCCGCGCTTCGCGGACGAAGTGCGCAGCGCCATGGGAGAAGCGGCAGTGAGAGCGGCCGAGGCCTGCGGATACGTCAACGCCGGGACGGTCGAGTTCCTCTATCAGGACGGCAACTTCTACTTCCTCGAGATGAACACGCGGCTCCAAGTCGAACATCCGGTGACCGAGCTCGTCACGGGGCTGGACCTGGTCGAGTGGCAGCTCAGGGTGGCAGCAGGCGAGCCCCTCGGGTTCACCCAAGACGACGTCGACCTGAGAGGTCACTCGATAGAGGTTCGGATCAACGCAGAGGACCCCTCTGGCGGCCGATTCACGCCCTCGCCCGGAACCATCACAAAGTTCCGTGCTCCAGGGGGACCCGGTGTGCGACTCGACACCGGTTACGAGTCCCAGGACACCGTGAGCCAGTACTACGACAACCTCGTCGCCAAGCTGGTGGTATGGGGACATGACCGTGAAGCTGCTCGACGACGCATGCTGCGCGCTCTGAGCGAGATCGAGATCGTGGGCGTAGCTACGACCATTCCTGCTCACGTCGCGATCCTCAGCCACCCAGACTTCGCGGACGGTGCTCACTCGACGAATTGGGTCGAGGAACGGCTGGACTTGTCGGAACTGACCGCGACCCCCTCGGGCGAACCCGGCTCGCCGGCGGCTGTGCCGGACGACCGGACCGAGCCCAAGGTGCTTCGCCAGGTGACAGCGGAGGTGGACGGGCGCCGCTACGAGGTCAAGTTGTGGGTACCCGATGTCGTATCGGTCTCGGCCGCGGCACGGACCGGGGCGCGACCTGCCAAGCCACGCGCGTCGATGGCGGGAACGGGATCGGGTGAGGTCATCGTCCCCATGCAGGGGACGATCGTCAAGGTTCTCGTCTCTCCCGGCGACGAGGTGGAAATCGGCCAGAGCGTCTGCATCCTGGAGGCGATGAAGATGGAGAACGCGATCACCGCGGAGAAGGCGGGCACCGTGAAGGAGGTCAGGGTGTCGGCCGGGGACTCGGTCGGTCCCGGAGACGTCATCGCAGTGATCGACTGAGGCGCCGGGACAAGAAATGGACGCCCCTGACGCGAAGGCGTCGGCTCGACGCACCCTCGACTCGAGGCGCGAGGACCTGATCGAGCTCAGTCGCGCCATCCACGACCACCCTGAGACCTGTTTCGAAGAGCACTTCGCTGCATCTGCCGTGGCCGAAATGCTCGAAGATGCCGGGTTCGAAGTGGACCGAGGGGCGTTCGAACTGCCCACCGCCCTGGCGGCGCGCGTCGGCCCGGGCCCTGTATCGATCGTGATCTGCGCGGAGTACGACGCCCTGCCCGCCGTGGGTCACGCGTGCGGCCACAACCTGATCGCTGCCGCGGCCGTGGGCGCGGGAATAGCTCTGGCACAAGTCGCAGACGAAGTCGGGCTGTCGGTGACCGTGCTCGGAACACCTGCGGAAGAGGGCGGCGGGGGGAAGGTGTTGATGCTCGACCGTGGCGCGTTCGACGGCGCCCACGCAGCGATGATGGTCCACCCGTGGCCCGAGGACAGGCTGGCAGCGAAATGCCTGGCAGTCGATCACTTCGAGGTCCGGTACACCGGACGCGAGGCACACGCTTCTGCCTCGCCGGAGCAGGGTCGCAACGCCGCCGACGCGCTCGTCGTCGCCCAGGTCGCGATCGGTCTGCTCAGACAGCACTTCCGGCCCGGGGACCAGGTCCACGGGATCGTGACGAAGGGAGGGGACGCGGTCAACGTCGTCCCCCGCGAAACAAGCGGTGCGTTCATGGTGCGGGCCGCCACCCTCGACGATCTGGACGTGCTCAGACCGAGAATCGCCCGCTGCTTCGAGGCAGGAGCGCTGGCGACCGGGACCGATCTGGAGATCCGTCCCCTGTCGCCCACGTATTCGCACATGATCTCCCACGAGCCTCTGCTCTCGTCTTGGAGGAAGAACGCCGAAGCCCTCGGAAGGACGTACACCGCCGACGACGAAGGCAGGCCCCTGCCGACCATCTCCACAGACATGGCGAACGTCTCTCTGGCGGTCCCCACGATCCACCCCCTCGTAGGGCTCGACTCGCGTGGTGCCGTGAACCACCAGCCCGAATTCGCGGAAGCCTGCCTGGGCCCGTCCTCCGAGAGAGCACTAACCGAAGGTGCGACCGCGCTCGCTTGGACCGCGATCGACGCAGCAACGGATCCGGCTCTCCGCCGCGAGCTAGTCGCCTCACCGCGCTGAGACCGGCGGCGGGACCTGATCCGTCGGGCGCCGACCGTCCGCGGCGCCGGTCAGCGACTGGGCTGGTAGACGCCGAACTCGTCGCGAAGGACGTCGGACACCTCGCCCAACGTCGCCATGCGTCGCAGTGCCTCTCGCATCGGCACGAGGAGGTTCTGCGTCCCTCCGGCCGCCTTTCTCACATCGGCCAGGGCCGCTCCGACCGCCGCCTCGTCGCGCTTCGCGCGCACTTCGCGGGTGCGCTCGATCTGGGAGCTCTGGAGCGACGGGTCGATCGGGAAGACTTCGTTCACCTCGACCTCGTCCTCGACGAACCGGTTGACACCGACGAGGACCTTTTCGGTGTCGTCGACCGCCTTTGCGTATGCGTACGCTGCCCTCTCTATCTCGTCTTGCATGAAGCCGGCTTCGATCGCGGCGACCGCACCGCCCATCTCGTCGATCTGCTCGATGTACCGCCAAGCCGCGCGCTCGATCTCGTCGGTCATCGACTCGACGAAGTACGAACCTGCGAGTGGGTCCGCGGTATCTGTGACTCCTGACTCGTAGCCGATCACCTGCTGGGTGCGCAGCGCGATCTTGGCAGCTCGTGTGGTGGGAAGACCCAGAGCCTCATCGAAGCTGTTCGTGTGCAGGCTCTGTGTGCCACCGAGAACTGCCGCAAGCCCTTGCAGCGCGACGCGCACGATGTTGTTCTCAGGCTGCTGGGCGGTGAGCGTGGAGCCACCGGTCTGGGTGTGGAACCGCAAAAGCTTCGAACGCTCGTCGGACGCACCGAAGCGCTCCGTCATGATCCGCGACCACATGCGTCTCGCAGCCCGGTACTTGGCGATCTCCTCGAAGAAGTGGTTGTGAGCGTTCCAGAAGAAGCTGAGGCGTGGCGCGAATGCGTCGACGTCGAGGCCTGCGGCAAGAGCCGCCTCGACGTATGCGATCCCGTTGGCGAGCGTGAAAGCGATCTCCTGCACGGCCGTGGAACCGGCCTCGCGGATGTGGTAGCCGGAGATCGAGATCGTGTTCCAGGACTTCAAATGCTCCGCGCAGTACGCGAACGTGTCCGTCACGAGGCGCATCGACGGGCGGGGCGGGTAAACGTAGGTGCCCCTGGCCACGTACTCCTTCAATATGTCGTTCTGAACGGTCCCCTTCACCGCTTCGGGAGCCACCCCTTGCTCCTCTGCGACCAACTGGTAGAGCAGCAGGAGGATCGCCGCGGTCGCGTTGATGGTCATGGAGGTGGTGACCTTCGCGAGCGGAATGTCCTTCAGCAAGAGGCGCATGTCAGCCAGGGAGTCGATCGCCACCCCCACTTTCCCGACTTCACCTTCAGCTCTCGGATGGTCCGAATCCAGCCCCATCTGGGTCGGGAGGTCGAAGGCACACGAGAGCCCGGTCTGTCCGGCAGAGAGGAGAAAACGGAAACGCTCGTTGGTGGCCTCGGCCGTACCGAAGCCGGCGTACTGCCTCATGGTCCAGAGTCGGCCCCTGTACATGTCGGGGTAGATGCCGCGGGTGTAGGGCGGACGGCCGGGCTCGCCCAGTTGCTTCTGCGGGTCCCATCCGTCGAGATCCGCGGCGCGGTAGACGGGAGCGATCTCTATGCCTGAGTCCGTGCTACGCGCCTGTTGAGGCTTCACCTGCTCGTCTTCGGATGGCGTTGCCACGTAACAAGGTTACGGCGCCCGGCGTTCGGCGCGCCTTTCGGGTCCTCAGCTCGCTGCAGGCGGCGCCTGGATCGGGTGAGGAAGGCAGAGCTCGTCGTACTCCGCGATCACGATCGGGGCGGCGTTCTCCCCACATGCGGGGCACTGCGGATCGCGGCGCACCTTGAAGGTGCGGAACGACTCTTCCAGCGCGTCGTATGCGAGAAGCCTTCCAACGAGCGGGTCGCCGATGCCGAGCAGCAGCTTGATCGCCTCGACCGCCTGGATCGAGCCGACGATGCCCGGGAGCACCCCCAGGACTCCCGCCTCGGCACACGAGGGGGCGAGCTCTGCGGGCGGGGGCTCCGGGATGAGGCAGCGGTAGCAAGGACCGTTGTAAGGGTCGAACACCGTCACCTGACCCTCGAAGCGGAAGATCGATCCGTGCACTACGGGAATCCGCTTGAGCAACGAAGCGTCGTTCACCAAGTAGCGGGTCGGGAAGTTGTCCGTGCCGTCGACGATGACGTCCCAGCCGTCGCCGTTGGGGCCGTCGAATATGTCGAGGATGTTGTCGGCGCCGAGGCGTACGTCGTACGTCACGACGTTCACGTCAGGGTTGAGAGCCACGATGGTCTTCTTCGCCGAATCGACCTTGCGCTCACCTAGACGGTCCATGGAATGCAGGATCTGGCGCTGGAGGTTCGAGGCGTCGACGACGTCCATGTCGATGATGCCTATAGTCCCGACGCCTGCGGCAGCCAGGTACAACGCGGCGGGCGACCCGAGTCCGCCGGCGCCGAGCAACAGCACCTTCGACCCGAGCAGCTTCATCTGGCCTTCGGCTCCCACCTCGGACACAAGCAGATGGCGCTGGTAGCGGTTGCGCTGGTCGGGGGTCAGCGACTGCGGTGTGACCCACGCACGGTCCTGGTCCTTCCACCGGTTGAAGCCCCCGGCGAGCGAGACGACGTCCTCGTAGCCGAGCTCGGCCATGGTCTTGGCGGCGAGAAGCGACCGCGCACCTACGGCGCAGTAGACGACGACCGGTGCCGTCTTGTCGACGATGCGCCCCTCCACCTGGAATTCGAGGTATCCCCTGGGTATGTGCAAGGCGCCGGGGAGGGCACCCTGCTCGTACTCGTCCGCCTCACGGACGTCCAGGACGACCACCTCGCCCAGGCGGGGCTCCACATCTTCGCCTTGCACCTCGCGAACCGCGGTCTTTGCCTGGTTCAGCAACTCTCGCGTGGTGGCCACCTACGACCTCCCCAAATCTCTGCGCTCCTCGGACGACTACCGGTGGCTCGGACCGAGCGACCCGAGACGGCCGACGCCGCCCGACAAAGTAAAACCCTACCAGCTAGGTCGGCATTCCCTGCGACCTCCTCCCTTCTTCCCGACTCCTCCGGCCCTATAGCTTCCTGCCCGTGGAGTTCTCGGAGTGTGTTCGCCGGCGGCGAATGGTCCGGAGCTTCTCGGGAAGAGCTCCCGATCCAGGCCTACTCGAAGAGATCGTTCTCTCGGCTCGGAGGGCTCCTGCCGCAGGCGACACCGACGGCTGGGACGTCGTGGTGCTCGATGGGCCCCAGCAGACATCTGCGTTCTGGGATGCGACCACGACACCCGACTGGCGGGAACGGTCACGAAGGTGGGCCGGTCTCTCGCGAGCACCGGTGGTGCTCTGCATGTTCTGCCACCCCGGCGCCTACTCCGCCCGGTATGCCGAGCCCGACAAGCGCTCCAGCGGGCTCTTCGACGAGGAGGCTTGGCCCGTTCCGTTCTGGTACGTCGACGCCGGCTTCGCCGTCTTGCTCGTGTTGCTCGCCGCCTCCGACAAGGGACTCGGAGCGTGCTTCCTCGGGAATTTCCGCGGGGAGCAGCAGCTGAAGGCCGCGCTCGGGGTCCCATTCGATCGTCGGTATCTCGGGGCGGTGCTTCTCGGTGAGCCGGGCGGCGAGGATCCGCCCTCGGCATCTCTCGGACGAAGGCGAAGGGACGCAGCTCAAGCCTTTCACCGCGGCCACTGGTAGCCCCGGCGCCATCAGCTGCAAGAGCGCCAGCTGAACGAGTAGCTGCGAGGTCCCCTGCGAGGTTCCATGCGAGACGAGTCGCGGATCCTGACCAGATGCCTGCTCCGCTGCTAGCCCTTCCCCGCTCGGCAATTGCGTCACCGGTGCCTTCCTTGGATGCCACCTTCCCCGAGTCCCTGCGTGTCGTTGCCTGGCCGGATCCGGTCATCGACGCGCTGGGGTTCGATCCTCGTTCCTCGTACGTGGAGACGTTCTGGCTCGGGATCGTCGGGCCGACTGCAACTTGGCTGATGCGTCTGCTCGTCGCTGGGCTGGACTCGGCTCCGCGCGGTTTCGAACTCGACGTGGAGCTGACCGCCAAGAAGCTCGGCGTCGGCAACCGGTCGGGACGCAACTCGCCCTTCGCACGTGCGCTGGCGAGGTGCCAGAGCTTCGAGCTGCTTCGAAAGGAGGGCCCCGAAATGCTGGCGGTGAGGCGGAGGGTCCCGCCGCTGCCCGGACGACTATTGATCCGCCTCCCGACCTCCCTGCGCGAGCTGCACGCGGACTGGACCGAGTCGCGGCCACGACGAAACGACATCGGCGATTTGCGCAACCAATCGCGTCGGTGGGCTCTGGCGCTCTTGGACATCGGAGAGGATCACGAGTCGGTCGAGGTGCACCTGCACCGGTGGCGGGTCCATCCTGCGCTCGCCCACGAGGCGACCGAATGGGCGTGGTCCCTCCGGACCGAGGTCGCCGAGGCAACCTCAGATCGAGGCCAGTTCTGAGCAAACGTCCCGGAGGCTCGTAATACCGTGGTCTCCCGCTATTAACGCAGCGTTCACTTGCCGGCCGTAGCCTGGGAGAATGCAGACTTTTGTTCTGCGGGTGGCGTTGCCCGACCGCCCGGGGGCTCTGGGCGCGGTCGCGAGCCGAATCGGATCTGTGAGAGGTGACGTCGTCGCCGTCGAGATCATCGAGAGAAATGCCGGGCGCGCCGTCGACGAATTCGTCGTGGAGGTCGCCGACGGGGAGAACCTGCCGTTGCTGCTGAGCGAGATCCTCGAGGTGGACGGAGTATTAGTCGAGGAGGCTCACCCGATCTCGGGAGGGATCAGGGACCGCAGGCTCGACGCCTACGAAACTGCAGCCTTGATCGTGGCAGAACGCACCCCTCACGACGTCATCCAGGCCCTGACTTCCAGGGCGCGTCACGAGCTCGATGCACAGTGGGCCACCGTGGTCGATGTGTCCGAGCGGACGCTTGTCGCCTCCGATGGTTCGGTCCCCCCCGCTCCGTGGCTGGCCGAGTTCGTCGAAAGCCGGCGTCGAGGCGAGGCTTCTCGGGGTGAAGACGACAGGGACATCGAATGGGTGGAGCTCGCGGCTTGGGACTTGGTCCTCGTGGTGGGACGGCCGGGATGGCGTTTCGGGACTCGCGAGCGCGACCGCATGGCAGCCCTCGCCCGTCTTGCAGACGCAAGGTGGATGGACGTCGCGGAGCGCGAGTCGAAACCGTCTCGCGGGACCAGGGATGCGAGGGTGCGGGCCGCAGCGCCTACCTCTTCGTGGTCCGCGAGTCCCGAGGTCGGTGGCACGCACGCGTCGATCGATCCGGCAGGCGCGCTCTAAAGGCGCTCCCCGAACGTGTCGAGCAGCTCGAGCAGTGTGCGAACGCCGAACCCTGTACCCCCCTTCGTGAGCAGCCCTTGGTCCTCGTCGCTACGAGCAGGGCCCGCGATGTCGAGATGGACCCACGGGATGTCGGCGACGAAGCGCTCGAGCAACAGTGCCGCCGAGATGGACCCTGCTTGTCCGGTCTTGCCCACGTTCTTCATGTCCGCCACATCCGATTCGATGTGGCTGCGATACGCGCGGGCGAGCGGGAGCTGCCAGACCTCTTCCCCGGCGCGAGTTGCCGCGGCACGTACTCGGTCGACGAGTGCCTGGTCGTTGCCGAAGAGCCCCGCGATCGATCCCCCTAGGGCCACGACCGCCGCTCCGGTCAACGTGGCGAGGTCGACGATGGCGTCGGGTTGCATCTCCGCAGCCAGAGACAATCCGTCGGCCAACACGAGCCTTCCCTCCGCGTCAGTGTTGAGCACCTCGATCGTCTGACCGTCCCGCGCAACGAGGACGTCCCCGGGTTTGGTCGCCCTTCCACCGGGCATGTTCTCCGTGGCCGGGACGATCGCAGTCACCCGCACGCGAATTCCGAGGTCGGCACATGTCGATATCGCGGCAAGGACAGCCGCCGCGCCGCTCATGTCCGTCTTCATGCTCACCATGGCGTCGGCACTCTTCAGGGACAGGCCACCTGAGTCGAACGTGATCCCCTTGCCCACGAGCACCACGTGAGGAACGCGCCCGTCGACGACGAGCGGGTCGGCAGGTTCGTACGAAATGCGAAGAAGACGCGGAGGCTCCGCAGATCCGCGTGCGACCGCCATGAGCCCGCCCAGACGCTCATCGGCTATGCGGTTCTCGTCCCAAACCTCCAAGCTCAAGGACCCGCCTTCGGAATTCGACGCGGCGGCACCCGGGGACGCGCGGCCGACGAGGTCGTTCGCCGCCTCTGCCAGCCGCCTCGGGGTCATCGAGCTCGGCGGCTCGTTCACGAGGTCCCTTGCCAGGCACACCGCCCCTGCGACGCGACGGCCATGGGCGACACCCTCTTCGAGTGCACTCGCGTCGAGCCCTAGTCCGGCGACCGAGAACCGATCCAAAGAAGGACTCGCCGGATCGCTCTTGTGCGACGAGAAGCGGTATGACGCGAGCATCGCCCCTTCCGTCAAGGCTCGTGCCGCAGCACGATGTGCTTGGGAACGCTCGACGGGATCGCCGTCAGGCGAGCCGGCGGCTGCTGCTTGCTCAGCCAAATCACCCGACAGCACGAATATCGCCGCCCCTGAGCGTCCCGAGGACCTCACGAGCGACGCTGCAGCTCGGCGCAAGGAGTCGATGCCGAGCTCGTCGCGCTTTCCGCATCCCAGGTAGACGATCGCCGGCTGCGCAGGTGACGCCGACAACAGGGTCATGACCTGCCCCGCCTTGCCGGTGAACCCGCGGCGCTCGGCGAGCTCGCGATCGGGCGCAAGTGGCTGGGAGACCTCGACGGCCTCCAAGCCGTCGGTGAGAACCGGCCCCTCCTCTGACTCGAGGACCGCGACCCCGACCGCGACGACCGGCGCTCCCGGGGCTTCGATCGTCGCCAACCCGCCAGACGACACGGCTGCCGGATCGACGACGAACCCGGTCACTTCGATACGAGGTGCCACGTCCCTCTTCTCGCTCTCAGCTCGGGCGCTCGACGCTTCGCGTCGCCAGGTGCTCACCCTCCTGCCAGCGAGCCATCGTCCACAGCAGATCCGACAACCTGTTCAGGTACCGGCCTGCGAGCGAGTCGTCTGAAGGGGGGGAAGCCACGAGCAACCTTTCGGCCCGGCGCACCAATGTCCGCGCGACGTCTAGGGCAGCTGAGACACGGTTCTGCCCCGGCACGACGAACTCAGACGGCATCTCGAAGCGATCACTCAAGTCGTCGATGCGTGTCTCGAGGGAGAGAACCATCTCGTCGGTGACGAGGGACTGGCCCGCAGTGAGCTTGGACCTGTTGTCGGGCGCCGTCGCGACCTCTGCCATGAGAACCCAAAGGTCACGTTCGAGCCCGATGAGGATCTCGTCGAGCTCCGACCCCGACACAGCCTCGGCTCGGGCCAGTCCCATAGCGGCTTGAGCTTCGTCCACCGCACCGTTCGCCTCGATCGCGGCCGAGTCCTTTCGAACCCGACCCCCGTAGAGCAAACCTGTGGTCCCGTCGTCACCTTTGCGTGTGTAGATCCGCACCACGGTTCGGCATGCTATCGGTGACTTTGTTCCGCCTCGCCTGACGGTCGAAGGTGGAAGGGTCTCCCGTTCACCCACAGGTGGTCCGCGATCGCCTGTGGGTCTTTTCGATCGGGAGGGCCTCGAAGGGACTCCGTGACCAGGCCTTAGAATGCGAGGAAGGTGTCCGGCGAACCCCACAGCGATCACGCGGTCCTTTCACACGACGCCCTCGTCCTGGACGAGCGGGGCGCCGCTTACCTGGACGCGGCCGCGAGCCGGGTCGTGATCTTCGACGGTGCGATGGGGACCAGCCTGCAGTTGGCGGGGCTCACTGCCGATGACTTCGGCGGACCGGCGTTGGAGGGCTGCAACGAAGCTCTCGTACTGTCGCGCCCGGACGTCGTCGCTCAGGTCCACTCTTCGTTCCTGTCGGCAGGGGTCGACGTGATCGAGACCAACGCCTTCGGCGGCTTCGCTACGGTGCTCGCGGAGTACGGGATCCAGGACCGGGTCACCGAGATCAACCTTGCTGCTGCTCGCATCGCGCGAGAGGCAGTCGAGGCCGTGAGCGCTGACGGGCGGCCCAGATGGGTCGCGGGGAACCTCGGCCCGGGCACTCGTTTCCCGACCCTGGGACAGATCGCCTACCTGGAGCTTCGCGACTCATACGAGGAACAGGCGCGCGCGCTCCTCGAGGGAGGTGTCGACCTCCTCGTGATCGAAACGGTCTTCGATCTTCTCCAGGGAAAAGCCGCGATCAATGCCTGCAAGCGGGCGATGGTCGATTGCGGGCGACGCGTCCCACTGCAGGTGCAGGTGACGATCGAGCTCACGGGTCGCATGCTCCCAGGGACAGAGATCAACGCGGCTCTCTGCGCTCTCGAAGCGATGCGACCCGACGTCGTCGGGCTCAACTGCGCCACAGGGCCCGCCGAGATGGGAGAGGCGGTGCGGTACCTCTCCCAGCACTCCAGGTTGCCGATATCCACCCAGCCGAACGCCGGCCTGCCGAGCGTCGTGGACGGGGCGATGCATTACGACCTCACGCCTCAGCAATTGGCCGACCATCTGGAGCGCTTCGTGACCGAACTCGGAGTCACAGTGATAGGCGGATGCTGCGGCACGACCCCCGAGCACCTGCGCGCGGTCGTGGAGCGTTGCCGGGAACTCGCTCCGGCTCCGAGGAGCCCCGCGAGCGAGCCGGGGGCCGCCTCCATCTACAGCGCGGTCCCCTTCCACCAGGACACTTCGTTCCTCGTCGTGGGCGAACGGACGAACGCGAACGGGTCGAAGCGATTTCGCGAGGCCATGTTGAGCGCCGACTGGGACAACACCGTTGCGATGGCTCGCGACCAGGTGCGCGAGGGCGCCCACATCCTCGACGTTTGCGTGGACTACACCGGCGCCGACGGCGTCGCGGACATGACCGAGGTAGCCAGCCGGCTGGCCACCCAGGCGAGCGTGCCTCTGATGGTCGACTCGACCGAGGCCCCCGTCGTCGAGTCCGCCCTCAAATGGCTGGGAGGGCGCGCCGTCCTCAACTCGGTGAACCTCGAGGAGGGGGACGAGCCGGGAACGCGCCTCGACAAGTTCCTCACCCTCGCGCGCGAGTACGGAGCGGCGGTGGTCTGCACCTGCATAGACACCGAGGGCCAGGCGCGCACCGCCGAATGGAAGGTCCGCGCCGCGAGGGCGATCGCCGAGGTCGCCATCGAGCGATACGGCCTCGAGCCGGCAGACCTCATCTTCGATCCCCTCGTCCTCCCGCTCTCGACCGGGATGGAGGAGAGCCGCCGAGACGGCATCGAGACCATCGAGGGAATCCGGCGCATCAAGTCCGAGCTGCCCGGCGTGTTCACCATCGTGGGACTCTCCAACGTGTCGTTCGGTCTGTCCCCTGCTGCCCGCCACGTGCTCAACTCGATGTTCCTCCACGAGTGCGTCGAGGCAGGGCTCGATGCCGCCATCGTGCACGCTGCTCGCATCCTGCCCCTCTCGAAGATCGACGAGCGGGCTCGCGAGGTCTGCCTGGACCTCATCTACGACCGCCGAAGGGACGGCTACGACCCCCTGTCAGAGCTTCTGTCGATGTTCGAAGGCGTCTCGAGCAGCTCGGTCGAGCGAGAAGACCGGTCGGGCTGGACGGTCGAGAGGCGACTCGAGCAGCGCATCGTCGACGGGGACCGCGACGGGCTGCACTCCGACCTCGAAGAGGCCCTCTCAGGGCACGGTCCCCTCGAGATCGTCAACGAGATCCTGCTTGCGGGCATGAAGACCGTGGGAGAGCTCTTCGCGTCGGGCGAGATGCAACTGCCCTTCGTCCTCCAGTCCGCCGAGACGATGAAGGCGGCGGTCTCGTACCTCGAACCGCGCATGGAGAAGGCCGATCAAGGTGGCAAGGGAACGATCGTCCTTGCCACCGTGAAGGGCGACGTCCACGACATCGGCAAGAACCTCGTCGACATCATCCTGACCAACAACGGATACGAGGTAGTGAACCTGGGGATCAAAGTCGGCATAGGAGAGTTGATCCAGGCCGCCACGGACAGGCGAGCCGACGCGATCGGGATGAGCGGGCTACTCGTCAAGTCGACCCTCATCATGCGCGAGAACCTCGAAGAGCTGAACCAACGCGGCCTTGCGCACATCCCGGTTCTCCTCGGCGGGGCGGCTCTGACGCGGACGTACGTCGAACGCGACCTTCGTCAGGTCTACGAAGGGCGCCTCTTCTACGGCAAGGACGCCTTCGAAGGGTTGCACACGATGGACCGCCTCGTAGCGCTCAAGGCAAGCGGCGAGGAAGACGAGGGCTTCGGCCGTGAGATCGGTGGCAGGAAACTGCCTCCCCGAAGAAGCGAGATGGTGGCCGCTCAGGCCTCGGCAGGAGACGCCCGGCCCCGGCGCTCACCCGAGGTCGAGGAGGACAACCCGATATTCGTCCCGCCGTTCCTCGGCACGAGGGTGGCGAAGGGAATATCCATCGACGACATCGTCGGTTACCTCAACCTGACCGCACTCTTCCGAAACCAATGGGGCTACAGGCCCGACAAGTCGGTCTCAGAGACCGACTCGGACTTCAAGGAGCGGATCAGCGCCGTGCTTCGAGACGAGCTGGACAAGGCAAAGGCCAAGGACCTGCTCGTGCCCCAAGTCGCGTGGGGGTACTTCGCCGCGAACTCAGAAGGTGACGATCTCGTGCTCTGGAACGACGAGACGCGTTCGGTGGAGCTAACGCGATTCAGCTTTCCCCGCCAGGCCATCGAGCCTTGGCTTTGCATCGCGGACTTCTTCAGGTCCTCCGACTCAGGAGAGACCGACTACGCAGGGTTCCACGTGGTCACGATGGGGCCGAAGGTGTCAGAAGAGACTGCGCGCCTGTTTGCCGAGAATCAATATTCGGACTACCTCCACCTGCACGGGCTGGGCGTCGAGATGGCAGAAGCCCTCGCAGAGCTCTGGCACAAGCGGATCAGAGAGGAATGGGGGTTTGTGTCGGAGGACGGTCCCTCGGTGGCCGGGCTCTTCCGTCAGCAGTACCGCGGTGGCCGTTACTCCTGGGGATATCCCGCCTGTCCGGCTCTGGAGGACAACGAGAAAGTGGTCTCACTCCTCGACGCCGGCCGCATCGGCGTGACAGTGAGCGAAGGCTTCCAGCTGCACCCAGAGCAGACCACCGACGCCCTCATTTGCCACCACCCGAGGGCCAAGTACTTCATCGCGTAGTCCCAGCCTCAGCAGCTGGCTCCAACTTCGAGGCCGCTTGCTCTCGCTGCGTCACGCGCGTGGTAGCTCGATCGCGTCAGCGGCGACGACTGCACGTGCGAGAAGCCCACTCTTCGACCAATCTCTCCCAGGCGATCGAACTCATCGGGGGTCCACCACCTGGCAACAGGAAGATGGGCGGCGCTGGGCCGCAGGTATTGCCCGAGTGTGACGATGTCGACACCCACGGCTCGAAGGTCTGCCAGAGCGCCCACCACCTCGGCCTCGGTCTCCCCCATTCCGAGGATCAACCCCGACTTGGTGAGGAGGCCCGCGTCCTTGGCCCGAGCGAGGACTGCCAGGCTTCGTGCATATCCGGCCGATGGCCGAACCGCGCGCTGGAGGCGGGCGACCGTCTCGAGGTTGTGGTTGAACACATCGGGCCGGGCCCCTGAGATCGTCGCTATCGAAGCGGCATCCCCCTTGCAGTCGGGCACGAGCACCTCCACCGTCGTGCCCGGGCTCCGTGTTCGTATCGCCTCGATCGTCGCCGCGAACGCCGATGCTCCACCGTCACCGAGGTCGTCGCGAGCCACTGCGGTGACCACAGCGTGCTCGAGACCCATGCGCTCGACGGCTTCTGCGACCCTCGCCGGCTCGGAAGGGTCGATGGCGAGCGGGTGACGCGTGTCGACCAGGCAGAAGCCACAGGCTCGCGTGCAGCGCTCCCCGTTGATCATGAAGGTGGCGGTTCCGTCGGCCCAACAGTCGAAGATGTTGGGGCAGCCGGCCTCCTCGCAGACGGTCACCAAGTTCAGGTCCTTCATTGTTCGTCGCAGACCAAGGAACTCCTGGCCCATGTGGGCATTGACTCTCAACCAGGGAGGCTTGCGAGCGGACAAGGCCAGCCCGTCTCTCGGTTCGACACCGGCGGTTCGGAGCCTGATCCTCAGTCGTTGGCCGGGAGCCTGATCCGACGCCGTGAGTCCCACCGCGCGCCCGGCATCGAACGACACGACGTCCTGACGTTCCCACATACCGTCTTTCGCCCACTGCGCCCGCGCGTTCCTCGAGAGCGATTCGAGCACGTCCGTCATCGGAGCCCGAGCACCCTCGGCCGCCATCGAGGTGACTCGCTTGTCCGCGATCCCGCAGGGAACGATCCGCTCGAACCAGCGCATGTCCGGGTCCACGTTGAGAGCGAGCCCGTGCATGGAACGTCCCCGCGACACCCTCACGCCGATGGCACATATCTTCCTGGCGTCCTCACCGTCGGGATCGATCCAAACTCCCGGATATCCCGGCATTCGATCCGCCTCGATGGCGAACTCCGCGAGCGTGTCGATGACCACCTGCTCCACCGCTCGGACATGTCTCGGCACCGCGCCGGGCGCCATCGGAACGTTCAAGATCGGATAGGCCACGAGCTGGCCAGGCCCGTGGTAGGTCACGTCACCGCCCCGGTCGGTGCGAACGAGCCGGGCTCCGACGGAATCTGGATCCGCCAACACGTGAGCCGGATCCCCGTGGACGCCGAGCGTGAAGACGTGGGGATGCTCGAGCAGCAGGAGATGCTCCTCCGAGCTCCGCGAATGAAGGGCGCGCTGGAGGACATGGGCCTCCTCGTACCCGACTCGCCCGAACCACCGGGCTCTAAGCACTCACGGTCTCCCGAGACCGGCGGCTCCGACGTGTTCCGAGATGTTCCGGGTGCTTCGGCTGTCTCAGAGCTCGGCACTCCAGTCGTGACTTGCGAGCAACTCGACGATCCGTGCCACGAACGCGGCTGCATAGGCCCCGTCCACCGCCCGGTGGTCCCACGAAAGGCACAGCAAGCCGATGGAGTGAATCGCAATGGCCTCTGTGCCGTCGTCCTGGGACACGACCACCGGGCGACGCTTGACGGCGTCCGTCGAGAGGATCCCGACTTGCGGCTGGTTGATCACGGGGGCGGTCAGCAGGGATCCGAAAGGTCCTGCATTGGTGATCGAGAAGGTCCCGCCGGAGATGTCGTCCGCGCTCAGCTTCTTGCTGCGCGCTCGATCAGCGAGATCGTGGATGTGCCGGGCCATGCCCCGAAGCGTCAGCTCCTCGGCTCGATGCACCACGGGCACGATCAGGCCTTGGTGATCGAGGTCGACCGCTATGCCGAGGTTCACCTGATGATGCACGATCAAGGCGTCGTCGCCGACAGAGGAGTTCAGGTTCGGCCATTCGTGAAGGGCCTCGACCGTCGCCCGAGCCACAAAGGGAAGGTAGGTGAGAGAGAAACCCTCCTCGGCCTTGAAACTGGCACCGTGGGAGCGTCGTACACGTTCTACCTGCTCGTAGTCGGCCTCGAGGACGACGAGGGTGTGAGCGGAGGTCGCCTTGGAGCGGACCATGTGCTCGGCGGTCCTGCGACGGATGTTCGTGAACGGAACGATCTCGTCGACGCCGGCGACTGCTCGCTGAGGAGGCGTGGCAGTGGGGGGTGCGGCCGCATCGGCCCGAGGAACCGCTGACGCGGCCGCAGCTGACGGAGGGACGGCCGGTGTCGGCGCGGATGTGCGCACCCCGGCCTCGCGGGTCTGATCGATGACCCCGAGCACGTCCGAGCGCGTCACCCTCCCGCCAAGGCCGGTGCCGGGCACTTGCGAAGGATCCAACCCGTGCTCGTCGAGGAGTCGCCTCACGACGGGCGAGAGAATCCGGTTCGCCTGATGGGACGGAGACGATGCCCCGTTCCTGTCCCCGTCCCCGTCCACGGTCGGCGCGCGAGTCCCCGAAGGCGCACCCGACGAGAACTGCGTCGGTGAGACGGCGGCAGGAGGAGAAGCCACGACGGGCGCCGGCGCAGCTTGGGGCGGCGGGGAGGGCTGCGGCGCGACGACAGGAGCAGGGAACGTCGGTTCCGATGGCAGGCTCGGTGCCGGAGCGCTCTCGTTCGCCACTGGCTGCGCGTCTTTGGGTCCGGCGTCGGCCCCGTCAGCCGTCACGACGGCGAGGACCGTGCCGACGTCGACCGTCTCGCCCTCCGGGACACGAATCTCGGATAGGACCCCGGCGGCAGGCGACGGCACCTCGGAGTCCACCTTGTCCGTCGAGACCTCGAATAGCGGCTCGTCACGTGCGATCGTCTCGCCGACGGCCTTGAGCCATTTAGTGACGGTGCCCTCCGTCACTGTCTCGCCGAGCTGGGGCATGACCACGTCAGCCATCGGCCACCCACACTACCGGCCTCCTTCGCGAAGCCGTCGGGACGACTCGGAGCTCGACAGCATGCGAACGACACTCCTTTGTTCGCCCGCGTTGCGTGGCGTCCTCGGTACACGCCGACCACGATGACCCGTGCACACAGGTCCCCACGCACGACAGTCGAGACCGCGCCTGCGGTGGCCTCGAGCGCGACGCCGCGCCGGGCTTCGGACCTCTGACGCCTCAATTCGGGATTGCCCTCGCAGCCGGCGCGCGTCGGCCGCCGACTTGGCCGGGAGCCCGGCCGGCAGCAGCCGGAGTCTCGATTCGACCGGCCTTGCACAATTACTTAGGGCAGCCTAACTTTGGGAACGAGTGTTAGGTCACCCTAAGAACGTGAATCCCCTGCTGAGATCGAGAAAGCCGAGCTCGCAGGCAAAGGCATCGAGGCCGCTTTGGTCCAAAAGGCGATCGTTGCCGGTGCTCATGATCCTGCTGGCGGGCTCGGCCCTGGCCGCCTGCGGCGGGGGGTCGTCCGGCGGATCGGGTAGGGCGGGCGAGACCATCACGCTCTACAACGGCCAACACCCCCAGACCACTGCATCCCTGGTCGCGGCCTTCGAGAGGCAATCGGGGATCACGGTGCTGGTCAGAAACGGCGACGAGGACGTGCTCGCCAACCAGATCGCGCAGGAAGGCTCGAGCTCACCGGCGGACGTCTTTTATGCAGAGAACTCCCCCGCACTTCAGTCGCTTCAGGAGAAGAACCTGCTCGCTCCGATCAGTGCCTCCACGCTCAGTGCGGTGCCGGCAAGCGACAACTCTCCCAATGGGGACTGGGTGGGAGTCTCGGCAAGGGTGAGCGGCATCGTCTACAACACGAAATTGGTCAGCCCTGACGAGGTGCCGACGTCCGCCATCGCGCTCGCTGAACCCCAGTGGGCAGGCAAGCTGGCTCTCGCACCCGGCGAGACCGACTTCGAACCCGTCGTCACATCGATGGAAAAGACCTACGGCCACGACGGCGCCCTGCACTGGCTCGAAGCGCTCAAGTCGAACGCCTCCAGCCACACCTACCCGGACAACGAGACCCTCGTCGCGGCGGTCAACAGCGGCCAAGCAGCGATCGGAATCATCGACCACTACTACTGGTACCGGCTCGACTACGAGCTCGGAGCCTCCCGTATGCACTCGCGCTTCGCGTACTTTGCCGCGGGCGACCCCGGTTACGTCGTCGACGTCTCGGGAGCAGCGGTGCTGCGCTCCAGCCACAATCAGGCGGCCGCACAGAGACTGGTGGCGTTCCTGGTGAGCAAGGCGGGCCAGGAGATCATCGCGAACTCCCAGAGCTACGAGTACCCGCTCGGGTCCGGAGTGATCACGGCACAACCCCTGCCACCCTTCGGCCAGCTCCACCCGGCGGCGCTCAACGTCTCGGATCTCGGCGACGG
This sequence comes from Acidimicrobiales bacterium, assembly GCA_036786835.1. Classification (GTDB taxonomy): domain Bacteria; phylum Actinomycetota; class Acidimicrobiia; order Acidimicrobiales; family UBA8190; genus Bog-564. The sequence goes on along the minus strand of DAIQQK010000005.1, from coordinate 29,636 downwards.
GTCGGCCGCTTTGTCCCTGCTTCAAGGGGCGCAACTGCTGTGATTCGGCGAGGTCGGCGGCGATGCTCCGGCCGGCGTCACGCTCGGGGCGCCGCGCCGACCACGGGGAGGGCCTGACAGCCATGGCCGTGGCGACCACTCCCGACGTCGGACCCGTCTTGGCGCGGCATCACACGCGCAGGACACCTCTCCTCGTCGGATCGAGCCTCGTGGTCGTCGCGGCCTTGCTCCTGCCTCTCGTGTTCCTCCTCGTGCAGGCCGCCCAGGTGGGATGGGGGAACGTGTCGAGACTGTTGTTCCGTCACCTCACGGGCGTGCTCCTCTGGAACACGGTGCGTCTTGCTGTCGTCGTGACGCTCGCCAGCGCAGTCATAGGCACAGGAGCCGCTTGGGCCACCGAGCGCACCAACTTGCCGGGCCGGCGCACGTGGGCGGTCCTCATCGTCCTCCCGGTCGCTATCCCCGACTTCGTGATCGCTTCAGGCTGGGTGTCCGTCGCCCCCTCGCTCCACGGCCTCGCGGGTGCCGCGTTGGTGCTGACGTTGGGTCTGTACCCGCTTGTCTATCTTCCCGTTGCCGCCAGCTTCCGAAGCGCCGATCCAGCGCAGGAGGAGGTGTCGCGGAGCCTCGGCATGGGCCCGGTCCAGACCTTCTGGCGGGTCTCGCTTCGCCACGCGCGCCTGGCACTCTTCGGTGGTTGCCTGCTCGTGGCTCTGTACCTGCTCGCCGAGTACGGCGCGTTCGCAATCCTGCGCTACCAGACCTTCACCACCGAGATCTTCACCGAGTTCCAACATGGCTTCACACCGACGGCCGCTGCTTTGTCGCTCGTGCTCGTGACCCTCGGTCTCGTGGTCCTCGCCGGTGAGGCCGTGGCCAGTCGAGTCGGTCTCCAGGGCCGGCCCCAGCCGAGGGCGCGCACGGTAACTCGAACTCGTCTCGGGCGCGCCACCGCTCCCGTGGTTGCAGGCATGGCGACGCTGGTCGGGCTGGGAGTGGGAGTGCCGGTCGGAGCCATCTGCTACTGGCTGGCCTCGAGCCAGCGGACGAGCCTTCCTGCCGCTTCGTCACTCGCCGACGCCGCCCTGCACACCGCCGTCTACAGCTCCTCGGCCGCGGCTCTCGCGACCCTCATGGCGCTGCCGGTCGCCATCCTGGCTGTGCGTCACAGGGGCCGAGTTGCCTTCGTGCTCGAGCGAACGAGTCTGCTGGTCCAAGCACTTCCCGGACTTGTGATCGCTTTGGCGCTCGTGTACTTCTCGGTGAGGTACGCGCGTTTCACCTACCAGAGTGCGGCCCTTCTCGTCGCGGCGTACGCGGTGATGTTCTTCCCACTCGCTCTCGTTGCGCTGCGGGCGTCGGTCGCTCGGGTGCCGCCCGGGCTTCAAGAGGTCGCGCGCTCCCTTGGTCGGCGACCGGTGTCCGTCCTTTGGCGCGTCACGTTGCCACTCGTGCTTCCTGGGCTGCTCGCCGCATTCTGCCTGGTGTTCCTCACGGCCGTCACCGAGCTGACGGCCACCCTCGTCCTCGTGCCCACGGGGGTCCAAACCCTGGCGACACAGTTCTGGGCATACTCGAGCGACCTCGCTTACGCGGCAGCGGCCCCGTTCGCAGCTGCGATGCTGGGTGTCGCAGTGGTGCCCACCTATCTGCTCGGGCGTTGGTTCGACCGCCTGCCTTCCAGGACCTCGATCCCCACATGACAGCGGTATCGGTCTCCGGCCTTGGAAAGGCGTTCGGCACACGAGTGGTGCTCGAAGGGCTCGACCTCGACGTCCACGAAGGGTCGATCACCGCTGTGCTCGGACCGTCAGGAAGCGGGAAGACCACCCTCCTTCGCGTCCTTGCCGGGTTCGAGCGAGCAGACTCCGGAAGCGTCTCTCTGGCTGGCACGGTCGTGGAGGACGCCACAACGCACGTGCCCCCCGAAAGGCGGCGAATCGGTTACGTCCCGCAGGACGGCGCGCTGTTCCCGCACCTGAGCGTCTCGGGGAACGTCGGTTTCGGACTGACACGCCATCAGCGCCAAGGCAAACGCATCGAGGATCTCCTGTCACTCGTAGGGCTGTCGGGCGAAGGGATGCGCTACCCACATCAGCTCTCGGGCGGCCAGCAGCAACGGGTCGCACTCGCGCGGGCGCTCGCCATGGAACCTCGCCTGGTGCTGTTGGACGAGCCTTTCTCATCGCTCGACGCGTCTCTTCGCTTGGGTCTACGAGCTGACGTCCAGCGCGTGCTTCGAAAGGCGGGCGCCACGGCGGTCCTCGTCACCCACGACCAGGACGAAGCACTGTCGATCGCCGACCAGGTCGCCGTGCTTCGCGGGGGGCGCGTCGCACAGCACGGTAGTCCTGAAGAGCTCTACGACCGGCCTTCCGACCCCGCAATGGCTCGCTTCGTGGGCGACGCCAACGTCCTCGAAGGCGTCGTTCACGGCGACGCTGTGAACACTCACCTCGGGTTGCTCCGGTTGGCCCTCGAGCCGTCTTCGTTCCGAGAGTCGCAGGAAGTCCTTGTCCTCGTGCGTCCCGAGCAGGTCGAGGTGCTGGGCGAGTCCGGGAGCGAGGGACTACCCGGGCGCGTCGCAGAGTCGCACTACCACGGACACGACACTGTGACGACCGTTGACATCGAGCGCGACGGCAAATCCACCAGGCTCTTCGCACGTCTGCCGGGCGGGTCGCCTCTTCCCCCGGGAGCCAACGTGAGACTCCGTGCCAACGGGTCGGTGTTCGCCTGGGCACTCGACGACCCTGTCGCAGCCCGAATGTCAGAAGCCCGAGCAGTGTCGGAGGACCGCACCTAACAGTAAGCACGCGTCGTGGGCGTTGCTATCAACCCCTCGACCCTCGATCTTCAGGGTGCCCGCCCGGTGAGACCCAAGAGCCGGTCGAGCAACGGGGCATCGGAGCTCACGGGCACGGCGGCGGGAAGAACACCCAGGCCACGCCACTCCTCTGCACGAGGGCTGACCTCGTCCCAAATGCCCTGCACCAGCTCTTGCGGTAGATCGGCGTCGACCCCGATGACGCTCGCGATGTCGTGCGCCCGGAGCCCCCGGAAGCTGTTGATCTGCCAGAAGTACTCGCGCACGGTGTAGTCGCCGAAGGAGCAATGAACGGCTGCATCGAGATCCCGAACCCGAGCGGCCGACGCACACGCGGTGTCGACGATCCGGGCAAAGGCTGTCTTGGGCTCCTTGCCCAGCAGGTCACCATCGAACTTGTCCTTGCCCGCCTCTTCCATCGTCAGACCCGCGAGCATGTCAGGCACCCACGCGTCGTCGTAGGCGTGGTAGTTGACGATCTCCCGAAGGCTGGGCACGTGATCTTCGCGACGCATCGAAAAGCTCGCGGGCATGGTCATGTCCCACCGATCGTCTTCGATCTTCGCCACGACCGCACTGATCGCGCGCTCCGCAAGCTGGAAGACGTCAGGCTCTGTCGTCATCGTCTCCTCGATTCGGCTCTTTGTGACGGATCTTGTGGCGGATCAGGCGCTCGACCGTGCCGGCTCCCAGGGCTTGAGCCAGTCGGTCGGCGCCCACCCCTTTGCGACCGCGATCAGCGGACCAGACGTCGCTCCGTCGATTGCTTCACGGACCATGTCGGCATGTCCTGCATGACGAGCGGTCTCCTCGACCAAGTGCAGCAGGACCCAGCGAACCGACCATGCCTCGACGTCGTCGGGGAACCATGGGACGCCCTTCGGCACGGGCACGGCCTGTCCGAGGTCCGAGATCTCGGCCACCACGACCTCCGTCCTCCGGGCAGCGGCCTCGTAGAGCTCCAAGACGCTCGCCAGCGTCTCGCCCCTTTGCAGCCGAAAACTCTGTGAATAGGCCTGGTAGTCCGAAAAAGAAGACTCGGAGTTGTCCGCGATCTTGTCGATCCAGCCCCTCTCGACGATCGCGGCGTGCTTGATCAGACCTCCGACACTCAACTCGCTCGGAGTCGGGGTCATCTTCGCCTGCTCGTCCGTAAGGCCGTACGCGGCACACCGGAGCGCGCAGCGCTGTTGGGACAGGTAAGCCAGAAGACCGTCTTTCTCGTCCGAAACGGGGCCTACACCCATCGGCATGACCTCCACTCCTCTCCGCTGGCTTCCCAGCTCATCGAGTCCCCCTCAAAGGTGGGCATCGGATGTCGCGGAGCCATGATGGGCCGTTAAACCGGTCATCTAATGACCAGTTTTCGTGGGATGATCGACCCGTGCGTGCCGATCGCCTCGTCGCCGCCCTGCTGGTCCTCCAGGCTCGCGGGCGCGTCACCGCTCGATCATTGGCAGAGGAGCTCGAGGTTTCAGAGCGAACGGCTCGCAGGGACCTCGAGGCGCTGGCCATGGCCGGCGTCCCCGTCTACTCCCAGTCCGGTCGTAGAGGCGGATGGAGTCTCGTGGGCGGGGCAAAGACCGACCTGAGCGGGCTGACCGCCGCCGAGGTGCGGACCCTCTTTCTGATCGCTGGTCCGTCTGCTGCGACCCCCGAGGTGAAAGCGGCGCTTCGCAAGCTCGTTCGAGCGCTACCCGAGACGTTCAGAGCAGAAGCCGAGGCCGCCGCTTCCGCGATCGTGTTGGACCCCACTGGCTGGGACCAGCACCGCGTCGAGCTTCCCGCGCATCTCAAGTCCCTCCAGCAAGCGGTGATCGATGCAGTGCAGGTTCAGCTCTCGTACACCGCCAGGGACCGAAACGAGACCGAGCGCGTGGTCCACCCACTCGGCCTGGTGGCGAAGCGAGGAGTGTGGTACCTCGTCGCCAACACCGACAACGGACTACGCACGTTCCGAGTGAGTCGCGTTCGTTCCGTCGTGCCGACCGACCTACCCGTCGACAGGCCGGAGGGATTCGACCTCGAAGACGCCTGGAGGTCGACGATGGCCAGCCTCGACGAGCAACGCGTTCCTTGCCTCGCGACGGTCCGAACACAAGAGAGCGTCGTACCGCACCTTCGGTCGGTGCTCGGCACCCCGATGACGGTCGGCAGGAAACTGGACGACGGCAGGGTCGAGGTGGAGATCCGCAGCTACTCGCCACAGACGTTGGCAGCTCAGCTCGCGGGATTCGGCGCCGTCGTCGAGGTCATGGGCCCGGAGGAAGCTCGCGGCCACTTGAGCAGGATCGCATCAGAGCTGACCAGCGTCTACGGATGACCGCGCGGCGCGGCCCGGCCTGCCTCCTCAAGCCGAGACGTGAAGTCCCCTGCCGGTCAAGGCCAGGACGGTCTCCCCGAACGCCTCTGACAGGCTCGGGTGGGGCTGAATGAACTGGGCGACCTCGTCGGGTGTGGCTTCCCAATTGACCGCCAGGTATCCCTGACCGAGCTGCTCGGTCACCCAGGGGCCCACCATGTGAACCCCTACGATCCGTCCCGCGCGACCGTCGCCGGCGCGCTCTGCAACGACCTTGACCAGCCCGTCGGTCTCTCCAAGGATCCTCGCCCGGCTGTTCCCGCCGAAGGGATCCTTCATCACGACCACGTCCATACCCGCCTCGCGCGCGGCCTTCTCGGTGAGACCTACGAAAGCGACCTCCGGGTGGCAGTAGATGCACCACGGAACTCGGCTGTAGTCCACGGGTACTGCAGGCTCGCCGAGGATTCTCTTCACCGCGACGATGCCTTCGGCGAAGCCCACGTGAGCGAGTTGCGGGCCCTCGACGAGATCACCCACTGCCCAGACGTTCTGCGCTGTGGTTCGCATGTAGGGGTCCACCTGCACAAAGCCGCGCTCTGTCAGCGCCACACCTGTCGCGTCGGCCAGCAGGCCTTCTGTGAGCGGCTTTCGCCCCACCGAGACCACCACCGCATCGACCACCACTGACTGGTCCTCTCCGAACGAGACGGTGGTACCCGAACCGTTCGGGGAGTGCCCGTGCACCGTCACCCCGGTGTACACCGTGATCGCGCGCTTTCGAAAAGAACGGGCCACCACCGCGACGACGTCGTCGTCGCACCCCGGCAGCAGAGTCGGGAGGGCCTCCAGCACCGTGACCTGGCTCCCCAAGTCGCTCAGCATGGAAGCGAACTCGCAGCCGATCGCCCCTCCACCGATGACGGCAACAGACGCCGGAAGCTCGTCGAGCGACAAGAACTCGTCGGAGGTGAGCACGAGCTTCCCGTCCACCTCGAAGCCCGGAATGGTTCGCGGAACAGAACCAGAGGCAAGGACGACGTGGCGACCGTGGATCTCGTGCGTGCCCTCGGGGCCGTTCACCTGCACGTGGCCGTCGCCGACGAAGGTGCCGGTGCCGTCGAACGTCTGTATGCCCCGACCCTTCATGAGTCCCGCGAGGCCCCTGAAGAGCTGGTCGACGACCTTCTGCTTTCGCCCTTGGCTGATCGCGAAGTCGACGACAGGTTGGCCCGCCTGGACTCCGAACTCCTTGGCGCCGGCGACGGTGCGGACCACCGATGCAGTCTCGAGGAACTCCTTTGCGGGCACGCATCCGCGATGCAGGCAAGTGCCGCCCACCTTGTCCTTCTCGACGACGGCGACGCGCAGTCCGGCCGATGAGCCGTATAGAGCAGTGGCGTATCCGCCGGGTCCGCCTCCGATCACGACCACGTCGAACTCGTTGCCCTCGGCCGTCTTCACCACCTCCGTCCCACGGTCGGTGTGCTACTACAAGTGCGTGCCCGCTTTGCCAGGATAACGGGGGTCAAACATCGGGCGGCACGGGCAAAGGCCTTCTACCCGCGAACCCGTCCTCGGGAAGGTGCCACCACGCGAGGTCGTCCTCGCCGTACTGCCAGCACAGGAGCACCTCCCGACCGCTCGGGGCCCGAGAGGGGAAGTCGATGAGGCCGCGCGTCGAATCGCGAACGATGATCCCGCGCTCGGTCAGCTCATCCATGGCCTGACGCGGAGACACGCCCCACGGAAGGTCCTCGTCGTCGAGGGTCCTTCCAGGTTCGTCGTCGTCCGGGGACCCCGACGGTCCGCCATCGGAGCCGGTCGAGCCGGCCCCGAGCAGCTTCGAATGCCCGTTTCCGCGCGCCAGAGCTGCAAGCTCGGTCGACCGCCTCAGGATCGCCAGCAGCCCACGAAGTCGAGGCAGATAGCCCCTGGCCTCGTCGACGGTCCACGTCGGGGTCTCCTCCGGCATAGGTCTCCTGGTAGAGGTTGAGGTCCGCCGCCTCCTCGGCGACCGGCGGTTCGAGCTCGCAAGGGTGAGCGAGAACTTTGCTCGTGAGCGGATGAGCGAGCTACTTGGGGGGCATTCGGATCCCGCCGTCGAGGCGGATCACCTCACCGTTCAGGTAACTGTTCTGCGCTATGTGAGCGACGAGATCTCCGTACTGCTCGGGGTTCCCGAGGGTCTTCGGGAAGAGCACCGATTGTCCGAGAGCGTTGCGCTGCTCCTCGGGGAGCATCCCGAGAAGCGGTGTGTCGAAGAGACCCGGCGCGATCGTGACGACTCGGATGCCCACAGGAGCGAGGTCACGGGCTGCGGGCAGGGTCATCCCAACGACCGCACCCTTCGAGGCCGAGTAGGCGAGCTGGCCTATCTGCCCGTCGAAGGCGGCGACAGATGCCGTGTTGACGATCACCCCGCGCTCGGCGTTTGCTAGCGGCTCGGTCGTGGCCATCGCGGATGCGGCCCTCGTCATGATGTTGAACGTACCTACCACGTTCAATTCCTGGATGAACTTGAACGCACCGAGGTCGTGTGGCGAGTTATCCCGGTTGATCACTCGTCCCACCCAGCCGGTCCCGGCGCAGTTCACCGTTACACGGAGTTGGCCACCCTCCGCTGCTTGGTCGACGGCCCTCTGGCAGTCTTCGGGATCGGTCACGTCACCACTGACGTAATTCGCTCCTATCTCGTCGGCGAGGGTCTTCGCCCCCTCCTCGTTGCGATCGAAGATCGTGCAGCGCACCCCGAGTGAGGTGAGCTTCCTCGCTGTCCCCGCTCCGAGCCCCGAAGCGCCACCCGTGATCAATGCAGAGCTGCCGGTCAAGTCCATGCCGGCGCATGCTAGGAGCGCAAAGCCCGACCCGCCAAAGCCGACTTCCCGGGTTCGGCGGTGGTGACAGTGCGCCGACTCTCAGAATCGGTCGCCGGACGAAGAGGTCTGAGTCGTGGCGGCTTCGAGGGCGAGCATGTCCACTCGGTCGTTCATCGGATCCCCCGAGTGGCCCTTGACCCACGCGAACCTCACGTTGCGGCCCTCGTCGAGGGCGGCCTCGAGCAGGGGCTCCCACAGATCCTGGTTGGCGACCGGCTTGCCGGCAGCGTTGCGCCAGCCGCGCCTTCGCCATCCCTCCCACCATCTGTCTCTGAAGCAGTTCACCACGTAGGTCGAGTCGCTCATCACCCGAACCGGCCCGTCGATGGCTTGGAGCGCACGCAGCGCAGCCGTTATCTCCATCCGCTGGTTGGTGGTGCGGGGACTCGCCCCGCTCTCGTAGCGCCCACCGGGGATCGCCCAGGCCCAGCCTCCCGGCCCGGGATTTCCCAGGCAAGATCCATCTGTGTAGACGACCGTCTCCTGCGTCGTCTCGGTCCCGACCGCGCATGCCATCGACCCACAGCTTTAGCATGGGGTTCGTGCTCTTCGACGGGATCTCGCACCAACTTCCCGACATCGATCCGGAGGAGACGGCGGAATGGCTCGACTCCTTCGATTCCGTAGTCGATGCTCGGGGCCGTACGAGGGCTCGCTTCCTCTTGATGAAGCTTCTCGAGCGTGCTCGCACCAAGCAGGTGGAGTTTCCGTCCACCGTGTCCACCCCCTACGTGAACACGATCCCGAGGGATCAAGAACCATGGTTCCCCGGCGACGAGTACACCGAGCGGCGCATCCGCGCTTACATCCGCTGGAACGCCGCCGTCATGGTGAGCCGCGCCAACCACCGAAGCGAAGGCATCGGCGGTCACCTGGCTACCTACGCGAGCTCGGCCGCGCTCTACGAAGTGGGGTTCAACCACTTCTTTCGTGGCAAATCCGACGGAGGCTTCGGGGATCTCGTGTACTTCCAGGGCCATGCCTCGCCAGGTATCTACGCTCGCGCCTATGTAGAGGGGCGCCTGTCCGAGGAGCAGCTCGACCGCTTCCGTCAGGAGGTGGGGGGAGGTGGCTTGCCGAGCTACCCCCACCCCCGCCTGCTCCCCGATTTCTGGGAGTACCCGACCGTCTCCATGGGGCTCGGGCCGCTGTGCGCGATCTACCAGGCGCACGTGAATCGATACCTGTGGCACCGCGAGATAGTCGACACGTCGGGCAGCCGCGTCTGGGGCTTCCTCGGTGACGGCGAGCTGGACGAGGTCGAATCGATCGGGGCACTCGGAGTGGCAGGGCGCGAGCACCTCGACAATTTGATCTTCGTCGTGAACTGCAACCTCCAGCGTCTCGACGGCCCGGTTCGCGGGAACGGGAAGATCATCCAAGAAGCCGAGGCGATGTTCCGTGGAGCGGGATGGAACGTCATAAAGGTCGTGTGGGGATCGAAGTGGGACGAGCTGCTCGCCGCCGATGTCGACGGCGTGCTGCTCGACAAGATGAACACCACCCCCGACGGCGAGTTTCAGAAGTATGCGACGGAATCAGGCGCCTACATCCGTGAGCACTTCTTCGGTCCCGATCCGCGGCTGCGCAGGCTGGTCGAGCGCCTTTCCGATGCCGAGCTGCAGGCCTTGCCTCGAGGCGGTCACGACTACCGCAAGCTCTACGCCGCCTACAAGCTCGCGACCGAGCAGGTGGGCATGCCGAGCGTGATCCTCGCCAAGACCGTCAAGGGCTGGACTCTCGGCCCTGAGATCGAAGCCCGAAACGCCACGCACCAGATAAAGAAGATGTCCAAGGCGCAGCTTCGCGCGCTGAGGGATCGGCTCTACCTGCACGAAGAGGTGCCGGACGAAGCACTCGACGCAGCAGTGCCCCCCTACTACCGGCCTCCCGAAGGGTCGCCGGCCCACGAATATCTCGAGGCCCGCCGCAAGGTTCTGGCGGGGCCGCTTCCCATGCGGGTCGTCCTGCCAAAGCCGGTCGCAGACCCCGAGGAAGACGTGTTCAACGACTTGCTCGGGGGATCCGGGAAGCAGGCGGTATCCACGACAATGGCGTTCACACGCCTCCTTCGAAACCTCGTACGCGACCCGAACGTCGGACGCTACGTGGCGCCGATAGTCCCCGACGAGGCGCGCACCTTCGGGCTCGAACCGCTCATCGCCGAAACCAAGATCTATGCGCCATTGGGGCAGCTCTACACCCCCGTCGACGCAGACCTGATCCTGCGCTATGCGGAGGATCGTCAGGGACAGGTCCTCCAAGAAGGCATCACCGAGGCGGGTGCGATGGCGACGTTCATCGCGGTGGCGACTACGTACGCCACGTGGCGGCAGCCGATGCTCCCGGTCTACCTCTTCTACTCGATGTTCGGTTTCCAACGTACAGGCGACCTCGCATGGCTGCTCGGCGACATTCGCGGGAGAGGGATCCTCGCCGGATGCACGGCAGGCCGCACGACGCTTCAAGGCGAGGGCCTCCAGCACGACGACGGCCACTCCCCCCTGCTTGCCTCGGTGAATCCCGCCGCGCGGATCTACGACGCTGCGTTCGCCTACGAGATCGCCGTGATCATGAAGGAGGCGGTCGGTCGAGTCCTCGGCCCGGCCCCGGAGGACCGATTCTGGTACCTCACTCTGTACAACGAGAACTACCCGATGCCCGCGATGCCCGACGGGTCTGCCGGCGATGACATACGCGAAGGGATACTGCGCGGCATCTACCGCTACGCTGCGCGCCCTGAAGGGCCGGCCGCTTCGAGGGGACGCAAGCGCAACGGCGCTTTGCGGCAGGCCACGATCCTCTTCTCAGGACCGATGTGGCAGGCCGCAGTCGAGGCTCGCGACATGCTCGCCTCGGATTGGGGTGTGAGCTGCGATCTCTGGTCGGTCACCTCCTACTCGGAGCTGCGAGGCGATGCGTTGTCTGTCGAGAGGTGGAACCGGCTGCACCCGAGCGAACCAGCGCGCGTTCCCTACGTGACAGAAGCCCTGGGAGGTTCGCAGGACGAGACATCCGGTCCCGTCGTCGCCGTCAGCGACTATCTGCGTGCCGTGCCGGACCAAGTCTCGCGCTGGGTCGGGAGACGATACGTGCCCCTCGGAACCGACGGCTTCGGCCGGTCGGACACGCGCGCAGCACTGAGGCGCTTCTTCGAAGTGGACGCCGCGCATACCGTCATCGCAGTGTTGTCCGCATTGGCGCAACAGGGTGACGCGAAAACCGACGAAGTGTCAGATGCCATCGCCCGTTACGGCGTCGACCCTGAAGCCTCCGATCCTTGGTCGGACTGACCGACATCTGACGTCTCCAACCTGACGAAGCCCAGCGACCGCCAGGGCGCCGGTCCCGCTACTGTCAGTGCCCATGTCGCCGCTAGAGGACCTCGACTCGTATCTCACTCGGATCGGCATCGACTCCTCCCCGACGTTTGCCGGCGTCCACCGAGCCCACGTGACGTCGATACCGTTCGAGAACTTCGATCCGAGCACGGGCCGGCCGGTTTCACTGAAGACAGAAGATCTCGAGGAGAAGCTCGTGACCCGCCAGAGGGGGGGCTACTGCTTCGAACACAACCTCCTGCTCATGGCCGCGTTGGAGTCCCTGGGCATGAACGACATCGATCCGATGCTCGCGAGGGTCAGGATGGGACCGCCGGACGCGCCTCGCCCACTCGGTCACTTGCTTCTGCGTGTGAAGGACGGTGGCCGGGCCTGGCTCGCCGACGTGGGCTTCGGAGGAGGAGGGCTGCTCGACCCTGTGCCCTTCGAAGTCGGTGTCGAGACCGAACAGTCGGGCTGGCGCTACCGATTCGTCGAAGATGCAAGCGAGCTGGTCCTGCAAGTCTTCCAAGACGGGGACTGGACAGACATGTACGGGTTCATCCCCGAGCCCGTTCCGAGGGTCGATATCGAAGTCGGGAACTGGTACACGAGCACCTACCCCGAGTCCCCCTTCGTCACCGGCGTCTTCGCCGGAGCCAGGCGAGTCGACCGTTGCCTGTCGCTCTTCGTGTACGAACAGGCCGTGCTGGTCGAACGCACACTGGGAGGAGCCTCCTCGACCACCGAGGTCAGCCGCGAGAGCGTTCCGCAATTGCTCGCAGACCGTTTCGGAATCGCTGGGGTGTCGGCAGGCCAGGACGGCCGCTTCCAGATCGAACCGGTCCTCGACTGACGCCGGCCACGAGTTTCTGACAGGAGGGCACCGGGCAGCCTTGATAACGTGATATCATTTTGCTAAATTAGTGGTATCAGAGGATCCATCGAGGTGCTCAAATGAATTCGCAACTTCCGACCACCCCGGCGCCCCAGCCCGCTCGGGGCCAGATGACAGAAGGCAGGGCTTGGTCAGCTCCGGGCGTCAGGGTGCTGTTCCTGGGAATCGGAATGGTGATGGCGGCGGGCACGCTCATGGGATTCGGCGTCGTAGAGGGCGGATGGACGACGGCCGGCCCGACGGCTCGCCTCGCCGTGAGCATCGCCCTTCTGGTCCTCGCCAATTTCACGTTTACGGGGTTGACAGCCGTCCTCCCAGGAGAAGCGCGGGTCGTACAGCTGTTCGGCAAGTACCACGGGACAATCCGGAGCCCCGGCCTGCAGTGGGTGAACCCCTTTGCGGAACGGCGCAAGGTGTCCACTCGTGTCCGCAACCACGAGACAGCGATCGCAAAGGTGAACGATGCGGACGGCAACCCGATCGAGATCGCGGCTGTTGTCGTCTGGCAGGTGGAGGACACGGCCAAGGCCATGTATTCCGTCGATGACTTCATCCATTTCGTGGCCATACAGTCCGAAACAGCGGTGCGGCACACGGCATCGAGATACCCATACGACAATCGCGGGAGCGGCGCGCTTTCGCTACGCGACAACGCCGAAGAGATCACGCAGCTGCTGTCCACCGAAATCGCAGACCGCGTGACCCCTGCAGGGGTCACGATCATCGAGTCGCGCCTGACCAGGCTCTCCTACGCCCCGGAGATCGCGCAGGCAATGCTGCGACAGCAGCAGGCGACGGCCGTGGTCGCGGCCCGGCAACGGATCGTTGAGGGAGCAGTCGGCATGGTTGAACTTGCTCTCCAGCGGCTCGAGGAGAGGGGCGTCGTCGAGCTGGACGAGGAGCGTAAAGCCGCAATGGTGTCCAACCTTCTGGTCGTCCTGTGCAGCGAGCAGGCAACTCAGCAGGTCGTCAACACTGGTTCGCTGTATCAGTAACGCCGGCACCCCAAAGCACAATGAGCGAACGCAAAGGCGTACTGCTGCGGTTGGATCCGGCCGTTCACGATGCTCTGGCAAGGTGGGCGGCCGACGACCTGCGCAGTACCAACGCCCAGATCGAATTCCTGTTGCGCAGAGCACTGGCTCAAGCCGGACGGCTTCCGAGCAACGCAGTAAAGATGCGTAAGCCAGGCCGGCCCAAGGCAGCACGCTCGGTCAGATAGCCCTCACGAGTTCGACGAGTAGTACTCGGCGCTGCCACAGATGCCCGCGATGACCGACTCGTAGGACGCGCCACCCTCCAGATCGGTGACCCACATGGACAGTCCGGCCGGATCTGCGGGTCGTCCCAGCAACTTCGCGTACTCGAGGTTCACGAAGTCGTCCATGTACTCGCCGGAGCTCAGGAACGCTCCTACGACAGCCGTGCGACTGGTACCGGCCGCGATCTGCGTCGACCAGCCCAGGACTCCCTGGGGGTCCGGCGGACGCCCCAGGAGATCCTCGTACAGGGCAAATACGAAACCTATCGGCGCACTCCCCGACCCGGAGTAGAACTCGTCTGAGCCGAGCAGTCCCTCGATCACCGACTGGTCGCTCGCTCCCGCGCTGAGAGCACCCACCCAGGACGAAATGCCGCTTGGATCGGCCGGACGGCCCAAGAAGCTCTGGTAGTAGCCCTCGACGAGATCGGTCCGGTACTCCTGCGACGCGAGGAGCATGGACGCGACCTGGGAGCGGCTCGTGCCTCCTGCGAGTTGCGATTGCCAGAGGGCCAGGCCGGGAGCGTCCGGTGCCCTACCGAGCAGGTCCTCGTAGAGGGCGCAGACGAAGGCGGTGTTGCCACTCGCCCCCGTGCAAGCGGGAAGCGTTGCGAACGAGATCGGTGCCACCGCCATGTCCCCTTCGAGATCTCCCACAGCGACGTCGCACGTGGAACCTTCCGCCTGCTGAGCCGCCGTCGGAGGACACGGGTACGAGGCGGCGTCCGCAGACGAGGAGTTTCCCGCACTGTCGATGCCATCGGAGGGAGGACCGGTTTCCCCTTCGATGATCTCGAAGGCTTGAGAGAGATCTCCCGAATCAGAGATGCTGACCAGCTGCGGCACAGAGCAGCCGACGGGAACTTGGATGCCGTCGTAGGAAACGGTCGGCTCGCCTGTGGTGACGTTGCACTCGAGCACGCCCGCCAATTGGTTAGCGGCAAAGGCATGACCGGTGACTTGCACCGTCGTGTTGCCGGAGAGCCCTGTGGACGGCGACACGTTGACCGAGGGAACGGGAATCGGCCCGGTGATCGCGATCGCAGCCGAGACTTCCTCATCCGCCCCATCCTGGACGACCACTGCGCACACTCCCCCCGCAGCCAGGTTCGCCGGGCTCGGTGGGCATGGGTAGGCAGCGCTCTGCTGGGTCCCGCCCAAGTTCCCCTCGTCGATCGTGAGCGTGGTCCCCATGGCACCGGATGAATCGGTCACGGGTGTCGCGGCCGGCACCGGCGGTCCGGGTCCAGGCTCTAGACCACTGGAGGCGCCCGGCACCGGCTGCGCGCAGCCGATAGGGAGGTTGGTCTCCCCGCCTTGGCCCGAGGGCTCACCAGGCGTGAGGTTGCACTCCGACGCCAGCCAGGGCGAGCCGGGCGTGAAGCCCGCTCCGCTCACCGATACCTGATCGCCGCTCGAGAGTCCTCCAGAAGGAGAGGCCGTTATCGAAGGTGCAGTCGCCACGGGAGCCCCGAAGCTGATCGGAACCGAAGCGCTGTCGCCTTGAACGTCTCCGAGTGTCAGCTCGCACGAAGCCCCTTGCGCTTGCTGAGAGGGAGTCGGGGGACAGGGATATTGCGCTGCATCGGCTGCAGTGTTGTGCCCGGCGCTGTCGATGCCGAGGGTAGGGGGACCGACGACGCCGGTGTGGACGACGATGGGCGTCGAAACTGTGCCGTCAGAGCCCACTGTCGGAGAGCTGACAACGGAGAAGGGGTAACCAGCACCGTTGATGGGAAGGCTGCAGCTCACCGGGATCGCGAACCCGAATGTGCTCACCGTGGGCTGACCCGGGACGTTGCTGCATTCCACGACCTCGGCCAGGTCTCCCGGCGCGAACCCCGACCCCGACACCGAGACGAGCTGCCCGTTCAGAAGCCCGCTCGTGCGGCTGACGGTGATGGTCGCGCTCGACGCTGCCGCCTCGGGCACGCCCACGACACTCGAAGCGAAGCAGCCCGCGAACACCAGCGATGCTGCGACCGCGCCGAGCCTCTTGCCCACTTCAGCCCCCCTAGAACCAGTACATTCGACACCAAACAGCAGAACGAAGCAAGCAAGTTCGGCTGGTCCGCCCTCGACACTCGACTAGTTCGACGACCCGGAACCTCGTCCGATGTCGCGTGCGCTCCTGGCAACGGCTGCAAGCATCTCGCGACGCATGAGGCCTCCGAGAGCACGGACCGGGATCCAATACGGCCGAAACGCACGGCGCGCTCGGTCGTCGGTAGCCCACACTCGGGTTTCGGTGATCAGGGTCACCGAACGACCTCCTTCGACGACGCGGAAGCTCATTGCCCCCTTGGCGAAACCTGGCTCGTCGAAGGACTCGAATTCCTCGCTGTCGGAGATCGGCTCCATCTGCTCTCGCACACGCCAGAACCGACCGATCGCGCCGAAGACGACCTCGTGGTCGCTCCGACCGAGCTCGACGAATCCGAGCGACAACAGGATCTCGATCCACGGTCGGTCGGGTGGGATCGGCCATTTGCGCTCGACGAGCGCGACCGGGGCGAGGCGGAGAGCCAACAATGCCGTGCTGAACGGCACATCTCTCGGCCTGAGGTTCAGGACGAGCTCGATGACCCGGTGCGAAGGTGCGTCGATTCGACGACTGTGGACCTCGCGGAATTGCCAGCGCGGAACCTGCCGATCGAGAAGCTGCCCCGAGGTAGTAGCGATTCCTTCCATGCTCGCCGGCCCTCTACTTCTGGGAATTCACCTTGTCCAAGAACGGCAACAAGTGATCGAAGAAATCGTTGCTCGGGTACGCGCCGGCCGGATCGTTGTGAGCGTACGTGTCTTGTCGGTTGACGAGAGTCAGGTTCCTCATCGGTATACCTGACTGAGATGCAAGCTGCTGCGCGGCTTGCAGGACACCTTCTCCTCCGAGCCGCGCTCCGAACGCATAGATCAAGAGGCTTCTCGGAAGGTCGTGTCCCATGGTCGAGTCGACGTCGAGCACGGCCTGTGCGGGATTCGCATTGCCGTTTCCGACAGCCATCGTGTCGTCCGTCAAGCGTTGGGGGAAGTACCACTCGCTCCCGTCGGCGTTCTGGATCGGATCGCCTGAGAACATGGTGGCGAAGCGCTTGATGGGAGTGAGGGCTCCGGTGGAGTCCCAGCCGTAGAGGCCGCTCGAATTCGGCGCACTGGGCAATCCGGCTCCGATGTGTGCCTGGGCGGCGATCAGGCTCTGCGGAGAGGTCGCCACGTTCAGCGCGTAACCGTACTGTCCGATGTTGGTGGTCTTGACAGGAGGGACGATCGCGGCGGGGAGCAGCCCCGAGGCCTGCCCGAGCGAAGGCTCGTTCGGGTAGAGCAAGGCCGAAAGAGAGCCGGTGGCGCTGAAGATCCCGGCGAAGGGCGCGGGGATCCCACCGAAATCGAGCCAAGGAGAGGCCGCAGGGGCGTCCAGGGTGGCGAGGGCCTGAGCCGCCTGGCCGGAGCTCTCGGCGGGACCGCTGCCCCCGTCTATGTAGACGAGTCCGGCGAGGTCGCTGGCCCCGGCTTGCCCGTCGAAGTCCCAGGTCGCGTACGCGGTCGCCACCGACCCCCCGAGAGAGTGGCCCCCGAGCACGACCTTCCCGCCGAGCTTCCTCGCAGCTCCTATCACCACGTGGAGGTCCTCGACCGCGACCTTCATACCCCATTGCTTTGCGAACTCGACCGACGAGTCGGCGACAGGCTGAATGTGCGGCACGATGCTCGCGTCCTTCAGGTAGCCGAGGTAGTAGTCATAGACGTCTGTGGCAGAGGCCTTGTTCTCCTTGGCCAAGTTCAACTCGGACTCGTCGTCGAGCAAGGTCTCCCGGCGCTGGACCGCCCATACCTGCCAGCCGGTGGTCTTCGAGACGATCCATTGGGCAAGAGGAACGAAATAGGCGGCCGCAGCCGAGGTCCCGGGCTCGAGCACCAAGACGTTCTTCGCACCCGCAGGCCCGACCTTGATCACACCTACTCGGTTGTAGGTCGCCGGAGTTCCCGGCGCGGAGTACCCCGTCATCCATGTGACACCGAGCGAACCGCTGGTACCCGAGGACCCAGACGCACAGCTCGACAAGAGGAAGGCGCCCAAGCAGAGTGCGACGAACGCTCCGACGCGTCGACCGATATTTGATCGCTCCAAGCTCACGTCCTGAGTTCGCCTTCTCGCCGCCGACATCAAACTTTGGTCAGATCTTCGCCGAAGATCACGTCGCCGTCGAAGTGTCGACGGGCGATCGCCACCCACTCTTCTGCGCTCCCCGGAGCCGGAGTCGGTATCTGATGGGTTAGCACGAGCGTGCCGACGCCGGCCTTGGCCGCAGTCTCGGCGGCCTGCTCGACGGTGGAGTGATAATCGATGGTGTCCACGAACCGCTGCGCCGGGACGAGCCGCACCAGGTCCTCGCGTAGCACGGTCTGGATGTAGACGTCCGCGCCTGCGCACAGCTCGTCGATTCCCGAGCACGGCAATGTGTCACCGGCGACCACCAGCGTCCTGCCGTCGTGCTCGAACCGGTAACCGAGTGAGGAATCGACCGGCCGGTGGTCGGTGGCCGCCGCCACCACACGAACGTCGCCCTCGTCGATCACCACACCCGGCTGGACCTCCTGGACGTCTATGCGGGGACCCCAAGTCAGATCGGCATGGTGAGCGAGCCGGAAGGTGATGTCCTGCTCCAGCATGGCGAGAGCCCCGTCGACGACCCGGCTGGTCCCGGGGGGGCCGATCACCACCATCGTGGTGGGCTGCTGGCTCATGACCCAGTGCGTCGTGATCACGTCGTTGAGGTCGCAGATGTGGTCGCTGTGCAGATGGGTGAGAAACACGGCCTCGAGCATGACCGGCAGGGTGCCCGCCGCCACCAGTCGCATGCAGACACCTCGTCCCGCGTCGACCAGGAAGCGTCTCGACCCTGAGCGAACGAGGGTGGCGGCCCCCGCCCGGCTGGCGTCGGGAAGGGGGTTACCCGTTCCGAGGAGGACCGCCGAAAGAGACGGCGCGCTGCCCGAGCTCAAGGCAGCTTCCTCTCGATCGCCGGATCGATCGTCGGAGATGGCACCGCACGGACTCTATGTCTTTGCGGGGACCTGCCGATGGATCGGACGTGAGGTAGCTTCGGTGCCCATGGCGCGTATCTCGTTCCCCCATCGTGGGCTCGGGGAGCACGTCGACTGGGCGCTCATGCGCCCCGAGATGGCGGTCGGCATGGGAGCACTCTCCGAAGCCGTGTACGGCAACACCAAGCTTCCGGTGCGTGAGCGGGAAGCGGCTCGCTGGACCATCGCGCTCATCAACGACTGCGCGGTCTGCCGAGACACCCGCGCACGAGACGGTGAGAGAGCCGGCGCCGACGAGGTGTTCTACGCGGAAGTGACACGTTGGCGCACGAGCACGTCGTTGACCGACCGAGAACGCCTCGCCGCCGAGTTCGCCGAGCGCTTCGCTGTGGACCACCTCGCGATGGACGATGGCTTCTGGGAGCGGATGCACGGTGCATTCTCGGACGACGAGCTTGCCGATCTTGTCATCTGCTGCGGGACCTTCCTCGGCCTGGGGCGCGCTCTCGCCGTCGTTGGAGTCAGAGCCCCCGACGACCGCATCCTCGTCTAGAGGCGACTTTCAACCTGCCTTTGGCCTACGTCCAGGTCAAGGGAACGTCCCGACGCACGATGCAGCGGACGGCGGCATGAAGATGCCTCGCGATCGATAGCCTTTTCGACGTGCCAGAACTTCATCTCTCTCAGGACGCCGAGGCAGACAAGCTGCTCAGCGAAGATCCTCTAGCACTCTTGATCGGAATGGTGCTGGACCAGCAGGTGCCTCTGGAGTGGGCCTTCGCAGGCCCGGCTGAGCTCAAGAGACGTCTGGGCGGTCGACTCGACGCCAAGACCATCGCGACCATGGACCCCGAGAAGCTCGCCGAGCACTTCTCGGCGAAGCCTGCGCTTCACCGGTACCCCGGTTCGATGGCAGGACGCGTCCAGGAGCTCTGCCGCGTCGTCGCCGAAGAGTACGGGGACGACGCGGCGAACATCTGGGCCGGCGTCGCAGCCGGCTCGGAGCTGCTCGCTCGCGTGAAGCGGTTGCCGGGTTTCGGTGACCACAAAGCGCGGATCTTCGTGGCTCTACTCGGAAAGCAGCTCGGTATCAGGCCCCCAGGTTGGGAGGAGGTCAGCACACCCTTCTCCGAGCCCCGGAGCCTTCGATCGGTCGCCGACATAGTCGACCCCGAGTCACTTACGAGGGTCCGTGCGTTCAAGCAACTGATGAAGCAAGAGGCGAAAGAGCAACAAGCAAAGCCGCAGGCCCGATCGCAGAGCGCTTCGAACAGGCGAGCCGCCGACTCCGGCGCCAAAGCGAGAAGGTGACTCCCGCACCGGCGCGCCTTCCGCCGGGTGATCTTCGCAACAGGCGGTTGTATCTCTGCACCCCCGACAGGTCCGATCTGTGCGAGTTCGTGGAGTCGTGCATCCAGGGTGGCGTGGACATCGTCCAGCTGCGTGAGAAGCACCTCGAGGCGCGCCCACTGCTGGAGCGCGCCCGTGCACTGCGCGCCGTCTGCTCGGAACATGGAGTGCCGTTCATAGTGAACGACAGGCCTGACCTTGCGCTGGAGTCGGGAGCCGACGGAGTACACGTGGGACAGGACGATGTCCCCGTCGGCCTTGCACGTCGCATTCTCGGACCCGATGCCGTCATCGGTCTCTCGACCCACTCGTCCGGGCAACTCGATGCGAGTCACACAGAGCCCGTCGACTACATCTCGGCCGGGCCGGTGACGTCGACTCCCACCAAACCAGGGCGGCCGGGGACGGGACCCGACTTCGTCTCCTATGCAACAGCCAACACCGGCCGCCCGGTGTTCGTAACAGGTGGCGTGTCGCCGGAGACGGTTGGCGACCTCGCAGCAGCAGGAGCGGAGCACTTCGTCGTGGTTCGCTACCTCACCGAATCCTCCGACCCGCGCCGCGCAGCCGCAACTCTGCGCGAGGCCATCGACGAGGCGCTCGCCGGGACCTGAGAGCTCAGCCCCCGCTCGTCGGTCAGCTCAGATGCGCCGTCGCCGAAGCTTGCGACCGATGCGTCCTTGCCCGGCCCGACTGGCCTCGAATGCCGGAGGGACCGGAAGGTCCGACACGAGCGCGTAGAGCTCGCTCAATCCACGCGCCCGCAAAGCACGGTCCAAGCGTTCGTCGAGCTCCTCGCGAGTCAACCGCCCATCGGCGAAATGTCTTTCCAGGACGTCGCAGAACCACTCGCGCTCTGCGTCAGAGGCTCGCGGCCCCGACTCGGGCCCGCCCTCGTCGCGACCACCTGCGCGTCCCTCCCCCGGATCCTCCACGAACCCAGTATCCCGCAACCGGTCTGAGGAGCACCGGCCTTCAACTGCCGCCGGCCCCCGGCGCGAGCTCAGATCCCGATGCGCTGAGCGAGAAGCTCCCGGTGATAGCTCGGGTCTCCGAGCAGAAGCTCGGAGGACTTGGCTCGCTTGAAGTAGAGGTGGGCATCGTGCTCCCACGTGAAACCGATACCTCCGTGGATCTGGATGTTCTCAGCGGCCGCGTGGAAATAGGCCTCCGAGCAGTAGGACTTCGCGAGGCTTGCCACTACCGGCAGCTCCTCCGAGTCCTCGGCGGCGGCCCATCCTGCGTAGTACGCGGCGGACTTGGCGGACTCGACCTCGAGCAGCATGTCGGCGCACTTGTGCTTGATCGCCTGGAACGATCCGATCGGCCTGCCGAACTGGATGCGGGTCTTCGCGTACTCGACGGACATGTCGAGACAGCGTTGGGCGCCTCCGACCTGCTCGGCCGCGAGTGCCACAGCTGCGAGATCGAGGGTGCGCGACAGCACTTTCTCGGCCTCACCCTCCCCGCCCACCAGGCGCGCCGGAGTGCCCGAGAATTCGAGCCTCGTCTGCTTGCGAGTCTGGTCCATGGTGGCGAGGGGGGTGCGGGTCAAGCCGGAGGCTCCGCCTTCCACGGCGAAGAGGCTCACCCCCTTGCCGGTTCGCGCAGCAACCAGGATGAGCCCGGCGTTGTGTCCGTCGATGACGAACATCTTGTGTCCGTCGAGCTTCCATCCGCCGGCGTCCTCCGACGCGGCGAGTGTGACCGCGTCAGTGCTCCATAGGCCAGCGTCCTCGGTCAAGGCGAGGGTCGCGATCGTCGTACCCGCGGCGATGCCGGGGAGGAAGTCCTTCTTGGCAGCCTCGTCCCCCGACGAGAGAATGGCATTCGCGCCCAACGCAACCGTCGCGAAGTACGGGGCGCACAACAAGGCAGCGCCCATCTCCTCGAGAACCACGACCAGCTCCACGTATCCGAACCCAGCGCCGCCGTACTCCTCGGGAATCGTCAGGGACTGCAGACCGAGCTGGTTGGCCATCTGATCCCAAACAGCCGGGTCGTATCCCTCGGTGGTCTCCATGAGACGGCGGACCTCCGTCATGGGCGACTTGTCCTCGAGAAAGCGGCGCACCGAGCGTCGGAGCTCCTCCTGTTCCTCGCTGAATGCGAAGTTCATCGTTGATTCCCCCTGGTCGGGTGCTTGGGATCTGGATCTGGCCGTCTAGCCGCCCAAGTCGAACATGGCGCGGCCTTCTTCGGACCGCGCTTGTCTACCAGACGGTCCGACCTCTTGACCAGGCAGTCAAGGACGCCCGATGCGGCGAGCCGGTGGTCGACAGCGACTCGGGAATTCACACCCGGGACCACTCCTATGCTGCCTTTGGCAAGTTCGACGAAGGAGGCGCCGTGACTCACTATGAGGACTCTTTGGTCGAGGTCCACAGAGTCGTCGTGGGCCCGATGGACAACAACGTGCACGTCATAAGGTGCAAGCAGACAGGGCACGCTGTGCTCGTCGACGCGGCGAACGAGCACGAACGCCTGCTCGAGATGTGCAAGAGGCTGGGCGTTCGCCGAGTGATCGAGACTCACGGGCACTGGGACCACATCCAGGCAGTTCCCGCCGTCCGAGAGGCGGGCTTCGAGGTCTCGGTGACCGAGGCTGACGCCGGGATGCTCCCTTCCTACGACCAACTGCTGGAGGACGACTCCGTGATAGAGGTCGGCGCTCTTCGAATAGAGACGATCGCCACCCCTGGGCACACTCCGGGCTCGATGTGCTTCTACGTCCGCGACACCCCTCTCCTCTTCAGCGGCGACACACTCTTTCCGGGTGGCCCGGGTGCCACGAAGTTCCCCGGCGGAGACTTCGAGGCAATCATCAAGTCGCTGGACGAGCGATTGTTCTCCAGGTTCGGCTCAGACACTCTCGTGCTGCCGGGGCACGGCGACGACACCACGATCGGTGCCGAGAAGCCCCATTTGCAGGAGTGGGCCGACAGGGGCTGGTAGTCGATCGGGCTGGTGTCACTGCGGCCCCGAGACTGCGCCCTGAGTGCTGGGCGGTTGCGAAGAAGATTGGTCCTCTCCTCAGGCGTCACCCTGGGTCGCCGCCGCGGTCCTCGCTCGCCGACGCGACGTCAAACCGTGAGGGCGCGACGAAAGGATGTGCTCCTCGATATCCTCCTCCGCCTTCACCCCCGAGACGAGTGGTGAGCGTGCGAGTGAGTAGACGCCCGCCACGAGAACGAGCAGCCCGATCGCTTCACCGGGTCCGCGCGCCCCGGAGGTCTGCAACTGATCGCCGAACAGACCGATCCCGATGCCGATGGAGGCGAGTGGATCGACGATCACGAGCGTGGACTGCGATGCGGTGATCGGGCCCGAGTGAAAGGCGTTCTGCGCCAGGAACATCCCCGCCAATCCACTCACTGCCAACCCGTAAGGCGGCCAGGTGGTGAACACCCCGCCCCAACCCTGGGCGATGTCGGAGTTCATCTCCTTCATGATCGCCGCGGTAAGGGCGAACATCACTGCCGCCGACACCCCGAACATCGCGGCCCGCCACGCGACGGAACCGATCTGCGCCAACCCGATCGAGAGAGCGCACGTCGCGACCACCAAGCTCGACACGAGGATCCAGTTGCCGACGTCGGGCTGCTGGCTCCCACCACCCGGCTGCGCCAGGGCCAAGAACGCCGCGAGCCCGCCCGCCGCCATGATCGATCCCGCCCATTCCCGCCATCCCAGCTTGTGCCCGAACCAGAAGCCGAGGATGACAACGAGGAATGGCAGCTCCAACGTGAGGATCGGCTGGACCGCGCTGATGCGACCGAAATGCAGCGCGGTGAACTGCAACAAGAACCCGCAGATCATCACGCCAAAGCCGGCGAGCCACACCTTCCGCCTGATCGCGTACGCCAAGAGGCTGAGGCGAAGCCTGGTATCGGCCGGGGCCCGCTCCACCCCCATCCGTTGCAGGATGGTGGTCATGGCGTTCGAGAAGGACGCTAGAACGGCCAGCAGGTAGGCCATCGGTTTAGTTTTTACCCCAACGACGTCGCCCCGAGACGCTTTTTGGCGGGACGTCGCGGGGCGCCGGTAGGCTCGCCGACCGTGCCAGAGTCTCCTCCCGATCAGATCTCAGAGAAGGAATTCGAGGGCGAGGCTCTTCGATTCCTCGAATCCAATTCGAAGCAGCGAGTCGACGAGGGACTCGCCTGGGGCCAGGGCTCGGACCAGGTCTCGGTCCTCCCCGAACGCACGATCGAGGAGGAGCGAGCCGAGCTCGAAGAGGCACGTAACTGGGCCCGGACACGCTTCGACGCCGGATTCGGATGGATCACCGGCCCCTCGGACTACGGCGGGCGAGGCCTCGAGCGCAGCTACCAGCGCCTTTACGACTCGCTCGAGTCGCACTTCGCAACCCCACCCATGACGGCCTATGGCATCGGGCTCGGCATGGTCGCCCCGACGATCCTGGCGCACGCCACCGACGAGGTGAAGGAGACATACCTGAGATCGATGTGGCGAGGCGACATCGTCGCCTGCCAGCTCTTCTCCGAGCCGGGAGCAGGAAGCGACCTTGCGGGCCTGGAAACCAAGGCACTGCACGACGGCGACGAATGGATCGTGAACGGCCAGAAAGTGTGGACCTCCGGTGCCCATCTGTCGGACATCGGCGAGATCATCTGTCGCACCGACCCCGAGGCCCCTAAGCACAAGGGACTTACCGGTTTCGTAGTCGACATGCACGCTCCCGGGGTAGAGGTGCGACCCCTCAGGCAGATGACCGGTGGCGCCTCGTTCAACGAGGTCTTCTTCACCGACGTCAGGATCCCCGACTCCCACCGCCTAGGCGATGTGAACGGAGGGTGGACGGTGGCTCTCACCACTCTCATGAACGAGCGCGCCGCGATCGGAGGAGGCATGTCCTCGGGCGGCGGTTCCACGAGCCAGCGACTGATCGAGATGGTGCAACACCAGGGACGCGGAGCGGACCCTCTGGTCCGGCAACAACTTGCCCAGATCCTCATAAACGCCCGTGTCGCGAGCTACACGAACCTCCGAGCCATGGCAAAGGTCGCCGCAGGCCAGCTCCCCGGGCCGGAGATGTCCATCGCCAAGCTGTCGCTCACGATGAACATGAGGAGGATGAGCGACCTTCTGTCGTCTGTGCTGGGCCCGAAGCTCCTGGCCAACTCAGGCGAATGGGGAACCTTCGCCTGGGCCCAGTTCGTCCTCGGCGTCCCAGGGTTGCGGATAGCCGGCGGCACCGACGAGGTCATGCACAACATCATCGGCGAGCGGGTCCTCGGGCTCCCGAAGGAGCCGGCGCCTAAGGCGTGACGACGACGGGTCCGCCCACGGGAGATCCTCGACGAACACCCAGGACCGACGGTGGATCGCCGTCAGCCCGTAGCCTCTTAGGGCTCGCTTGTGACTGGGCGACGGGTACCCCTTGTTGCGTTCGAAGTCGAACGGAGGATACGACTCGGCACACGAGCGCATGATCCGGTCACGGGTCACCTTGGCCAGCACCGAAGCAGCTGCGACCGAGACACAGCTCGCATCTGCCTTCACGACAGTGTGCACGACGGGATCCCAGCTCGCCGGCAGGCCCGAATCCAGAAGCTGGTCGAAGCTGACACGGCTCACGAAGTCGAACGAACCGTCAAGCACCACCGCGTCGGGCAGGAGGTCGGCCGGAACCTGGGCGAACGCCCTCGATGTCGCAAGCCGAAGGGCTGCGGTCATGCCGAGCTCGTCGCATTCGCCGGGAGCGGCGTGCCCGACCGCCCAGGCCGTGCACCAAGAGGCCACCTTGTCGAAGAGTTGCTCGCGGTCGCCCTCGAGGACCTGCTTCGAGTCACGCATCCCTCTGGGAATCCGGGTAATCGGTGCGCACAGCACGGCGACACCCACACTCAGTGGTCCCGCCCACGCACCCCTGCCTACCTCGTCCACCCCGGCGACGATCCTGAAACCGCTGTCCCACAAGCCCTTTTCCTTCTTGCTCCCCGGACGCGAGCGCACGGCGCGCCGGCGATTCGCCGGAGGTTCTTGGGATTGCGCATTTTTGTTGGACCGACCCTTGCTAGGGGCGTCCACGGCGCGCATCATGAAGGAGGTCGCTCAGGCGACCAGGCCCCGAGAGACCCGTCGGGCGGGGGATCGGAGGAGGCCAGGGGCATGGTCAATACGATGATCGAGATGAGCAACGCGCCATCCGAAGCGCTGGCTCCCGGAACACGGGTGGACGTCAAGACCCGGTACATCGGGTCGTGGACACACGGGTTCGAGGTCGCCGAGCACTTGAGCGGTGACGGGTACCGCGTGAGACGGGTCTCGGACGGCAGCATCCTGCCCGAGCCTCTCTCGAGCGACGAGGTCAGACCCGAAAGGCGCAAGCAAGGCTTGTGGTGGTACTGAGCCCGTAGAACTTCGGGCGTCACTCTCGGCTCTTCAGCTCTTCTCGAGTTGAGCAACGAAGTCGGCCACAGGTAGAGCCGACAACGTCTTGGTCTTCAACGTTCCTCTGGCCCCGAGGCTCACCGCGACCCTCAGCATCGTCTTCTCGTCGGGAGCCTCGATCACCGTCGCGAAGTCGTACTCTCCGAGCAGCGCCCACTGCGCTACGACCTTCGCTCCCATCGCCTCGACCTCGCCGTTCACCTCCTCGACCCGGCGCGGGTTCTGGCGCAGAGTCGCCATCCCCTCTGGTCCGATCGTCGAGAGCATGAGGAACGTCGCCATGACCGAACGCTACTTCAGGCCCAGTGTCTCTTCGTCGATCCAGCTCAGGTATGCCGTGTCACCAGTGATCGGCGTGGCGACGATCTCGGGCACGTCGTAGCTGTGCGCTTCGCGTAGTGCTCGTGCAAGGGCCCCGAACAGATCGGCCCTCGTCTTGAGCACACAGACCCACTCGTCGCTCGTGGTGACTTCGTCCTGCCACCAGTAGGTGGAGGTGATCGGCCCGGACACCTGGGCGCACGCTGCCAGCCTCCGCTCGACGGCCATGGACCCGAGAAGACGAGCCTCTTCGGGGCTCGAAGCTGTCACGGTCACCTGTAGATGAACATCTCCGGCAGCTGTCTCGTCGGACACGATTCCACTTTCAGAACACGGTTGGACGGCGAGGCAATGACCTCGATTCTCTTCTTATAGCCTCGTCCCATGCCGCGCCGCGTCTCCATCGTCCCCCACACGCACTGGGACCGTGAGTGGTACGAGCCTTTCCAAACCTTCCGGCTGCGGCTCGTGCACCTGATCGACGGGCTCCTGGACCTGCTCGAGCGCGATCCCTCGTACACCACCTTCCTCCTCGACGGCCAGATGGCGGTCGTGGACGACTACCTGGAAGTGCGGCCCGAGGCGGAAGACCGAATCCGGGCGCTCGCGGCGTCGGGACGGCTGACGATGGGCCCGTGGTACATCCTCATGGACGAGTTCCTGGTATCGGGCGAGACCATCGTCAGGGACCTGCAGATGGGTATCCAGAGGGGCGCTGCCTTCGGCGGGGTGATGGACGTCGGCTACCTCCCGGACATGTTCGGTCACGTCGCACAGATGCCTCAGCTGCTTCGGCTCGCGGGCTTCGAGCACGCGGTGGTGTGGCGCGGGGTGCCGGCCGTCATCGAGAAGAATGCGTTTCGCTGGGAAGCGCTCGACGGTTCCGGTGTTCGAGCGGAGTACCTGGTCGTCGGCTATGGCAACGGAGCCTCCATTCCCGAAGACGCAGAGGCTCTCGTGCGACGCATCTCGGACCACGAGAAGGAGGTCGGGAGCTTTCTCCTCGACGGGATGCTGTTCATGGACGGGACCGACCACCAGGAGCCCCAGCCGTGGCTCGGCCGGGTCGTCGGCGAGGCGAACGAGCTACAGGACGAGTTCGACCTCGAAGTCACGTCGCTTGCCTCGTATCTGAAAAGGGCGGTCGCGCAGGACCTGTCCACCTGGAGAGGAGAGCTGCGCTCGGGCGCGAGGGCGAACGTGCTCATGGGCGTGACCTCGAACCGAGTCGACGTCAGGCGGCGGGTGGCCGAAGCCGAGCGAGCCCTCGAGAAGAGGGCGGAGCCCTTGTGCGCTCTCCTCCTGCCTGCCGAGCAATGGCCCTCGCGCTTGCTCGAGCTGGCTTGGACGCAGATGGTCCGGAATGCTGCCCACGACTCGGTGTGCGCGTGCTCCGTCGACGACGTGACCGATGCCGTGCTCGAGCGCTACGCCGAAGCCCGTCAAATAGGAGACGGTCTCGCCGAACAGGCCCTGAAGGCGTTTTCGAGGTCGTTGGCAGAACCGGGGCCGGTGGTGGTTAATCCCTCGGCACACGCCCGAGGCGGAACGATCGAGATAGTGCTGCCGGGCAATTCCGCCCCCCCGGACACCCAGGGGCTGCCGGAGGAGCCCGGGGCGTTCGGCATACCGCGCGGTCTCGGTGCTTTGACACTCGACGCGCCAACCGTGCGGACCATTCTCGGAATGCTGCCCGACGGCAGCCAGATCGACACTCACACGTGGATACAGAGCGTGTCGGTGGCCGAGGACGAGACAGGCATCGACATCACGATCGGCTTCGGAAGCGAGGAGCGCTACGACGTTCCGATCTCGACGATTAAGCAGGATCTCTATACCCGGCTCGGGGCTCATCCGGATTCCGTCGTGCGGATTCGACTCGACCAGCCCCCGACACAGCGCGTGCTCGCGAGAGTGTCGAACGTCCCGGGCTTCGGTTGGAAGCCGGCCGAGCCCGAGAAGCTCTCGAATCCCGTGACGATCGTCGAGGGCGATGCGGCCGAAGTCGTCATACGAAACGGTCTCGTCAGCGTCGCGGTCGATTCTTCCGAGGGGACTTTCGCCGTCGACGGCCTGCGCGGGTTCGGCAGGCTGGTCGACGGAGGCGACCACGGGGATTCCTACAACTACTCGCCTCCCCTATCCGATCAGTTGGTCGATACCCCCGACAGCGTGAGCGTCTCGATCAGCGAGAGAGGCCCCGTCAGGGGAAGGATCGTGATCGTCTCGCAGTACACGTGGCCTGAATATGTCGACGGCTCGAGCAGGGCGCGCACCGGCGAACAAAAGGTGGAGGTGTCGACCACACTCGAGCTGTGCGCAGAGGAGCGCTTCGTACGGGTGTCCACTACCTTCGTGAACCCTGCGCGAGACCATCGACTAAGGGTTCACATGCCCCTGCCCACCGCTGCGCCGCAGTCGATCGCAGAGTGCGCATTCGGAGTGGTCGAGCGAGGCCTCGAAGCTGAGGGAAGGGCCGACGAATTCGGGCTTCCGACCTTCCCCGCCAAACGCTTCGTGAGCGCCGGAGGCCTGACGGTGGTGCACGACGCGACCACGGAGTACGAGCTCGTCGACATCGAGGAATCAGATGGAGCTCGACGCGCCCACGGCCTCGCACTCACTCTCTTGCGCTCGACGGGCATGCTCTCTCGTCTCGGAATGTCCTACAGGCCCTTGCCCGCAGGCCCCCTCACTCCCGTGGACGGGCTTCAGCTCCTGGGACAGCGGGTCGAGGCGAATTACTCGCTTTGTCTGTCCTGCGACGACCCGTACCGCATGGCCGCAGAGGCGATAGGAGATCTCGAGGTCGTATACGCGCCGGGGGGCGGATGGCGCGACTCGAGCGGCAGCTCCCTCGAAGTCGAAGGCGCAGAGGTGTCGGCGCTGCGCCGTGTCGCGGGAGTCCTGGAGCTGAGGGTCTTCAATCCCTCGGACCACGACACGACGGTGACGGTCGCCGACCGGTCAGGCTGGGTCGTCGACCTGAGGGGAAGGACGTTGGGCCCCTTCGAC
>DAIQQK010000064.1:0-17610 GCA_036786835.1 Acidimicrobiales bacterium | reverse complement strand
GGAGGGTTACTCGACGAGCTCTGCCTCACCGTCTCGCCACGTTTGTTCGCCGGCGACGGAGCCCGCGTGCTCAACGGGATCGAGATCCCGAATCCTCTCGATATGACACTGGCTTCGGTCTGCGAAGAGGACGGGTTCTTGTTCCTTCGTTACACGCGGAGCTGAATCGCACGTGAACCGGTTCCACCGCTGGTACTGCCGGAGCGATCGCTGGGCATCCACCGTCGAGAACCGGCTCCTTCCATGGGTGCTCGACGGGGTCGCGCCTGGAGAGGACGTGCTCGAGGTAGGTCCGGGACCGGGTTCGACGACCGAGCTGCTGCGCAATTGGGCACCACGGATGACGGCGATCGAGATCGACCCCCGGCTCGCTGACGCCCTTCGCGTGCGCCTCGAGGGGACCAATGTCGAGGTCGTGACCGCCGACGCCACCCGCATGCCCTTCGCAGACGCCCGCTTCAGCACGACGGTGTCGTTCACGATGCTTCACCACGTGCCTTCGGCAGAGCAGCAGGACCGCTTGCTCGCAGAGGTTCTTCGGGTCCTTCGTCCCGGCGGAGTCTTCGCAGGCTCCGACAGCACCTCGAGTTTCCTGTTCAAAGTCGCCCATCTGTTCGACACGATGGAGCTGGTCGACCCTGATACGTTCGCCGGCCGGCTCCAACGAACAGGCTTCGTCGACGTCGACGTGCAGCGCGCCGAGCGCGCATTTCGCTTCCGGGCGTTTCGCCCGAGAGGGGACTCGCCGTGACAAAGACGAGCCGCACGGCCGTGGTTACCGGTTCGGCGTCTGGGATGGGGTCAGCTCTCTGCGACAGGCTCTCTCGCCACGGAGCTCGAGTCATCGGCGTCGATCGCCGGGACGCCGATATCCTCGCCGATCTCGGAACCGGGGGAGGGCGCCGATCCGCCATCGAGGCGGTGCTCGACGTCACCGGCGGAAGGCTCGATTGCCTGGTCACCTGTGCAGGTCTCGGCCCCCACGAAGAGCCGACCGAGATCGCCAAGGTCAATTACTTCGGCACCGTGGTGCTCCTCGACGGCATTGTCGGCGCGCTCGGGCGCGGAGATTCACCGGCCGCCGTCGTCTTCGCCTCAAACGCGGCGAGCCTCACTCCCCGCAACGCGGGACTTTTGAGAGCCCTGGAAGAAGGCGACGAAGACGGGGCCGTTCTTCTGGCGGCCAGCCTCGACGGAACGACTGTGTACGGAATGACCAAGCTCGCCCTCGTCAAGGCTATGCGCCGTCGTGTCCGGGAGTGGGGGGAAACCGGAGTGCGCCTCAACGCCGTCGCCCCGGGACCGATCGACACCCCGATGCTCGACGGAATCCTCGCGGACAGCTTCGTAGGTCCAATGGTCGAAGCACTTCCCGTGCCGCTCGGACGAATCGGAACGCCAGATGAAGTTGCGAGCGCGGTCGAGTTCCTTCTCGATCCGACGAACGCGTTCGTGCACGGATCGGTGCTGTTCGTGGACGGAGGAAGCGACGCGGAGCTGCGCCCCGAGGCCATCTGAAGGTGAGGCGCCTACCCTCACAGGCAGGGCCTGACGGCGCGGCCGGTTCACTCGAGGTCTGTCCGGTCTCTGAGAAGCCGTCCTGATGCAGTCGCAAATGTGGGTCTGGCGCCCGCCACCGGGATGGCCCGAGCCACCCCCGGGCTGGACTCCGCCTCCGGGATGGGTCCCGCCGCCGCAGTGGCCGCCACCACCTCCCGACTGGCGCTACTGGATCCTGGTGCCGGTCGAACCAGCCGCCCAACCCTTCGAGGTTCGTGTCGACGAGCCGACTCGCCGCAGCCTGGTCCGCGAGACGCGCTGGGTGCTGATCGCGTTCCTGGTCCCCGCGATCGGCGGGGCCATCGTCCCGCTGGTGCAACACGCAGAGGGTGTCACCGACATCAACCGCTTCCCCACCTTCGTGAACGGTGAGCCCCTCACCAACATGATCCTCGGGATCCTCGGATATCTGGGGATCGCTGCAGTCGTACCCATCACGCTGTTCCTGCTCGCCAGAACGGGCCAGACCCGGTCGCGCCTCGGGCTCGGACTTCCCTCGTGGGGGCTAGACGTCTGGCCGGGCCTGGGGCTCGCCGTCCTCAGCTTCGCCAGCGAGTTCGTCATCCTCATCCCGTTCGCCCCTCTCCTCGTGCACGCCACCAAGTTCGTCAACCCACCGGTGATCGGGCGCGTACCGACGTACTACGTCGTCTACGGAATCGTCCTGTCGGCGATCACCGCCATCACCGAAGAAGTCACGATCAATGGATACCTGCTGGTGCGGCTCGAGCAACTCGGCTGGCAGCCGAACCGGGCTCTGATCCTGAGCCTCGTCCTCCGGTCGAGCTACCACATCTACTACGGCATCGGCGTGTTCCTCTTGATTCCGTTCGGATACTTCGTCACGAGGTCCTTTCAGAAGCACAGAAGGCTCAACCGGCCGATCATGGCCCACTTCCTCTACGACGCCGTTCTCATAACCATCTCTGTGCTGAGCACGTGAGTGGTCTGGCAGTCAGGGCGAACGACTCGGGAAACGCAGGCTCGGGAGCGCGATACTTCGACCTGCTCACTGGAAGATCGAATAGATGGACGTAGACGTGGACGAAGCGAGGATCATCGACGCCTGGATGCAGCATCCGTCTTCAGGGATGCTGCGGCATCCGATGTTCGAGTCGCTGCGATCCTGGTCCCACGGCCGGCTTCCGCAGGAGGACCTCCCGCTCGAATGGACCGTCAGCGCAATGGACGAGGCGGGCGTGAGCGTCGGACTGCTCTGCGCGTGGTACGGGCCCGAGGGACCGATCATCTCGAACGAAGAGGTCGCGCGATCCGTCGAGCGTTATCCGGACCGCTTCGTCGGCGTAGCCGCGGTCGACCTGGCGCGTCCCCGAGAAGCTGTGAAGGAGCTGCGCAGATGCGTCACAGAGCTGGGATTCAAGGCCTTGCGCGCATTGCCATGGCTCTGGAACCTGCCTCCTGACGATCGTCACTACTACCCGCTGTACTCCGAATGCGTGGAGCTCGGGGTCCCTTTCTGCACCCAGGTCGGCCACACCGGCCCCCTTCGTCCGTCCGAGCCGGGCCGGCCCATCCCCTACCTCGACCATGTTGCGCTCGATTTCCCCGACCTCGTCATCGTCGGGGGACACGTCGGGTACCCGTGGACGACGGAGATGATCGCTCTCGCCACCAAGTACCCGAACGTCTACATCGACACTTCGGCGTACAAGGTGACTCGCTACCCATCGGAGCTCGTCGCCTACATTCGCAAGCACGGGCGGTTCAAGGTGCTGTTCGGATCGAACCACCCAGCCTGGCCTGCTGCCGAGTGCCTCGAAGAGCTGGACTCGCTCGAACTCGACGAGGAGACCTCAGCAGCCTTTCTGCGCGACAACGCAAGGCGGGTGTTCAAACTGTCACAGACATCCGATTGAGTGTCAGGAGAAAGGCCTTCTCATCCGTGCATCCCCGGTTCGTGCTGAGCGTGGGTCGCCGCTTCGAGCTGGAAGGTTGAATGCTCGACGTCAAAGTGATTGGCCAGGCAGTGCTGGAGACGATCGAGGACGACCCCTCCCCCACCGTCTTGCAGCGCCTCGTCCGTTACGACGATGTGGGCGCTGAGCGAGGGCAGCTCGCTCGTCAGTGACCATGCGTGAAGGTCGTGGACAGCGAGAACTTCGGACAGTTCTTCGATGTGTCGCCTGACCTCGTCGAGGTCGACGGTCTGGGGCGTGCCCTCGAGCAGGATGTGTCCCGATGGCTTGAGAAGGGACCATGACGCTTGGAGACAAAGGGCGACCACGACCAGCGAGGCGATCGGGTCGGCGCGCTGCCAGCTCGTCGTGATGATCACGAGAGCTGCCACGGCCGTGCCTATGAATGCATAGAGATCAGTGACGACGTGCCGAAATGCTCCCTTCACGTTCAGCGATCGCCTGTCAGCACGGCTCAGCGCCCACGTCGCCCCGACGTTGACGACGACCCCGATGAGCGCCACGGTCAGCATCGGGACTCCCCGCACGTGGTCCGGGTGCACGAGCCGCCTGATCGCCTCCGCGCCGACAAGGGTTCCGACGACGAGAAGGGTCACTCCGTTTGCGGCAGCCGAAAGGATCTCGGCCCGCTTGAGCCCATACGACCATGTCGGGGTGGCCGGGCGACCGGCCAGCTTCATGGCCCAGATGGAGCCTGCGAGAGCACCGGCGTCGGTCAACATGTGGCCGGCATCGGCGAGCAGCGCCAGTGAGCGGGCGAGCACCGAAACGATCACTTCGGCAGCAATGAAGCCGAGAATCAGTCCCAGAGCCATCACCAGATATCGCCGGCTGACCTCTCCAGAAGCGTGATGCCCGCCGACGTGATGAGAAGGCTCACTCATGTTCGTCGCCGATCCAAAGTCCCCTCAGCTTGCCACTTGGGGCCCGGGATCTCGCACACCGTGATCTGGTGGAAGGATCTCAAAGCTCCCAGGCCAGCGCCACCGGATGAAGTTCTCGGCACCACACGTCCGATCGATCTACCGTTAGAGGGTGCGGTTCGGTTACCTCGAACTGACGTTCACCCGCCTGTGCACCGAGCCGGAGCTCGATACCCGAAAGGAGCGGAGAGTTGTCGGATAAGCCAAGTTACCTGGGGCTCCTCAATGCGATCGCGCTCAACGAGTCGCGTGCCTATGAATATCTTCAAGAGTGGATCGAGGTCACTCCTGATCCCGATGTCAGGAGTGTGCTCAGCACCGTGGCCGCCCGAGAGGGCGAGCACGGAATGACCTTCGCCAAGCGCATCAACGAGTTGGGTTACGAGGTCCGCGAAAAGGACGACCAGGGCCTGCAGGACCGGGTCGCGATTGCAGGATCGACTGACATCTCGGACGTCGAGAAGTTGGAGCGCTTCGGACTGCACGACCTTGAAAAGGTCCTCTGCTACTTCGACGACGTCTTCAAGGACCATTCGATCGACATCGCCACGGGCGAGCTCCTCGGTCGCTACGTCGCCGAGGAACATGACAGCTGCCGCCTGCTCCGAGGGTGTTACGAGCAACTCGTAGCCAGGGCCGGCATCGCCTCCAGCGAAGTTGGAGCCTGAGCGCCACTGGGTGGCCCCGAGTCGGACCTACGATCTCTCAGCCGACCGCCGGCAGCGTCAAGGCGCAGCCAACGCGCTCGGGCCGCGAGGGGTCAAGCGCGTTGAGCACGTCCCGAGCGGCCACCGGGTCGGACTCGATGGACAGGTGATCTGCCTCGTCGGTGGGGCATTGATGCTGTACCACGATGTTTGCCACGCCAATTCCGTATGTCCCGGCGCATCTGGGATCGACGAAATCGCTGGTATAGGGCCGTACCAGCTCGTCGTTCTCAGTGGCGATCGAGGTGTATCTCACACCATCCACTGCGGCGCCGTCGTAGGGGCACGTCGCGGCCTCGTCGAATGTCGCATGCCCGTTTGAGGTGTCGAGGTTCTTGATAAAACTCGAGCCTTGGAGGAACTCAGTGCAGGATGCGCACAACGGTGCAAGGAGTGACACCTCTTCCGAGGAGTATCCGTAGGCTGACCCGAGATCGTAGAGATCGGAGAGTCCCCAGAAGGTGGTCCCGTGCAGCACACCGCTCAATATCACGAAGTGTGCCACCACCTTTGATCCTCCGAGGAACTTGAGGTAGTAGTCGGGCATCGTCCCGCCCTCGGAGTGGCCCACGATGTCCACTTTTCGCGCGTGTGTATCGACCAGAACCTGGTCGACGAATGTAGCGAGCTGTTGCGCGCTGGCCACCATGTCTGCGAGCCCGCCGACTTGGTCGAAGGGCCGCGGCAGTGAGGCCATGTTCCCGTATGTGAGCGAGTACACGCAGTAACCATTGTCGGCCAGGAAGGGCGACATCGCCTGCCAGTTGTCGTTTTGATCACCGGCCAAGCCGTGCACGAGGACCACAGGGTACGGGTGAGCAGAGCTCGGCGTGCATGGGAGGTTGGACCCCGGTGGCGCCACATCGGGCCCGTTTTCGGCAGCTGAGACGATCGCCGAGGGGAGAAACGACCAGACGACCGGGTAGTGGGGCCTCGCGGGTGCCGCGCTGGCCATGCCGGGCGACACGACGCCGGCACCGATGAGTAGGGAAAGCCCAACGACCGCCTCACGCAGCACCCGCCCAGTGCGCATGGCCGTCATTGTCGCACAGATCTGCAACGTGTCTGTCTTTCAACGACGGGAACCATGAGCACTGCACCGGATTCCACCTGGAGAACATCGGAGTGCGTATGCGCTCACGAAGCCATGGTGTCGCAGACCTACCGAGACTTCACAGTCATGAAGAGGCGGCCTTCCTGTTCGAGAGTCAAATTCGAGAGTCAAAATTCGAGAGTCAAAACTCTGGTGGAGGTGAGCGGACTCGAACCGCCGACTTCTACGTTGCGAACGTCATCGGGTCGATGCACTGAACAGGGAAAACTTCAATACGCTGGCTCACCGTAGAAAAGCGCTTCCGTTGAATGTCGAAAACTTCGGTTGTCTACATCACTCTCGCGGCCTGTTCGCGGCCTGAGGAAAAGAGCCCAAGCCCGTCACCTCGCGTCGGCCTCCAACGACCGCTCGATGTCCCACCGGTGGTGGTACGCGTCGTGGGCATTGGACCCGACAACATCGAGAACGGTCTGCTCGCCACGCTCTGGGTGGACGAGCACCCACCAGTTTCTCGATGGCCAGCCTCACGGCCTCAGCCCAGTCCCCCACCGCCCGGTCGAGCGACCACAGGGCACCTTCGAGAGCGATCGCTTCGTGGGCCCGCGCCTGAGCCAAGAGGTTCTCGTCGTAACCCGCGACGGTGCTGGGAGCCCCGAGAGCGATACCGGCGAGCCGCTCCGCCCAGATGCGGAGGGTGTCTGCGACGTGGAGGACGTACCCGGCGACCGACCACGACAGCTCGCGGTGGCGCTCGCGCCCGTCGGCCCCGCTAAGGAGGTCGTGGTAGTTCTCGGGGAGCCCCAGCACTAGGGAGACCGCATCCGACTGCGAGATGGACCACTCGTAACCGCAATCACGACAGGGGTCACCGTAAAGCTCCCCACCCCAGGTGCTCACGGTGCGATCATCGCAGCAACTCGGACCCTGGCCGGTCAGCCAGCACCCTGGGACGAAGTGCCCGCCGCTTCCAGCACCTCGTCACCCGCCTGACTGTTTCCTTCTGGCCAGTTGACGGATCCCCGCCAGCTCCTTGTAGCCCGATACGCGCAGGGCCATGACCTTCGGCGAGGAGGTCAGCGCTTGGTTATTGCTTCCACTAGCCACCGGTGACCACATGACCGGCACGCATGATCCGGGTTCTCGTCTCGGATCACACACCCACCTAGGGCAACTTCTCCTCGTTGCCTCGCCTCGATCATGTCGGGGGCCGGATAACCGTAAAGGACCGCCATCACGTCGCTGCTGGCGCAGGCTGGGCACCTGAGCTGCTCGGTCACAGGGGCAGCCGACGGTCCCTCCCGAAACGAGGGACCGTCGGCGCCCAAGCATCTGAAGAACTCACCCTGTCGCTCTGCAGAACCAACACACCCAGGTGCCATGCTCCAGGCGTGCGATACCGGCGCTACTACCCAACCCAGATGCCCGACGGGTCCGTGCGAGTGATCTCGACGGGACCGTTCGTCGCCTTCGGCAACCTGCTCCGCCTACCCGTTGCTCTGGTGTTCATCGTCGGTTCGATTGCAGCGATGGTCCAGGGCGAGTGGTCAGCGGGGGGGCTCTCACTCCTCATCGGAGCGCTGATATTGCCGAACTACGCCAAGCGTGCCAAGAGCAATAAGACGTGACAGGTGAGCCACCGTCATCATCCTGACCACCTTGTGGGAAAGCTGGCTACGTGACAACCCTGGATTCAGCTAGGCCAGCGCTACCTCTCCAGGTCAACGTCTACCGTGCTTCGCAGTTCCCACGTTCACATGGTCCCATACCAATCCACGAAGGTGTTGAGTGCCACTGTGCAAACCTGACTCTCGTTTGCGGGCAGTGTGCAGGTATCGAGCCAACTCCCGTTGTCATTGCCCGAGTAATAGGTCATGACCCCGTTGGCTGGATATGGACCTCCTGACGGACTGCCATCCCCGGCGACACCGGGTGGGTCTTGGAAAGCGACGACTCCCGCACTGAGTTGATCCACAGTTTCCTCGGGAGGAGGAGTCTCCCGGCAGGTGAGATTTTCATCTCGCTGAAGGTCGGAAGCGGCAGACGAAAACAACGGACACGCCTGAAACTCCCGACAACCCGCGCAGGCCGAAGTCTCAATGCCGACAACCGCTTCGGCAGACGAAGCCGTAAATGGCCCAGCGCTCGGTGCCGATTGTCCTGCTGGGTAGATCGACACGCCTCCACTGCCATCGGCTCCGTAGCTCGCGCTGCAATGCCAGTTAGCCGGTCCTACTAACTTCATCGCGCCCCCGTCGTCGGTGTAAACCGCGATCTGGTTTACGAGATCGCTAGACACGTCGACGGTTGTCGAGGAGGGCAGACTGGACGCCGTTGGCTGGGTCGACACGGCGAACGTGGTGGGACAAACGATAAGTGGGACCGAGGCCGATTCGAGCGATGATGCGGAGGAGGTTGTCGGACTCGTCGCCAACGTGCTCTCTGTGGTAGATGAAGAAGTTGTCGGTGGATGTGACGACGACAGACTGCGACTGGGGGCCTTGTGGCCTGGCGTCGTGTTCAACGCGAGGGCAATGCCTGTTCCAGCAGCAGCTAAGGCAATAAGGGTCGCTCCAGCGGCTATCAACACCGTCCGTCTCTTTCGAGCAGTCGACGGCGGTGGCTGAACAACAGGGGGTTGGTTTTGCCAAGTGCGATCCAAGACAGCAGTAGCGAGTGACTCCCCGCCGGATGCCGACACGACAGATGGCATTGCGTCTTGGACAACTCCGACAAGTAACCGATCGGCACTTGGACGCGCTGCCGGGTCTTTGCTCAGCGCCGCCCGGACGAGGGGTAGCAACTTGTCATCAACGCCATCCAGGTCAGGCTCTTCATGTACGAGCCGGTAGATGACGGCGTCGGGTTTGCCCACTCCAAAGGGCGAGCGGCCCGTCGAGGCAAACGCCACGGTTGCCCCCCAAGCGAACACGTCCACCGCTGTGGTGGTTGGCTTCCCCGTTGCTTGCTCAGGAGCCATCCACGCCGGAGAGCCGATTATGACGCTCGACTGGGTCATCGCCGTGATGTCGGCTGCATGCGAGATACCGAAGTCGACGACCTTCGGTCCCTCGGGAGCCATGAGGACGTTCGAGGGCTTGAGGTCACGGTGAATGACCCCCGCCGCGTGGATGGCCACAACGGCTTCTGCGAGCCCAACGGCAAGGCCGACGAGTCGATCTCCGGTCAGCGGGCCGCGGGTTGCGACATAGTCGGAAAGGCTTCCCCCCTCGACGTAATCGGTGACTAGGAACGGGCGCTCGGCGTTGAGGTCGGCGTCCAAGACTTTGGCCGTACAGATGCCGCCGACCCGTCTGGCAGCCTCGACCTCACGACGGAATCGATTGCGGAACGCCGGGTCATCAGCAAGCTCGGATCGGATGAGCTTTACCGCCACGCGACCGCCGTGTTCGTCTTCCCCGAGGTAAACGATGCCCATGCCACCAGAGCCGACGCGACCCAGCAGCTTGTAGCGTCCGAGGGTCCTGGGATCGTCGACTTTCAGGTCCTCCACTGGTTCCGAATGCTAGGACCGAAGACTCAACGAATGAAGAGGGAACTTCTCTGTCCCGGCGGTTTCAACCCTCGGGCCGTACGCTCTGGGATATGACAAGTAAGCGGCTGACCTTCGACGATCTGGTGGACTTCATCGATCATCGCATGAGGATGAGCCACATCTACCAGCCCCTACTCATCCGTACCCTGGTCGACACTGGGGGCACCGCCACTCTGAGACAGGTCGCGATGGCCTTTCTCGACCGAGACGAGAGCCAGGTCGTCTACTACGAGGACCGGATCAAGAAGATGCCGCTGCCTGTCCTCCGACGTCACGGGGTCGTAGACCGGGAGGGTGATCTCATCAAGCTGAACGTCGAGACCCTCACCTACGAGCAACGGGCCGAGCTGATCGTCCTGTGCGAACAGAAGCTCGGCGAGTTCGTGAAGCGCCGAGGCATGGCCACCTGGGACTACAGACTCGTTCTGACCGACCCCGTCCCGACAGACGTTCGCTACCGGGTGCTGGCCGCTGCCAACGGGAGATGCGCCCTGTGCGGTGCTACAAGCAAGGAACGGCGCATCGAAATCGATCACATAGTTCCGAGGTCACTAGGTGGCTCGAACGACATCAGCAACTTGCAGGCGTTGTGCGACGAGTGCAACAGGGGAAAGTCGAATCGGGACACCACAAAGTTCTGAAGGCGCGGCCCTCGGCTCAGAAATATCCTGCTTCCTATGACTGCCCCAGATACTCACCAAGAAGTAGCTCTCGAACGATTCTCATCTCGCATCGACCCGGTTATGGTGGTGCTGGCGGTGCTGTGGCTACCTGTCCTCGTCGTCCCTTTGGCAACCAAGCTTCATGGCTCCGTGGCTCTCGCGTTCGCAGCCATCGACTACTTTGTGTGGGCAGCGTTTGGAGTGGAGTACGCCGTGAAGCTTTGGCTGGCAGTCGACCGGCGAGCCTTCATCCGGCACCATCTGTTAGACCTAGCCGTTGTTGCCGTTCCGATACTTCGTCCTCTTCGACTCGCTGCGCTCTTCCGAGTTGTTCGCTTGGGGAGAGTAGTCCTGGTGCTTGCTGGGAGCCTTAAGAGGGCGCGAGCAGTGTTGGCGCATCACGGACTCCAGTTTGTTCTTCTGGCCGTGGCCACCATGGTGTTTGCTGGCGCAGGGCTCGAGGTCTTCTTCGAGAGGCACTCCAACGGGGCTAGTGCGATCCACAGTTTCGGAAATGCGCTCTGGTGGGCTGTTGTGACGGTTACGACAGTCGGCTACGGAGACAAGGTCCCAGTGACGGGTGCCGGAAGATGGGTAGCTGCAGCCCTCATGTTCACCGGCATCGGACTCGTTGGCGCATTGACAGCCACCATCGCTTCGTTCTTCGTGCAAGAGCAACACTCACAGGAACTAGCAGAGATGAAGGCCCAGCTCCACGAGATTCGAGAGTTGCTTGTAGCTAACGTCCAAGACCAGAGTTAGCACGTCCCATGTTCTAACGTCTGGGACCGAGGCCAATCGCCCTCACGAACCTGTTTATCTGCCGGTTGCCCTGACGGTAGATAGTCCGTCGAACCTGGCGTTCGACAGCTCCCCCGGCAGCTCCAGAGAGCCCGCCGCGCTTGTACCCGTGCTCGACGGCCTCGATGTTCCCGAGGTCTCGCGCGAACCGGTAGAGCTGGGATCGGGTCGTGCTCATGACGCCACCTCTTCCTTGGTCGCTCGGTCGGCGAGGATCACCCGCTCCACGATGGCGCGCAGCTCGGCTGGGTCTTCGGTTGCCTCCATGGCCTTCAGGTCCGCAGGTGGGACCGGAGCACAGCCCATCCCCTCGTCCTCGTGGGTTCGCCGCCATGCCAGCCACTCCTCCCCTGTTGGATCGTGACCGTCCTCGTCAATGGCGTTGATGAGGGCGACGAGTTCGATCACGCCATCTGGTTGAACGTCGTACTCGATGGCCAACATGGGTCCTCCTGAGCTGACGCTGACCTCGTCAACTTACGACGATCGTGTTACTACCGCTTGTGGTTCGGCTAGGTCGACGAGGTGAGGAGGACAAGGGCGATTGGTTCATGCTGGCTCCCACCTCCAACCGTTGTTGTCGACGCACTGGATCGGCTCACCGTCGCCAGCAACTCCAGACACTCCGTGGTCAGCAGAGGGGCAGTATTCCCCGGCCTCGTAACAGTTGCCTGACGAGGTCTTGGGGTAGCACCCCGCCGGGGCTGGTGGCGGACTTGTCGGAGGTGTAGTCGGTTGAGGTTCCGGCTCTGGCGCGGGTGGCGGTGCAGCCACGACTGGCGGGCTTGTGGGAGGTGGACTTGTTGTTGTGGTGGTCGGTGGTGCCAAGGTCGACGTAGTCGTCGTGCTGCCAAGCGAAGAGGAGATGGCCCAGGCGGGGTGAATCTCGGCCCAGCCCTGATGGTCCTCATCGAGAACATACGGACCTGTGACGTATACGTGCGACCCGATGGATGGAGCTGACTCGTCGGCACCCGTACACATCCCGTAGTTGTACGTCCCCGAGGCTGGTTTCGGTGGTTGTCCAGGGGTGCATCCTGGCCTGTCAGCGGGAACGATCTCCACTACCAGCCAGCCATGCTGCTCGCTCATATTCGCGGAGGTGAGTAGGTGTGTGTAAGGCGAATCGAGGGCGAGGTCGAAGTGAACGTCGCCGTCGTCCTCGCTGTGTACTGACTTCACGGTTCCGGCAACTGTCGTACAGGTCTGGACGACTTTGAGCCGGTTTGGGTGATACACGTTCGCCAGCGGATCGCCGTTGCGGCACCCCGAGGGACCGGCATCACTTCCAGAGCCCGGAGCTACGACGGCACCGGCGACCGTGGGAAGGCCAGGCGCATTGAGGTTTTCCTCATCGTCGTCGGAAGATCCAGAAGCGCTCTTGCTTGCCTTCGCGCTCGTGGAGGTGGATGAGGTCGATGAAGAAGCATTCTTCTTCTTGCTGGTTCCGCCTGCGACCGAACCGACGATGAAGAGGAGCACGACTGCCCCGATAACCGTTGGGGCGAACCAGCCGCGCGTGTAAAACGGCTTCTTCAAGCCCTTCGGGGTTACGTTCACAGCCGCCACTAAACCTGCCTCACGAGATAGCTGCGGGCCGTCGAAGTTCGAGGATGCTTACGACTGATGCGATCACACCAGCTATTGCGTCGATGTATAGCCCGCTACCGGCATTCGCTCTGATACCGAATGGCCCAGATGGAGTAGCTGCGATGTGTGCTGTGTCATAGATCGCGATGCTCGCCATGGCGAGACAAGCAAGGAGGAGCAGCACGCCAAACACCGTGCTTCGCAACTGAATCCGCAAGAACATGAACAGCACCGTCCCGAGCAAGACCGCCCCGTAGAGCTTGCCGTCACCAGTGTCGAGCCCGCTTGCGCTCGCAATGAAGGCCGTGACCCATGGAAGCAGAAGTCCGATGGCACCGAAGAGAAGCCCGGC
Source organism: Acidimicrobiales bacterium (assembly GCA_036786835.1). Lineage (GTDB taxonomy): Bacteria > Actinomycetota > Acidimicrobiia > Acidimicrobiales > UBA8190 > Bog-564. Next base: position 4,471 of record DAIQQK010000064.1, on the reverse strand, counting down.
GATGAGCACCCATCTGATCGCGTCAAGGGAGCGGATGACTCTGGGCGGTCCTCCTGGGATCGGAGGTCTTTGAGACAACGGCACCCAGCTACCGTCAGGAGCCTGACGCCACAGGCTGCCATCAGGTTGCTGCCAAGCAGCGAGACCATCAGGAGCAGTTACCCATTGCCCCTGATGCTGACCGCCACCGCTCATGCCAGGCTCCAATGAATAGGTAGGTGAGCATATTCAAGTCGCACGAACTCGACGTTCGGGCATGTCTCGCTCGCCGAGACGAAAGACCTCAAGGGCTGGTCGAGGAGCCAACCGTGACTCCGACTTGTAAACAATCGTTCCCAACCGCTGGGGTTGGATACATATAGTCGTAACCGCCACTCACCTGAGCATTCCGGTATTGAGTGGCATCTCGTGCGAGTTGTCCAGGCAGTCCAGCAGCCTGGCCGTTGGCTCCGGCGGCGTTTGCCGCTGCGGCGAACGTGGCGATGGCAGAAGCGCTCGCCCGTCCGCTCGCCCCCTGTCTCTCGTCAGCAGCAAGCGCTGAGCATGCTTGAGCGTCGAGGGTCAGGTTGGTGGCGGGGATCGTCGTCGGAACGGGAACCACCTTGATGGCCTTGCTCACGGTGTTGCCGACGATCACTGCGAAGGTGAGCAGGAGCCCCATTCCGATGACTCCGATCCCCCCTATGACGAGCCCCGCTGTCGCGAGCCCGGTGCCCTGCATTCTTCCCTTGGACTGTCGAATCTGCGACAGGGCGACGATGCCGAAGATCACAGCGAGAATCGAGCCGAGACCTCCGATCCAAAGGATCGAAAGGACCAGCGAGGCGATGGCCAGTCCACTCGTTGTGACCGGCTGAACCCAAGGTCCGAACGGGCTCCCGTAAGACGACGGGCCAGGCGCAAAACCTGGTGGCGGCAAAGGAGGTGCGTACTTCGGGTGCTGCTCGGGCGGGTACCAGCGACCGTCAGTGGCTTGCCACCAGCCTGGACCTTGAGAGGTGACGCTCATCCTTCACCCCGAGGGCGACCCTCTGTTTGCGCAACCTCAGCTTCGTCGATCCAGCGGGCGAGAGCGCTCAGAGCAGCGAGTAACTCAAGTGCTTCGTCCTCGTCGGGCTGATCGAGCCGGTGAGTCGCAAGGTTCCTTATTGCCATTGCACAACCTTGCCCATAACTCATCACGCCTACGTGAGCATCTCTCCAAGCGTCCGAACCGACTGGTATGTCGGGAAATCGAAGCCTGGGCTTACCAACAACGGGCTCACTGAGGCTGAAGGACTCCTGAAGAAGGGGAACACCCAAGACATCGAAACGATTGACCTTCGCTGGCAAGAGCGTATCAAGTACGAACGTAGCAACACGTTGTACTGCCTCCCGAAAGTGTCTTCCCTCCCACAGTGGAGCAGCGTTCTCCCACACTCCGGGGTGAAGACTGCCAACCGACAGGCGCGGACCTTGTGGGCCTAGAACCTCCTTCAGTTCTTTCCGATTGAGGATGATGGCCCGAAGCTCCACCGCCGCATCGCGTGCCGGTCGCCACTCCCATCCGCGCCCAGCTCGCGTTCGGATGCGAGCAGAAATGATTGGTGCAGCCTCATCCGCAATGGCGGCAATGAAATGTTGGTGTCCAAGCAAACGATCACGAGATTCATCACGCGCTGAACCGGAACCTGAGTTCCATAGTTGATAGTTCAGGTCGATTTCAGCCAAGAAACGGTCTACGTGTTCGAGTGCCCGAGTTTCATCCATGATGCAGTCCTTCGACTCGTATCGCCTGGACTCAGGCACGCCACCTCGGCATGTAAGTGACCAGGTTAGTGTCCTCGGCTATGGCAGACACGAGCTGGGCGGTGGCCTTCGGTTCAGCCGTCGCCGGAGCTGTCGTAGGTGGTGCGGCCTCATTGGCCGGATCGGTAGTAGTTCAGCGCAGACAAGTTGTCAGGGAGACGCGGCTCAAGATCTACCGCGAGATCCTTCCCGACCTCGTTGAAGACGTGATGAACACGATGGCAGATCAGCAAGTCGAGAGAGACTTTCGGGAGCTTGTCCGTCTATGCGCATTGGTGGGGCGATCGCCTCGTGAGCTTGCCGAAAATGCGTCTAACGATTTCGACAGCATCCGGCTCGCTCCCCACTCAGCTCCTGATGCCGAAGGTCGTGTCGTTCGCGATCCCAAGAGGGCGGAGCGGTCAGAAGTACGGCGTGAACTCGTCCGATTAGAAGAGTCGCTCAGAACAAAACTCCGAGCCGTCCTATAGCCACCGGCTGGCGGTACCCCATAGCTGAAGTCGCCAGTCGGAGAATGGGGAGGTCGGCTCCCCGAGCAAGCCCCTACTATCAACCAAGAGCTATCCTGGGCGTGCAGCTCATCCAGAGTGACCTGAGGGACGTGGCCCGTTGACGGTCCCGCAACCTGCCTCGGCAAGGTGCGAACGCCACGCGATGAGGAGGTTCCCATGCAAAGCGAGCCTGGCGCGTTGGCCCATGACCGACGCGCGACGCCACCCGAGCGCCACTACATCCAGTTCGACCTCTCGAAGTCAGAGGAGGAGATGAACGAAGACATCTACAACTGGCTGGTCGAGGTCCTGGGACCACCGGAGGATGAAACTGGCCCAACGTGACGCGCGTCACTGTCCCCGCTGCGGTGCCCGTGGCATCCTGCCACTCGATCAAACGCACGGTGATCATGGCGAGATCGTTGACCCGTTCATGATCTGCCCGGTCTGCGAGGAGGAGTTCCGAGCTAAGGGAGTGACGTGGCTCGGAGCTTTCTCGCCACCGAACGTCGCCGACATGACCGACGACGAAACCGTCGAAGCAGCGAAGGCAATCGGGGACTGGTTCAGGGAGCAGGTCGAGCGCAACTCATCCCCATCTTCCTAAAGGAGGGACTGCGTTCAGACGACTAAAGGCGGCTCGACGCCATCCCCGCACCGGCTCACGAGTGAAAGCGCACTCTTCGTGAGGAATGAGTAACAAATCCGTGAACGACCCCACTGCGCGAGTCAGGACATCCCCACCGAGAGTCAGGACATCCCCACTTTGGATGAGCCGCTGCGGATGTCGCAAGGTGTTCACTCTGCGTTTATCGAATGTTGATGTGAAGCGCGGGTGTGACCGATAGCCTTCCCCACCGTTACAGATCTGGGGGCAGTGGAAAATCAGGTCGTCGAAACCCACCATGACCGGTGGCACGCACCAGCGCGCTCTCATTCTGGCTCGCCGACCAGCCAACGCGCTCGTACCGCGTCATCGATTCTCGTAGTCGATGACGACGAAGCCGTGCGGTCTTCGGTAGTCGACGTCCTCGAAAGCGCCGGATACATGGCGATTCAAGTTCCAGACGGGGAAGCGGCGCGGCGAGTGCTCCGCACACTGCGGTTTGACGCGATGGTGCTCGACATCAAGATGCCCCGGCTCGATGGCGTGTCCCTGCTCGTGGACCTTTCCAATCCCCCTCCCGTAGTGGTCGTCTCCGCATACCCGTTTGATGGTGAGGCCCATCAACACGCCGAGAGAATCGTCTCTCACCTAACGAAGCCGGTCGCTCCCGAACACCTTCTCGATGCGGTCGCCTTCGCCACTAGAAAGGCAAAGCACACGTAGCAAGTACGGACGCACCGCCGCATCGACACCGAGCCCGGCAGGGAGCTTGCAGACGTTGTGGAGCGACAAGTTACGCATGCCTCGCTCTGTTTGGCCAAAAAACGTCCAATGGACACCCGCTCGGTCTGCCAGTGCCTCCTGGCTGAGACCAGCCTTCTGACGGTAAGTGTCACCCCGACCGTAACTTCGGATCCCTCCGAGCGTTCCCCTCTGAAGAAAAAGGGGGGTTAGATGGCTGAGTCCGACCTGAAACGAATCCAAGAGGACTTCGGGGACCTGGCGCGAGCGGTCCAAGAGTTGGCCAAGGTCGTTGAGGACATGACTAGAGGCCGCTCGAAGACCTCAGCAGCCGTGAGTGCAAACAACGCTGGTCACCTCGCCAGTCGGATTGCCGACAAGTACAGCTAGAGCTGGTCCGCAACGACTTGGGCGACTTCAGGAAGGCCCCCCTAACGATCCTCGTTATCGGGCCGAGCGGAAACGCGAATCGGGAGGGCCGAAGCCCTCCCGTCGCCCCCGTCTGCGGATCGGAGCACCCCCCGTGGTTGAATCCTGAGCGCGCGCAGGCCACCGCGTCCAGTACCGGGGAGTAACAAGGGCTGGGCTTCCGGTTCCTCGTCGAGCCCACGAGTAGGTGACAACCGGGGCACACCGGTGCTCCCCCCTTATCGGCAGATCCCACGCCGACCTTTAGCGGGAATCTCACCGGCCCGGAGTTCGCTTTGGTGGGGCTAGTTGGACCGCAATACCGCCCTCACAGTGACGTACTACCCATCAGAACCAAGCGGAGGGGGGCTTCCGATGGCTAAAGGAATCGCCGAACTGGCGAAAGCACGTCAGACACGGTTGTTGAGCACGCTCC
>DAIQQK010000206.1:0-4686 GCA_036786835.1 Acidimicrobiales bacterium | reverse complement strand
GGGCGCCGTGTGCCGTGTGCCGTCGGGAGAACTGGGACCGGCTCGGCGAGCCACGAGCGAACGCTAGCAGCGAAGCGGGTCACGATGATGTGCCTACCTGCCAACCCTGCGAGCTGGTGGATGGCAGGGTGGCGACAAAACCCTCGGCTCGGCGCGCGGCCCGTCCTCCGAGCGCGACCGCCATAGGCTGACGTCGTGGAGGTTGGCGATCTCGTCGTGGATTTCGAGCTCCAGGCCGATGACGGCCGAATGGTTCGGCTGTCGACCGAACTGGAGAAGGGTCCGGTCGTCCTCTTCTTCTACCCGAGGGCGCTCACTCCCGGTTGCACAGCCGAAAGTCGCCACTTTCGCGACCTCGCCGGCGCATTCGCGGACCTCGGAGCACAGCGGATCGGGATCAGCGCGGATCCGGTCGAGCGCCAGCAGAGATTCAGCATCAAGAACGGGCTCGACTTCCCGTTGCTGTCCGACCCGGATCGGTCCGTCGCCCAGGTCTTCGGAGCAAGACGGCCCGGCCTGTTGTTCAATCGCCGGGCCACTTTCGTCATCAACACGGACGGGCGCCTGCTCGCGGAGATCAAATCGGAGCTCGCCACCGACCGCCACGCGGATGAGGCTCTTGGCGTGCTACGTGGACTTGCCGAACAATCCGGCTCGGCGAGCTGAGGCTCAGTTCGCTCGCACTGCCGCGCGGAGTTCGCCAAAGAGAGCGACGAGCTCGGGCATCTGGTAATGCGCTTGAAGGCCACTCGGGTTCGGCAGCAGCCAGACCTGCGCCTCGGCCATGGGCTCGGGCTGGAGCCCGATGCTCGCTCGCCATGCTCCGAAGGCGGTTCGAAACGCCTGCATCCCGAGCATCGCCACGACCTGCGGACCCAGGGCGGCCACCTTGTGCTCGAGCAGTCGGGCGCCATTCTCGAGCTCGGGTCTCGTCAGCTCGGCAGCCGCGGAAGTCGCCCGGGCGACGAGATTGGTGATCCCGATGCCGGCGTCCAGAAGGGTGCTCTCCTCGAACGGGGACAGGAGGCGCGCAGTGAATCCCGCTTCGTGCAGGACCCTCCAGAAACGGTTTCCCGGACGGGCGAAGTGATGCCCGACGGCCGCCGTGTAGAGCCCGGGATTGATCCCACAAAACAGGACCTGTAGCCCTGGGGCGATCACGTCGGGGACCGTCCGACCTGCCGCAGCCTGGAGTTGGGCCTGTGTCGGCCTCCAAGGGGTACTCAGGATGCCAGGTCCCTGAGCGCGACCTCGACGGCGCGATGGAAAGTCGGGTAGGCGTAGATCATCGTCCCGAGCTCCGCCGTCGGGACCGACGCGTGGACCGCAAGGGCGAGCATCGCGAGCACTTCACCTCCACACGGCCCGGCGGACGTCGCCCCGACGAGGACGCCGCGGTCCACATCCTCGACCAGCTTGATGAACCCCGCGTTGTCGACCTTTTGGATCCAGCCCCGAGCAGAAGAAGGCAGATCGGCGTGGCCCGTCCGCACGCTGAGCCCGGCGGCTCTCGCAGACGCCTCGCTGAGCCCGACGGACCCGATCTCCGGGTCCGTGAACGTCACTCGCGGGAGGGCCCGGTAGTCCGCAGCGGCGGCCGGCCAGCCGAGGATGTCGGCCAGGGCGATGCCGGCCTGGTACATCGACACGTGGGTGAAGGCACCCTCACCTGTGATGTCACCGACCGCCCAGAGGCCCGCCGCCGCGCGGCACCGGTCGTCCACCGGGATCGATCGGGCCTTCTCGTCGAGCCCGACGGAGGCGACTCCGAGCGCCTCGAGGTCCGCCCTCCGTCCGGTCGCCACCAGGAGATGCTCACCCTCGATCGACTCACCTGTGGCCAGCTCGACCGCGATGCCCGACCCACTGCCTCGGACTCCTTGAACACCGGCACCAGTCATCACGCGCAGCCCGTCGGCCTGTAGCGCCTGCGCGAGCAATTCGCCGGACTCCGGCTCCTCGAGCGGAAGCAGGTGCGGTGCTATCTCGACCACGCTCACGCTGGCCCCGAACCGCGCGAAGACCTGCCCGAGCTCGACGCCGATCGCGCCGCCCCCGAGGACGACGAGAGACGTCGGCACATCGGTCGCCTCGATCGCGTCCCGGTTGGTCCAGTACGGTACGTCGCTCAGCCCCGGGATCGGCGGCGCCCACGGTTGCGTACCGGTGTTGATCACGACAGCGCGCCCGGCCTCGAACTCTCGCTCGCCGACCGACACGCGGCCCGGCCCGGCCAGACGGCCCCACCCTCTCACGAATCGCCCGCCCTTGGATTCGAAGCGCTCGACCGCGACACGATCGTCCCAGTTGTCGGTGGCCTCCAGGCGGATCCGGGTCGCGACCGGCTGCCAATCGGCGGTCACCGTGGCACTCCCGGCCATCCCGGGCACGCGCCGCGCGTCGGCGAGCAGGCCGGCCGCCCGAAGCATCATCTTCGAGGGGACGCACCCCCAGTAAGGGCACTCCCCGCCGACAAGCCGGCCTTCGATGCCCACGACGTCGAGGCCCTCCTCGGCGAGCCGGCCGGCGACCTCCTCACCTCCTGGCCCCATGCCCACGACCACCACGTCCGCGTGCTCCAACATGCGCGTCCCCTCGTCTCAGCTTCAAGCCGACTTGGCAGGTGCGGGCCCTGCCCGGGCAGATCCTGCCTCGTTCGCAGTAGTTGTAGCCGACCCGGACAACCGCGGCGTTCGGGGCAGCCAGCGCGACGTCCATAGCCCAGGATGAGGGGGCTGGTCACTTAGACTCCCATTGCGTAGCGCCGAGCACGGCTCGGGTGATCGACGATTCGGACACAGGCAGAAGGGGCTACGGATGCCGAAACGGGACGCGGATATGCGATGAGGATCACGGCCACCGGGCACGCCGGCGTCTTTCTCGACACGGCGGCCGGAGGCGTGCTCTGCGACCCGTGGCAGTCCCCGGCGTACTTTGCGTCGTGGTTCGTGTTCCCGGACAACAGTGGCGTTGACTTCGGCGTGTTCAAGCCCGACTTCCTCTACATCTCCCACCTGCATCGCGACCACTTCGACCCGAAGTTGCTCGCCCGGAGCGTGCCGAAGTCCACGACGGTGCTCCTGCCCGACTTCCCCACCGATGAGCTGCGCTCGGCGTTGAGCGATCTCGGGTTTCGCTCGTTTGTGGAGACCCGCAGTGGCGAGCCGGTCGAGGTCGACGGCCTCCGGGTGATGATCACTGCGATGGTCTCCCCTGCAGATGGCCCGATCGGCGACTCTGCGCTCTCGCTCGACGACGGTGAGACACGCGTGCTCAACCAGAACGACGCCCGGCCCCCCGACCCTGAGGCGCTGGTGGCGTTCGGCGCCTACGACGCCCACTTGCTCCAGTTCTCCGGTGCCATCTGGTGGCCGGTCGCGTACGACCTCCCGGAGGCGAACAAGATCGAATTCGCCAAGCGAAAGCGGCTGAACGGGATGGCGCGAGCCCGTCGCTTCATCGATGCGGTCGGTGCCCGGTACGTCTTCCCCACGGCCGGGCCGCCGTGCTTCCTCGATGACGACCTGTTTCCGTTCAACGACTTCACGAACAGCCCCGACAACATCTTCCCGGACCAGACTGTCTTCCTTCGCTACCTGCACGACCAGGGCCTCGACAACGGGCGGCTCCTGATCCCGGGCAGCGTTGCCGCACTCACACCTGCAGGCTGCGAAGTCACCCACGTGCTCGGGAACGACGAGGTGAACGCGATCTTCACCGACAAGCGCTCGTACCTCGAGGCGTACGCGGCACGGCAGCGGCCGCGCCTCGAACGCGAGCACCGCTCCTGGCCGCGCTACGAAGGCGACCTGATCGCAGGCCTCAGGGACTGGTGGGAGCCGCTCCTCGAGCTCGCGGACCAGATCTGCGAGGGCGTGGGCGGTCCCGTGCTCCTGGACCTCGGCGAGGAGAAGATCATCATCGACTTTCCGGCGAGAAAGGTGCGCAGCTGGGAAGGTGAGGAGTGCCGGTACCGGTTCACCATCGATCGACGCCTCGTCGAAGCGCTCGTGGCCGAGCACGAGATCGACTGGGTCAACAGCTTGTTTCTCTCCTTGAGGTTCCGGGCGCGACGGCGCGGCCAGTACAACGAATTCATCTTTACGTTCTTCAAGTGCTTGTCGGCGGAGAGGATGTCCTACGCGGAAGGTTGGTACGCCGAGCAGTCGAGCACCGATGATCTCGTGAGGCTCGGCGACTACCTGGTGCAACGGCGGTGCCCGCACCTCAAGGCTGACCTCTCGCGTTTCGGCACCGTGACCGACGGGGTGCTCGAATGCGGCATGCACGGGTGGCGTTTCGACTTGGCGAGCGGTCGCTGCCTGACCTCCGAGGGCCACGGCATCGTCGCCGTGCCGGTGGACGAGGCGGCGCCATCTGTGACCGACGCCGTGTGACCGCCTACGGCGAGCTGCTGGTCCCTTCTTTGCACAAAACTTGGATCTTGCCTCCAAGATAGATAGCGACCACTCTCTTTTCCGGAATTGCGGTAGGGACCGCTCTTTCGAGCGGCCCCCCGCACAGATCCCAGCGTGCGGGACTACCGCACTGGGCTCCTGCCTTGGGTCCTGACGTCGAAGCGCAGGTCCGGGTAGGGGTGCATCTCAGCGGCGAGCGGCAGCCACATTGTTGCGAGGCGGTTCATCCGTGTCCAGGTGAGACTCGTCTTCTGGCTGCGGCGCCGGA
>DAIQQK010000205.1:0-4714 GCA_036786835.1 Acidimicrobiales bacterium | reverse complement strand
CCGCGCCAGCCACGGCGTCCCCGCCCCGTCGTCGGGCCGCACCTCGACCGTCCCGGGAGCCCGCACGATGGGCAGGAATCGGCACCCATCTGCGAGCACGCGCAGCGCCTCCAGCCCGGAGGGCTCGGGGGCAGGGCCGCCGCCGTTGTGGACGAGCATGGCGCGGATGCCCTCCCGGACCACGCGCGCCGCGACGATGTCGGACTCATCGGCGGCGGGCTGGTCGAGCAGCCCCGCCTCGTTAAGCCACCGGCCCGCGACCTCCGGATCACCCAGCAGGTCAGTTCCCGCATCGGCCTCCCAGGTGTTCACGAAGGACTGCACGAGCAGGAGCGGCATGGGAGCGGGCTTGGTCTCGGTGTCGGGGACCCAGGCCGGGAGCGCCATGGGTCCATGATAGCCGGAGTAACCTGTAAAGCTACTTGACCGGTCATGGCATGACGGTCATAATGGGTTTAATGGTCACTCTGAGCAGCCATTCGGGTATGCCGATGATCGTGGTGCTGGAGCAGGGCGCCGGTCTCGGCCTACGGCGCGTGAGGGTGCGGGACCGTCTCGGGGCCCGGATCCGGAGATCGGCGCTCGACCTGGAGCTCGCGGCCGGCGCATCCCCGGAGTCGAGCGTCGCCCTCGCCGTACATGCCCGATACCTCTGCCGGCCCGAGCAGCGCCGGGTGTTGGGGCGCACCCTCGCCGGGATCGCCAGGGCCGCGGAGACTCCTGCGGCGAGGCGGTCGAAGGCACCGCTCTCGCTCCATGCGATCTCGCTGGCGCGCGCCGAGCTGGAGGCCGTCGTCGGTCGCCTCGTGGCGCCCGGCCCGGTCGACGTGCGGGGCGTGGCCCGGATCAGGAACCTCCTGGCGGACGGCACCGGTCCCCTGTACCGGGAATCGGGTCCCGGGCACCTGCGCGACGAGCTGGTGGCCGCGCTGCGGGCCATGGACCCGCTCGGCTGAGCGTCGCCCGCTGTGGCGTTCAATATTTCCTCAATCGCTCCTTTCCGAATCGGTTGCTCGGCGTTCAGGCCACTCGACCAACGTAATCTCGAGCGATCAATTCAGCTTCGGCCCGGCTGGTGATCGGCACCACGGGTGAAGGTTCCTCGGATCCTCTCAGACACCCGTCGCTTGAAGAGGATCATCTTCTCTTCACGCAAGCTGACCGCCATTGCGCGCGGAGGTGCGTTGCGTGGCTCCCCGGGAGTTGACTCGGCTTGGGTGGCCTCCGCAAGCTCGCTGTCGATTTGGCGGAGAAGTGCAATTCGTTCCCTGGCTGAGGGCTCTCTCGTCCCTTGGCCGAGGGTGACGAAGAACTCGTTGCCCGTAGTTTCGAACTCGTGAGTCACGTCGAGGCTTGTGAGAAGCCCCACTGACCTCAGATCCTGCAAGATGAGACGGAAGCTCGCCGGAGTGAAGCACGAGACGTGCACATCCACATAGTCGACGCCCGCCGTGGCTTGGTCCCAAACCTTTCGTGCGTATTCAAAGCTGTAGGCGCTTGCATGCTTGCCATGCGTTTCGGCGGACCACGAGATCTGTCCGTCGAGGGTGACGCAGTTCATCATGTGATCAAAGACACTTCCGGACGTTGGCCGGTTCCGTCGTTGCCCGAATGCGTCCAGCACCTCCCCCGTCGTGGTGAGCGGTCTGAAGTGGTCGAAGCAGTAGCGCTTATCGGGGACGACAAGAGAAACCACACCTTCGGGTTTCAACACATCCTGGCAGTCGTTGAGGAAACCGGCCAGATCGGGCAGGTGTTCGATCACGTGGCTCGCGATGATCCAGTCGTAGCGATATGTGCCGCCGACCAGCTGACGGAGTGGCTCACCCCCCCAGACGAAATCCACTTCTTCGATTTGCGCAAGATCGACATCTACGTCCTGGAACTTCTCACGCAGGGCGTCGGCATCCATGTAGTCGAGGACGTGAACGTTGAATCCTCCACGTCGGGGTGCGATCGGGCTGTGCGCAGGACCGATCTCGAGTCCGAGACCGTCGCGATCGATGAAGGCGAGGGCCTTCTCGACTCGACTGAGCGAGAAACCGTCCGAGGCAGTGAGTGATGTGTCGGTCAGAACGGGGTTCCTCGCTGGCGTCTCGATCGGTCGTCCTTGGCGCAAGGTTACGCCTCCATCCCCTCTGTAGCGAAGGGTCCAAGATTGCGAGCGGGCCATTGGAAACCCGTCCCGAGACTCAAATTCGCATTCCTTGCGTACATCCGCCGAACCGGTATCCCCGACCGCCGGCTCTGGGCGGACCGGGAGGCGACTGTCCGCCTCGGGGCGCCCCTCTCGCTGGTTCGGCAGGTCCACCTGAGGGCTCGGTGAGTGGTTTGCCACCCATGGAGCCGTAGAACGAAGTCAAATAGTGCCTCTGAACTGGAGCCTGAGAGGAGATTCGAACTCCTGACCTGCGCAGTACGAGGGAGATCAGGGCAATCCCGGCCCGTCCCAGCTCCCGCACCATCTTGGCTACCGCGCGCCGCCCTCGCTCAGGCGCCTGCCGGACTTCGCACGACCGACATCATCGCGTGGGGACCGGTCCTCAGAAGGCCACACGCTCGCTCTCCGCTTCGAGACCCGATATTTCCGAGGCGGATACTTCTGTGCCGATACTGCTTCTGACAACTGGCTGGTGCGAAACAGGCGCGGCGACGACTATCCGGTCTCGACCTCCAGCCTTGGCAGCGAGAAGCGCCTCGTCGGCCAATGAGACCACCTGTTGGAACTCATCTTCTTGGTCCGAGGAGGCAAGACCGAAGCTCACCGTGAAATTCGGCAGGTGGGCGATCGGGAGGCGATCGGTGAGACGCCCTCTGACTCGTTCGAGCACTTGGATCGCTTCGTCGATCGGACACGAAGGTAGGACGATGACGAACTCTTCGCCTCCATAGCGACACGGGATGTCCGCTGGGCGCAACGAATCGCGAAGTACCTGCGCAAAGGTGCGAAGCGCCCGATCTCCGGCGTCGTGGCCGAATACGTCATTGAGTTCCTTGAAATGGTCAAGATCGGCATAGGCCAATGAATAGGGCGTCCCGGTGTCAAGGAGCTCTCGGACCCCGGTTTCCAAGCTTCTTCGAGTCATGAGACCGGTCAGCGAGTCACTATTGGCCTGGGTCTGGGAGACCGCAAATGCGCGGAGCATGGCCAATCGTTCGGAAGCCCTTCGTGCCACAACTTCGACGTATCCCCTCACCTTTTCAGAAGGTGGGGAGTCGTCAGTCGCGGTCACATGGAATACGCCGACGGAGTTGCCACTGACACTCACAGGGACACAAAGGGCGGAGCATCCGCGACCGCGCAGGTTGGGGCAGGCGTCGATCGCCGTGCTCGAGGGGAACGTCATGGACTGACCGCGGGACGCGGCCGGACAATCGTTCGGAGACATGACTCCACAACCCGAATCTCCTTCGTGATCAGAGCTGACCAGCACCTGTCGAAAGTGGGCTCTGCTCGAATCAGCCAGAAGTAGCTCTGTCCGCATGTTGGGAGCAGCGTCACCCAGCGATTCAGCAACGAGGTTGAACAAAGGTTCCTCTGATGTCGACATTTCCAAGGCTCGCTGAAGCCGTCCCTCGAACTCGGTGCGTTGACTCAACTCCGACTGCTCTTCCTCGCGACGGGCCAGTTCGCGTTCTACCCGCAGGGCATGTCGAGCGAGGAGCGTCGTGACGGCGCCAGCAAAGATGATCCCGATCACAATCGACCAGAGAAGACAATCGCGTGCAAGAGCGGCGGCGGCCTCGGCTTGGTTGGCCGTCTGGGTAAGGCGATCGGAAATCGTGGATTGCAACGTGGCCAGGGTTGCATCGAGATCCGCATCGGCGGAGACTTCTGCGGCGGCCAGCGCTGCCGTCTTCGTCGTCTGCGGTTCTCCGGCCAGAAAGGCACCCAACTTCGACCGGGCCGCAACGTAGGATGCCATCTGAGCGGGCAGATGGGGGGCAAGTTCGCTGTTTCCAGGGAGGGCCAAGAGGCGCTGGAGAGTCAGATACGCCTGATCGGTCGAATTCGAGTCTGCGACGGCTCCGCTCACAAGCGTGGTAGCCGGGGTTGAGCTATTGAATGCCTCGGTGGCGAGTACTTGGAATGCAGCGTCTGAAGCACGAATCTGTCTCACCGGAGGCTGCAGTACGAGATACTGCGCACTCAGACGGGCAGTGGCTTGCTCGGCTCGGGACGCGTTCACCATCCCGATCGTTCCCCCAGCCACTGCAACTGCGGTGAGTAGCACGGCCAGGAAGATGATCGCCCGATGGGGCGAGTACCAGCTCCAAGGCGCCGAAGCTCCCGAAACGGCAGAACTGCCCATCGCCGTATATCGGCATATTCGAGTTCCTTCTTGAAACGTCCAGTTGTCAGACGCCCAAGTGCGTCGTCCTTCAGGTGCCGCTACCACCCGTCGGGCGTTCCCCACATCCACGGTCACTGCGCGTCGGGGACCCGTTCCCCCGCAACCTGGCCGTACGGGCGGGTTACACACGTAATCCGTAGTCCGGGGCACGGAGCTCCCAGGAGTCCGGTCCTCGATCCGGTCGCTTGCGAAGGCTTCCCGGCATCGTCCCGCCTGAACGGCACCGAAGGTTCTCCGGGATTGTTGGGACAGCTGTTGGGACAGTGCGCAGCTCAACAGGGCGCAGCGCCCTGACCAGGACCAATGGAGCCTGAGAGGAGATTCGAACTCCTGACCTGCGCATTACGAGTGCGCTGCTC
>DAIQQK010000063.1:0-18100 GCA_036786835.1 Acidimicrobiales bacterium | reverse complement strand
CGCACGAGCTCTCGGACCCAAGACGCGTCGGACAGGCGCTAGGACTGTCCGAGACGCGCTCCGAGCTCGACGCGTCCCTCGAGCCCCGCGGCTACCGGCTGCTCAACAGGCTGCCTCGCTTCCCCGAGACGCTCGTGGAGCGCATCGTCGAACACTTCTCGGGGCTGCAGAAGATCATGCGGGCGTCGGTGGGAGACCTGGAGGCCGTCGAAGGGGTGGGCGAGGCCAGAGCCCGCTCGCTCAAGGACGGGCTTGCCCGACAGGCAGAGGCGAGCATCCTCGACCGCTACACCTGAGGTCACACCACCTGAGGTCACACCACTCGAGGGGCACGGTTCGCATCGCAAGAGGTGCGTGCCGGGGCGGCGCGGAGCAGGTCCGGGACCTCGGGTAGAATAGATCGTTTGCGGTTCGCCGGTGACGGCCCGCTCGTGTGTGGGGGCAGGAGACTGACGTGGTGTTCGACATCGGTGACAAGGTGGTCTATCCGCATCACGGCGCTGCGATCGTGGAGCGACGCGAGCAGAAGGAAGCGTTCGGCGAGAAGCGCGAGTATCTCGTGCTCCGCTTGGCGTACGGCGATCTCACTCTCATGGTCCCCGCAGACAACACCGAAGGTGTCGGGCTGCGCGAGGTGATCAACGACGAGGAGGTCGAGGAGGTGTTCGCGGTCCTTCGAAAGAAGGAGGCGCGCATGCCGACCAACTGGTCGCGTCGCTACAAGAACCACTCCGAGAAGCTCCGTTCGGGCGACATCTACCAGGTGGCCGAGGTGGTGAGGAACCTCTCGATCCGCGACAAGGACAAGGGCCTGTCAGCCGGCGAGAAGAGGATGCTCGGGCGCGCACGGCAGATCCTCGTGTCCGAGTTGACGTTCGCCCTCGACGTGAACGAGGAAGAAGCCGAGAAGCGCCTCGACGAAGCGCTGCCCTGAGCCCCAGAGCTCCCGGGCGGTCAGTCCGTAGCGGTGGAACGATCTGGTGCGGAACCCGCCGATCATTCGGGACGAGTTTGGGCCGTCGTCGTGGCCGGCGGGGGAGGCTCACGCTTCGGCGGGAGGAAGCAGTTCGCCATGATCTTGGGGCGTCCGATGGTCGACTGGGCCGTGTCCGCTGCGAGAGGCGCAGTCGACGGTGTGGTCCTCGTCGTGCCTCGCGGAGACGAGAGGCTCGCGAGCAGCGGATCCTCCGGCGCCGACGTCGTGGTGGAGGGTGGCGAAACTCGCTCCGCATCGGTGCGGGCGGGCCTGGCGGCGGTGCCCGAGGATGCGAAGGTCGTCGTCGTCCACGACGGAGCTCGGCCGCTCGCCACGTCTGCGCTCTTCGCGAGGGTCATCGCAGAGGTGGACGGCGGAGCCGACGCCGCGGTACCCGCGACGCCGGTGGCGGACACCTTGAAGAAGGTGTCCGACGGAGTCGTGGCGGGGACGGTCGCGCGCAACGGAGTCGTCGCCGTCCAGACCCCCCAGGCCTTTCGCGCCGAGGTGATCCGCCGCGCCCACGCTTCAGCTGACGACGCCACCGACGACGCCGGTCTGGTGGAGGCCCTCGGTGTCTCGGTTCGCGTCGTGCCCGGCGAGCCGCGGAATTTGAAGGTGACCACTGCGGCTGATCTCGAGCTCGTACAGCAGATCGCGGAAGACCGCAGGGACCCCCTCTCATGAGCGGCGCGGTGATTCGGGTCGGCCAGGGCTTCGACGTCCACCGTTTCTCCGCCGATCCCGGCCGTCCGCTCGTCCTCGGAGGAGTCGAGATAGAGGCCGCTGTGGGCCTCGAGGGTCACAGCGATGCAGACGTGGTCTGCCACGCGTTGGCAGACGCGCTGCTCGGCGCGTCGGGTCTCGGCGACCTCGGACAGCACTTCCCGGACACCGACCCGAAATGGGCCGGGGCGCGCTCTGTCGATCTGCTCGAAGAGGTGCTCTCCATCCTCGGAGGGCAGGGACTGGTCGCCTCGAACGCCGACTGCACGATCGTCTGTGAGCGCCCGCGCCTCGCCGAGCACACACCCGAGATGGTCGGCAGGCTCTCGGCGCTCCTCGGTGCACCGGTGAGCGTGAAGGCCAAGCGCGCCGAGGGGCTCGGAGCGATCGGACGCGTGGAGGGCATCGCCTGTCTCGCTGTCGCCCTGGTGACGCAGGCATGAGCCGGCAGCAGAGACGCCGAGGCGAGAACGGCAAAGGCCGGCCAGTGCATCTCAGCCCTGTGAAGGGTCCTGTGAAGGGCCCTGCGAAGAGTCCTGTTAAGAGCCCGGTAAAGGGCCCGGTGAAGAGCCCGGTGGGCAGAGGATCTCGCGCATTGCGCGTCGACCCCCGCAGCGGGTCGAAGCGCGAGAAGCCGAAGCAACACGGATCCCCCGACCGAGAGCGGCGCGGGCTCGGAGGCGAACAGGTCGAGGGCCGCCGCGCAGTCAGGGAGTTGCTCGTTGCGGCCAGGCGGCCCGTGAGGGAGGTCTGGATCGCAGAGGGCCTCGAGCCCTCGCCTCAGCTCGACGAGATCGAGCGCCTGGCAGCGAAGAACCGGGTGAAGGTGATGCTGGTCGGCCGCAAGCGCCTCGAAGCTCTCGCCAGGACCGACTCCCCTCAGGGGGTGCTGGCGCTCGCAGCACCTCTCAAGGACACACCGCTAGAGAAGCTCTGCGATTCACGCGGCGGCCAGGAACCATTCCTACTAGTCCTCGACGGGGTGAACGACCCGCAGAACCTCGGCGCCCTCCTCAGAAGCGCCGAGTGCGCGGGAGTGGGAGGAGTCGTGCTGCCGCGACATCGCGCCGCCCACGTGACCCCGACCGTCACCAAGGTGGCCGCGGGAGCCGTAGAGCACGTGGCGATGGCGCTCGTGCCCGGCATACCCAACGCCCTGCATCAGCTCTCCGATCTAGGAGTGACGTGCGTCGGTCTCGACTCGAACGCGCAGACTTCGCTGTTCGACCCGGGCAACGATCTGTGCGGGCCTGTCGCGCTCGTCCTCGGAGCAGAGGGGAGAGGACTCGGAGTGCTCACGCGCAGGCGCTGCGAGTCACTTCTGTCCATCCCCCGCCAAGGCGCGATCGGCTCGCTGAACGTAGCGGCTGCGGGGGCTGTGGCCTGCTTCGAGGTCGCGCGCCGCCGGTACGTCTCACTCGGTTAGGGCCAGTCGCGCGATCGGGCGAGACGAGACGAACGCCGGTTGCTCGAAACCCGGCGCAGGGCTCGGCTCGACCCGATCGCGGACCTCTGATGTTCCTAGGCGGTGTTCGCCAGGTTGCTCGGCGGCGCCTTCGGCGTGCCCGAGAAGGTGTTGACGGGACCTTGCCCCGGGCTCGTCTGGTAGATGGGGGAGACGACGTTGCCGCCTATCCAGGTGCCGGTCGGAAGGGCCGCCGTGGGTGCCGAGGTCGAGTACTGGACGATCTCGGCTCCCTCGTACCCGAAGTGGACGGTGCTCGAGTACGACAGCGGCACCAGGCCCGGCGTGACGAAGCTGGATCCGGAGCTGGCGATCGCGTTTATGAGCCCCTGCCGAGTGAGGTTCTTCCCGGCTGCTTGCAAAGCCTGTACGAAGGTGTCCCCTAGGGCGATCCCGTACTCGGTGTTGCCGTCGAGTCCGTGCGCCGCGTAGAGCCCCGGCGCGTAGTCCTTGAGGAGCTTCGTCTCCACCTGTACCCACGCGTTGGAGGTTTGGTTCTCCGGAGGCAGGTAGGCGTCGGTGATCACACCGTTCAAAAGCCCGACCGCGGCCTGCGCCTCCGACGCGCTGCCGGTGGCGGACTGAGTGAACGACGAGAGCAGCGGGCCAACAGTCGGGGAGTCGGCACCGACGCTGTCGACTACGTACTGCGGGAGGTAACCGACCGCCGCGGCGGGCAGCATGGCGAGGGCGGTTGCGGCCGGGATGGTGGCGAGCACCACCACCTGCGCGCCCGCGCTCTGCAGCGCCGCCATCTGGTTGCTGAGCGGTCCCGCAAGCGTGGCCGCGTCATAGGTCTGTCGCGAGACCACCGACGAGGACGGGATCTCCATGTCGAGACCGGCGACGACGTCCTGGCCGAACTCGTCGCCCTGGTAGAGGTACCCGATCTTCTTGCCGGCGAAGTGCTGCTTTATGTAGTAGCCGAGGATCTTCCCCTCCACCGTGTACGGCGGCTCCCAGCCGAGGCTGTAGGGGTACTTCGACTGGCTCCAGCAGTTGCATCCCGACTCGATGAACAGCTGAGGGATCTTCTGCGAGTTGAGATAGGACTGAACCGCGAGCTGTGTCGGGGTCCCGAGGGACCCGACGTCCGCGAAGATGTTGTCCTGGAGCACGAGCTGCCGCGTGAGAGGCGCAGTCTGCGCGGCGTTGTAGGCGTCGTCGAGGTACGTGTAGTTGATCTTCCGCCCGTTGACACCCCCGTGGGCGTTCACCCAGGCGAACACCGCTTGCATCGCCGGTGCGATCTCGCTGTAGCCGGGCGCCGCGGGACCGGTGAGCGGCGCGGTAGCTCCGATGTTGATGCTGTTGGCGGTGACCCCGGGGGCGCTCGCCCCCCCCGAACCCCCACCGCTCGAAGTGCTCGAGCAGGCGGCGAGTACCACCGCCGACAGCGAGACGACGAGCGCGCCGGTCAGCCAACGCGATCTCGGATACGCCTTCGAATATGGCCTTGTGGTCATGAATCAGTCCTTTCAGACCCCGGCCCCGGTTCCCGCTTGTCTCCCCCCGCGGTCCCCCTCGAGCCGATCGTCGCCATTACGGGCTCTTCAGGCTTCTGAAACTGAGCCGTAACATTAGCCCCACCGCTCCCCGAGAGCAGGGTCCGGAGCTTGGTGGCTCCGAGCCGCAACCCTCCTTGGATTCCCGAAGGGGCGAGCATCATCACCACGATCAGCACGAGCCCGTAGATGATCGTGGCCAGGTACGCGCTCACCCCGTTGCCCAGGTTGAAACTCTTGGAGATCGAGGTCGCCCAGTCGGGCAAGTAGACGAGTGCCACCGCCCCCCACCACATCCCCATGAGGCTGCCGGCGCCGCCGAGCACCATCCCGGCGAGGATCCCGATGGAGAGGCTGAGCGGGAACTCCCCGGTGTTGACGACCCCCGTCGAGATCCCGAGGAACGCTCCGGCCAGCCCGGCGCACCCGGCGCTGACAGCGAACGCGATCACCTTCGTGCGCGCCACGTGTATTCCCGAGAGCGAGGCAGCTATCTCGTCGTCGCGCACGGCGCGAAAAGCCCTGCCGAACCTGCTTCGAAGAAGGTTCGCCAGTAGCAGCATCGTGACGAGGGCGCCGGCGATCTCGATCCACGTCAGCCATTCCTGAGGGTTGATCGAGCCCGGCGCGCTCGGTTGCGTGGTCGTCAGGCCCTGGTCGCCGCCGAACACGGAGCTGTACTTGTCGGCGAGGAGCGGCAGCCCGACCGCGAGGATCAGCGTCATCCCGGCCAGATAGGGCCCCTTCAACCTTGTGGCCGGGATGCCGACGACGATCCCCATCACCGCTGACGCACCGATCGCGGCGAGGATCTCGACGACGAGGTTGAGATGCGAGTGGTTCATCAACAATGCGGTCGTGTATGCCCCCACGGCCATGAGGGCACCGTGTCCGAGCGAGAGCTGGCCGTTCGCCCCGGTCAACACGCTCAGCCCGGCCAGCGCGGTGACGTAAAGGGCGATCTCTCCGAGCCTGAAGTTGTCGTATTGACTGAGTGCCGAGGTGAGCAGGTAGAAGCCGACCCCTGCAAGGACGACGAACGACAGGTGACGGAGCATCGGTTGCTCGGGAAAGCGCGCCCGCAACCACCACGCCGGACGCTGTGCCGCGGTCTCGGACGCAGTCTCAGACACGGCGCGCCTCGGGCCTTGCGAAGATGCCTTGAGGGCGGGCCATCAATGCCACCATCAACAGGGCGAGAGCGCCGAGGGGCTGAAGGCTCGACCCGAGGTAACCGCCGACATAGGAGACGCAGAGCCCGGTGATGAGCCCTCCGACCAGTGCACCGGCAGGACTCTCGAGCCCGCCGATGACCGCCGCCGTGAAGCCGAACACCAGGTTCAAGTCCATGTAGTAAGGGCTGAAGGAGCTGGTCGGCGCCACCAGCAAGCCCGCGAGCGAGCCCGCCACCGCCGCGAGGGCCCAACCGAGCGTGAGGATCCTTCCCACCCTCACGCCGAGCAGCCGAGCGACCTCGGGGGCGAAGGCCGAGGCGCGCATGCGCAGCCCCAGGTTCGTCCATCTGAAGAGGGCCATCGTCGCGACCATGATCGCGAGCACCGAGCCCAAGATGAACACGTCGAAGTGGCTGAACGCGACCTTCGTATGGCCGAACTTCAGGCCAGTCTGGGAGAACGCCGGGGGAAACCCCCTCGCGCTGTTCCCCCAGATGCTCCCCGCCATGCCCTCTAGGACGATGAGCAGACCGATGGTGACGATGACCGGGTTGATCTCGGGCTTGCCGCGAAGCGGGCGGATGAGAATCCTTTCGACGACCGCGCCGAGGACCAAGCCGATGGCCAGTGCCGCCGCGAAAGCCTCCCAGTACCCGAGCCCGCGATCCAAGAGGCTGAACGCGATGAAGGTGGTGAACATCGCCATCGCGCCTTGCGCGAAGTTGACGATGCTCGTGGCTCGGAAGATGAAGACGAGGGCGAGTGCCATCGCCGCGAAGACCATTCCGTTGGCCACCCCGTTCAGCGTGACGTTGACGAACAGGCTCATCTGCGGCTCCTATGACGATCCAACTCAGAATCCGAGGTAGTGATGGCGAAGGTCGCTGTCAGCAGCCACCGCGGCAGCATCGTCTGCGACCACGACCTTCCCTAGGTTCAGCACCACGGCCCGCTGCGCCACCGACAGCGCGCTGCGGGCGTTCTGCTCGACCAGCACCACCGTGATGTCGGAGCCATGGGTGCGGTCCCGCAGCATCGACATGAGCTGCGCAGTGACGATCGGTGCAAGCCCAAGAGAGGGCTCGTCGAGCAACATGACCCTCGGGCGCGAGACGAGTGCTCTGCCGATGGCGAGCATCTGGCGTTCACCCCCCGACAGGGTCGAGGCGTGCTTGTGGCGCCTTTCGCTCAACAGTGGGAAGAGCTCGTATATCTCCTCCATCGCCACGCGACGCTCCGATCGTCCCATGCACCAAAGGGCTCCGAGGCGAAGGTTCTCGTCCACCGTGATCTCCTGGATGACCCCTCGCCCCTCCGGGACGTGTGCGACGCCGTGTCGGACGATGTCCTCCACCGCCATCCCGGTGAGCTTCTCGCCGTCGAGTGTCACAGTCCCGCTCGTCGGCTTCACGAGCCCGGTGATCGTACGAAGCAGCGTCGTCTTTCCTGCTCCGTTTGCACCGAGGACGGCGGTGATCATTCCCTTCTCGGCTCTGAGCGCCACGTCCTCGAGGGCGCGGATCGCTCCGTAGGAGACCGACAGTCCCTCAACCTCGAGCATCGTCGGTCCCCCAGGTCCCCCTTGTCCCTCTTGTCCCCCCTGCGCCCGTGGCGACATGCGATGCGTCGTCGTCCGAGGCACCCCGAGACGAGGCCTGCGGTGTGTCCTGCGCCGCGGACACCTCCTCACCGAGGTATGCGGTCGTGACCTCCGGGTTCGCTCGGACTTCTGCGGGCGAGCCGGTCGCGATGACGCGTCCGAAGTTCAACACCACGATCCGGTCGCACGTAGACATGACGAGGTCCATGTGGTGCTCGACGAGCAGCACTCCCATCCGTCCCCGGAGCTGTCCGATGAGCTGCTTCAGCTCGTCCATCTCGGCCGATGACAGACCGCTCGCAGGTTCGTCGAGCAACAGCATCGTCGGTTCGGCTATCAGTGCTCTCGCAAGCGCAACGCGCTTTTGGATCGCGTAGGGAAGCGCTTCGGGATACCACTTGGCGAACTGGGCGATCCTGAGCTCCTCGAGCACCTCGAGGCTCCGGTGCCTCAGGCGCTGCTCTTCCCGGCTCGAACGCCACAGGCCGAAGAGGGCGGACGCGAAGTCCGCCCTCTGCGCTGAGTGCGCGCCGGCCATGACGTTCTCCACGATGTTGAGCCCACGCCAAAGCCCGACGCCCTGAAGGGTTCGCGCGATGCCGAGGCGCGCCAGGTCGTGGGGACTTTGTCTTCGAAGCGCCTTGCCCTTGTAGGAGATCGTCCCCTCGCTCGGGCGGACGAACCCGCAGATGACGTTGAAGAGGGTCGTCTTGCCGGCCCCGTTGGGACCGATCACGCCCACTACCTCGCCTTCGTCCACCGCCATGGACACGTCGGAGAGCGCCGCCAGCCCGCCGAAGGTGACGCTCACCTCCTTTACGACGAGGCCGTCGTGCCCGCCCGGATCACCCATGGGCGACCTTCGAGTCGGTCGAGGCCGGGAGCTCGGCGTGCCTGCCGCTGGGACCACTGGCAGCAGCGCGGTCGTTGCCTCCAGTGGCTTCGTCCGGCACGGCGCCCATTCTGACTGGCCAGAAGGCTCGCTGCAGCAGAAACAGGTCCTCGGAGCCTCGCCGGGTATGCGCCTGACCGCGAAAGGTGGGCTGTGAGTTGAGAGTCACTTGAGGTTGGGGGCGTACCTTCCACTGGGTGAGAGGCCGCGCGACCAGGGTTGCCGCAATAGTCGGACCCACGGCCCTTGTCCTCGGTCTCGCCGTCGCTGTGGCGGGGGCATCCGGTGTCAACGCCGGATCGTCGGTGGTGGGGTCCGGTTCGAGCTCTGCGCTGACATCTCAATCAGCGCAGGGCGCGGCCGGCCCCGCGGGCACCGGCTCGGGCGCATCGGGGCAAGCGTCCGACCTCAGCACGACATCGGGCAACGAGGTGCCTTCCTCTCGGACACCCGGAGGCTCGCCTGCCACGCCCCCGACAAGCCCGGCCCCGGCGGGCGCGGCCCCGACTTTTGCAGGACCGACCGTGACGCGGGCAGCGACCACAGCCTCGTCGTCGAACGTCGCGGTCGCGTCGACGGCTGCCCCTGTGAGCTCCGCGTCGTCCCCCGTCACCGCCCGGTCCAGCGACGGGAGCCTCTCCGCGGTTCTCACCGTGGCGCCCGGTGAGGTTTCCTCGGGCAGCGTCGTCTCTTTGGATCTCTCCGTGACCGACAGCGCGGCGACAGGCCCGGTCGGACCGATGAACCTTTCCTACGGAGACGGCCAGCCGGCTCCTCAGACCGGAGTGGCCGCGTCGTGCCACGCAGGAGCTGCGCCGAGCACGTCGAGCCAGTCGTTCCAGTACTCCCACACCTATTCGACGCCGGGCACGCACAAGGTGTCTGTCACGGTGTCCGCACCCTGCTCGTCCGAGACCGTGGTGCTCGAGGTTCCCGTCACCGTCGTCGACTAATAGCCGGCAGCCTGCGCCGGTAGAGCCGGTCGACCCGGAACAAAACAGCAGGTCCAGCCGGTGAGCCGGTTGAGCCGGTGGTGGGACTCGAACCCACGACCTGACGATTACAAGTCGTCTGCGCTTCCAGCTGCGCCACACCGGCCTCACCAGTCACGCTATCGCCGCCCCGGGGCGCCATGATGCTTGCTTCGAATGGGCTCGGTTGGCAGGCTGGGATCAACATGACCCTCGCTGACAAGGCCGAATTGACCGAGCGCGACAGAGAGATCCTCGACTTCGAAGCATCTTGGTGGACCAGGCCCGGACCGAAGAGTGACGCCGTTCGCAGCCACTTGGGCATGTCTCCGTCGCTCTACTACCGGCGCCTGGCCGATCTTCTCGACAACGAAGACGCCATGGCCCACTCGCCCTTGGTCGTTCTGAGGCTCAGGCGAAGGCGCGAAGAACGCAGACGCGAGCGTTTCGAGGGCGTCGCCGAGCCGCAGCACCCGAGACGATGAGTGGCATGGGCGGATCTGGCGGAGGCTTCTTCGACGGGCGGGACGCGTCCGGAGGTCCGGGGAGCCCACGGGACGGGTCGGATCCGCACGACCCGTTCGAGCCGCCCGAGCGATCGGGGCTCGCGCGCGGGTTGGTGATCGTGGTCGGCGCCGTGATCCTCACAGCACTGTTGCTCCCGTCTGCGACGAGGGCTCCCTTGTCGGTGGTCGCGACAACGACCCGGACGACCACCACGGGCTCGGCTGGTGCTTCGTCGAGCACGACGAGCGCTTCACGGGCGAGCACGACGACGAGCGCAGCCGGAAGAGGGACAACGACCACGGCCCCCGCGCCGAGACCCGCGACGATCCATGTGCTCGTCGCCAACGCGACGACGGTCAACGGGATCGCTGGAACGGTCACGTCGTTCCTCGCGAACAAGGGCTTCGCAACTCTCACAGCCACGAACGCGACAGAAAGGGTGACGGCTACCGAGATCTTCTACACCGCCGCGGGGTCGGCAGCGGCGGCCACCGAAGTAGCCGGAGCGCTCAGTGTCGCTCCCACGACGATTCAGGCCGCAACTGCGGTGGCGCCGGTTGCGAGCACGGCAGGAGCGTCGGTGATCGTGATCGCCGGACAGGACCTGGCCACTCGCTTCTCGCCTTCGGCCACCACCACGACCGTCGCCCCGACGACCACCACCACGAAGAGCCACTGAGCCGCGCACACCGGATGGAAGGTGGAGACCTCGGCGCGTTGAACGCGCTCCTGGTGGACCCGTCTTCGAGCGCAGTGCTGACTGACTTCGACGGAACGCTCGCCCCGATCGTCCCCGACCCGGATGACGCGAGGCCCCTCCCCGGAGTTCCGGGCGTCCTCGCCCGCCTCTCCGAGCGATTCGGAGTGGTCGGTGTGATCTCGGGAAGGCCCGCTCGATTCCTCGAGCGTCATCTGGCGGCTTCGGGTCCCGCCGTCAGGCTGGTCGGCGTCTACGGATTCGAGTGGATCGAGGACGGGATAGTGCGGCGCGCCCCAGAGGTCGAGCCGTGGGTCCCGGCCGCCTCGGAGGTGCTCGCAGCCGCTCGGGCCGAGGCACCAAAGGGCGTGGGAATCGAGGACAAGGGCGCGTCGGTAACTCTCCACTGGCGGGGCACGCCGGCGGCAGGTGAGTGGGCTTCGGAATTCGCGAAGCGATGGGCTGCGAGGACCGGCTTGACCCTTCAGCCGGGCCGCATGGCCGTCGAGTTCCGGCCTCCTGTCGACCTCGACAAGGGCAGGGTGGTGGAACGCCTCGCACGAGATTGCACCGCGGCCTGCTTCGCCGGGGACGATGCCGGCGACCTCGCGGCCTTCGCGGCCTTGGACCGCTTGGCAGACGCCGGATTGCGAGCGGTGAGGGTGGCGGTGGCCGACGAAGAGTCCCCGCCCGAGCTGAGCGCGTCGGCGGACCTGGTTCTCGGTGGGCCCGAGGAGGCGCTGGAACTTCTCGACCGCCTTGCACGGGCCGCCGGCGCCTGAAAGGGCCTATTTCCTCGCCGCGCTTCGAGCTATCGAGATCTGGTCGGACAGCCATTGCTCGGGCTTGCGCCGCGTCACCAGGTCCCGAAGCGCGCGAGCCCTTCGGCGCCGCTCCTCGGGGGGCATCGCCAGAGCCTCCGCCAGGGCTTGCGACGTTCCCGAGACGTCGAAGGGATTCAGCTCGAGGGACTCGGGACCCAGCTCGGCGAACGCCCCGGCCTCGCGTGAGAGCGCCAGCACTCCGTCGTTGTCGTTGAGCAGAGGACCTTCCTTGGCCACGAGGTTCAGGCCGTCACGGATGGGATTCACCAGCAACACGTCGTAGCGTTGCATCGCCGCGAAAGACCGGTAGGGGTCGTCGGCCATGTCGAGGACCACCGGTGTCCAGTCACTCGTTCCCCACGTGTCGTTCACGCGTTGCGCGGTGTGCTCCACCTCGGCTCCGTACGCGAGGTACTCGGGAAGGCTTTGACGAGACGGGTAGCTCAGCGCCAGCAGCATGACCTTGCCGCGCAGCTCCGGGTGCGAACGAAGCATCTCGTCGAACGACCAGAAACCGCGCAGGAGGTTCTTGGAGGGCTCGATGCGGTCCACGCTCAGCACGACCATCATGTCGCCGATCAGCCCTTCGAGGCGCTTCCCCGTTTCGACACAACGCTCCGATGCCGCACGCTCGGCGAGATAACCGGGATCGGGGGAGAGCGGCGAGACGAATGTCGTGGGGGCCTCGACATCGTTGTCGGCGCAGCACGCCAGGTAACCGGCCTCCCATCGTGTGGTGTGAAATCCGCACGCCGTGGCAGCCGCCATCCCGGTCAAGAGCTCTCGTGCGGGTCCACCGGGAAGGATCCGCAGAGAGTTCGGATCGGCGAACGGTGTGTGAGTGAAATGGATCGATCTCAGGTCGGGTCTCTCTCTTGCGAGCATCTGCGGGAGCAGGCTCAAGTGATAGTCCTGGATCAGGACAGTGGCCCCGGCAGCGGCCACCTCGCACACGGAGTTCCTGAAGACTTCGTTCAACTCCCGGTAGCCCCTCCACGCCTCCTCCCAGAATCGGTCGAGTCGGGGCCGGCGGCTGAGGTCGAACATGTGGTGATGGCAGAACCACAGGGTCGAGTTCGCGATCACGTCGTAGGCCATCCGGTAGATGGAAGGATCCGGCTGGACCAGGAGCAGCTCCATGCCTTCCATCTTCATGAGGCCGCCGGCCGCAGCCTTGCGGTCGGCATCGGACATCGCGCACGCCACCCAGCAGGCGTCCGTGCCTTTGAGCAACGGCTCCAACGCAGCTGCGAGACCGCCCGCCGACCCCGTGCTCACAGGGCGACCCGCTTCGTCGAGCGCGAACGACAGGGGCCCCCGGTTGGATGCGACAACGAGGTCGGCTCCACCCACGGGATGCGACCCTATCGGGTCGCGGTCCGGGGTCACCTTGCAGCGGCCGGGCAGGATGTCGAGATGACGACCGCTTGGCCGGGACGCACGCCGAGTCGTCGGTCGGTTCTCGCCGCACCGGACACGTTCAAAGGCACCTGCTCCTCGGTGGACGTCGCGGCTGCGATCGAGAGAGGCGCGCGAGAAGCGGGTTGGGATTGCGACAACTGCGCGCTCTCCGACGGGGGCGACGGCTTCTCGGGCGTGATCGCGGCGAGCTCCCGGGCCGCAGCCGGAGGTTGGAGGACCGCGAAGGTCACCGGACCTCTCGGTGAGGAGGTCGCCGCCCGGTGGTGGTGGGCACCGCCCGAAGCCTTCGTCGAGTCGGCTGCCGCATCCGGGCTCGTGCTCGCAGGGGGATCTCGAGGAAACGACCCGCTCGGAGCCACGTCGCGTGGCACCGGGGAATTGATCGCTGCGGCGATACGTGCCGGAGCCGCCCGCGTCGTCGTCGGGGTCGGGGGTTCGGCGAGCACCGACGGCGGACTCGGTGCCATCGAGGCCGTGGAGTCGGCAGGTTTGCTCGACTCGGGAGCGTTGGAGGTGGCAGAGGTCATCGTGGCGTGCGACGTGGAGGTGCGTTTCGTGGAAGCGGCTGAGAGGTTCGGCCCGCAGAAGGGAGCTTCTGCCGCACAGGTGTCGGAGCTGCGCGATCGGCTCGTCGAGCTCGCAGAGCGATACCGCTGGCGATTCGGAGTGGACGTCACCTCGATGCCGCGCTCCGGGGCCGCCGGCGGGCTGGCCGGGGGGCTCGCGGCTCTGGGCGCGAGGTTGGTGCGCGGTTTCGACCTGGTAGCCGAGTTGGTCGGCCTGGAGCGGCGGATCGCCGAAGCCGGGCTCGTCGTGACGGGGGAGGGCAGGCTCGACTCGACAACTTGGACCGGAAAGGTGGTGAGCGGGGTTTTTAGCCGCCAGCGGGTCTCCCCGGCCACAGTGCCGGTCCTCGTGGTCGCAGGAAGCCTCGGCCCGGGGGGTTGGCCTCCTCCGCCTCCACATGAGCGGGCCGAAGCCCAGTTGGTGAGCATCGAGGAGCGCTTCGGTACAGACCGGGCCCGGAAGCACCCCGCGGAGTGCATCGAGCAGGTCGTGCGGGAGCTCCTGCAGTCCTATTAATAAGGCCACTCCGCCGAGGACCGCTGGATAACGCCACTCAGCCCGAGGACCGCTGCGGGTCGGGGAATGCCGGGACCATTCGTATGGCCGCCGCGAAGCGCAGATCGAAGCACGTCGGTCGCCTGGCGTCGTAGCTGTTCGACGGGCTCCAGATCAGTCGGATCCGCTTTCGGTGAAGATGTCCCAGGCTGCCTCTACCGCGTCGTCGGCAACATATTCGTCGTCGTCGGCGCGTCGAAGGTCATCGGCAGCGAGTGAGGGAATCTCGGGAACGGGCTCGGGCTCGTCCAAGTATGGGGTGTCTGGAGGTGGGTCCTTGGAGGTGACCCCGTGATCTCGGACGAGCGCAGTCGGCGATCCGTCGGAGAACCAGCGGGCCTCGTGCAATCGGTATGGGTCGGTGTACCAGCCCTCTTCTTTCAAGGCACCTCCCGTGCGACGGAGCAGAGGCTAACCGCGCTCCGCTCCCGAACGTCGGAAAGGTGTCGTGGTCACTGATCGCTCGGTGCCTGTTCGTCGTATCTACGGGCTCGTGTCCCGAAGCCGAGCGCCTAGGTCGGCGCGCCCAAGAGCCGCGCGCAAGACGTCGGTCGACTGGTGTCGCAGCTCCTCGAGGGGGCGATTCCTGTGGACCCGCACCCCGAGGTCGACCTGGACGATGGACCCTATGCCGAAGAGAGCGGCCACGTCGACGAGCAGGCCGAGCTCGGCCCCATAACCGCCGTCTATGCCGGTCTTCTCGAGCACCCACCGAGGTGCTGCGCTTTCGCCGGCAAGTGGCTGGCGCACACCGGTCAAATCCGGGAAGAGCAAGTCAATCAAGGGTCGCGCCATTAGCTCTGTCACCCGGCCGCCTCCCGACCGCTCGCCGTGGAAGGGGCGCTCGTAGAAGCCCTTCACGAGCGCCACCGGCTCCTCGTCCAGAAGCAACGGCCCCAAGAGACCCGTAACGAAGTGGACCGAGAAACTCTCGACGTCCCCGTCGAGGAACACGACGAGGTCACCGTCGCTTTCTGAGAGAGCGAATCGCATCGCCTCGCCTTTTCCACCCTCGCCGCCGGTCCTCGTGATCACCCGTGCACCGGCGTCGGACGCGACCCCTGCGGTCGAGTCCACGGAGCCGTCGTCCACCACGACGATCTCCTCCACCAGGGCGACTCCTCCGCCGGCTGTGGTCAATTCCTTGTGGATCGGGGAGACGATGCCTGCAAGCGTCCGCTCTTCGTCGCGAGCAGGAATGCACACCGACACCGAGACGCGTCGGGACCTTCGCGCTGCCACCAACTCCGCGACCTCGAACTTGCTGTGGCTGTAGGTCCTGACGCAGAAGCCCACGATCCGATATTCCTCCATTTGGGGCCCCTGCGTCGGTCGAGCCCTCGAGATCTTCAACGCCCGGGGGGAAGGGATCCTTCCGGTGCCCGCGTTGACGTCACCTACCCGTTTGGGCCACCATATAGGCATCATCCAGAGCGGCTGAGGGACGGGCCCTGAGACGCCGCGACAACCAGCACAGCCTCGTCTCGACGTCCCAAGGGTCCTCGGGCGGGGCAGCGCCAGGTGCCAATGCCCGACCGATGAGGAGGAACCCGTGAATTTCGTCACCGGGCTGCGCTGCAGGGAATGCGCGCGTGCGTATCCGGCAGAGGCCCTCCATGTCTGTGACTACTGTTTCGGCCCCCTCGAAGTCGTGTACGACTACGAGGCCCTTTCGGCCAGCCTGAGCCGCGAGAGCATCGCCTCGGGTCCTGAGACCATCTGGCGTTACCGCCCGATGCTTCCGGTCTCGGACCTTGCGCCGATCGACCTCGGGGCGGGCTTCACGCCCCTGGTGCGCGCAGACCGTCTCGCGGCAGAGCTCGGCCTCGGTGAGCTGTGGATCAAGAATGACACGGCCAATCCCACCGGGTCCTTCAAGGACCGGGTCGTGTCGGTCGCGCTCACAAAGGCGAGAGAGCTCGGGTTCAAGGTCGCCGCGTGCGCGTCCACGGGCAACCTCGCGAATTCGGTGGCGGCTCACGCTGCCCGCGCGGGCATGGTCTCGGTCGTGTTCATACCGCACGACCTGGAGCGTGCGAAGGTCGTCACGACCGCTGTCTACGGCGGTCATCTCGTGGCGGTCGAAGGCACCTACGACGACGTCAATCGTCTCTGCGCCGAGCTCGCGAGCGAGCACCCCTCCTGGGCGTTCGTGAACGTGAACATCCGCACCTACTACGCGGAGGGATCGAAGACCCTCGCTTTCGAAGTGGCCGAGCAGCTCGGCTGGCAGGCGCCCGACCACGTCGTCGTGCCTGTCGCCTCGGGCAGCCAGCTCACGAAGCTGGCCAAGGGATTTCGTGAGCTGCACCAGGTCGGCTTGCTCGACGACGAGCCGCATGTGCGGGTCTCGGGTGCCCAGGCATCGGGGTGCGCTCCGGTGGCGACTGCGTTCGCGGAGGGGGCCGACGCCATCAGGCCGGTTCGACCCGACACGATCGCCAAGTCCCTTGCCATCGGGAACCCGGCCGACGGCTGGTACGCGCTCAACGAGGTCCGCTCTAGCGGGGGAGCGTTCGAGGTGGCGACCGACGAGGAGATCGTTGAGGCGATCCGGCTTCTCGCGCGCACCGAAGGCATATTCACCGAGACCGCAGGCGGCGTGACGATCGCGGTGCTGGCAAAGTTGGCGTCAGCCGGGGTGATCCGCTCCGACGAGAGGGTGGTCGCCTACGTGACCGGGCACGGGCTCAAGACGGTGGAGGCGCTCACCTCCCTCGGGCCCAGTGCGACCATCGCACCCACCCTCGACGCTTTCGCGGCCGCGGTCGACCTCGGAGACAGCTCCAACGAAAGCGGCAGACCATGAGCGTGACTGTTCGGATTCCCGCCCAGCTGCGCCAGCTGACCGGGGGCAACGGGGAGGTGTCGGCGGACGGATCGACGGTGGGCGAGGTCCTGAAAGCCCTCGAGGCCGCGCATCCCGGGTTCGCCGACCGGCTCTTCGACGAAGGCGGGGGTCTTCGCCGCTTCGTCAACGTCTTCGTGGCAGACGAGGATGTGAGGTTCCTCCAGGGTCTGGACACCGCCGTCGCCGACGGCCAGACCGTGTCCATCGTCCCGGCGGTCGCAGGCGGCTGAACCAGGAGAGGTCGCCGGGGCTGGTCCCGGCGGTCGCCGGAGGCTGGCCCAGGGGTGCGGCAGGGCCGCATATGGCGGGACAGGGGGCGGGTTGCACGCAGACCCCGGGCGTGGTTTGCTGTTAGCACTCGAACCGATAGAGTGCTAACAGAGCCGCCCCGGTACGGCGCCCACGGACTCGGGCCTCGGCCGCCGGACCTGATAGGTCGCAGCGGCTGCATCCGCAACACAACCCACGGAGGAACATCACAATGCCCAAGCTGATCGCCTTCGACGAGCAGGCCCGCAGGGCCCTCGAGGACGGCATGAACAAGCTCGCCGATGCCGTACGCGTAACCCTCGGCCCGAAGGGCCGCAACGTCGTGCTGGAGAAGAAGTGGGGAGCGCCGACGATCACCAACGACGGCGTCTCCATCGCCAAGGAGATCGACCTCGAGGACCCGTGGGAGAAGGTCGGGGCCGAGCTCGTGAAGGAAGTGGCGAAGAAGACCGACGACGTGGCCGGTGACGGCACCACCACGGCAACCGTGCTCGCCTGGGCGATGGTCCACGAAGGCCTGCGCAACGTCGCCGCCGGGGCCAACCCGATGTCGCTCAAGAAGGGGATCGAGGCTGCGGTCGAGACCACCGTGGACTCGCTCAAGTCCATAGCGCGCGAGACCGAGAAGAAGGCCCAGATCGCCCAAGTGGCCGCCATCTCCGCTGCCGACGACGAGATCGGAGAGATGATCTCCGAGGCCATCGACAAGGTCGGCAAGGACGGGGTCATCACCGTCGAGGAGTCGCAGACCTTCGGCATGGAGATGGACCTGGTAGAGGGGATGCGCTTCGACAAGGGCTACATCTCCCCGTACTTCGTCACCGACCCAGAGCGGATGGAAGCAGTTCTCGAGGACCCCTACGTCCTGCTCGTGGGACACAAGATCTCGGCCGTGCGTGACCTTCTTCCGATTCTGGAGAAGGTGATGCAGGGCGGCAAGCCGCTCGTGATCATCGCCGAGGACGTCGAGGGCGAGGCTCTCGCGACCCTCGTCGTGAACAAGATCCGCGGGACCTTCAAGTCCGTGGCGGTGAAGGCGCCAGGCTTCGGCGAGCGCCGCAAGGCGATGCTCCAGGACATGGCGATCCTCACCGGGG
>DAIQQK010000062.1:0-18142 GCA_036786835.1 Acidimicrobiales bacterium | reverse complement strand
GCAAAGGGGTCTGTCCTGACCCGACGGCGCCGCCTCGCGCCCGAAGCGTGGCGAACCGCGTCCGGGGCCCACTCCTCGAGCGTGCGCCCGCCGACCGGCCACGTCGCCGCCCCTACCGCTGCTCCGACCACGACGAGCGCAGCGACCGCACCCGTGACCGAGCTGTCGGCTCGCACGATGAGCACTGCTACGACGAGGCTCGCGGCCACCGTCGCGATCTGACCCCCGCGCCAGCCTGCGACGATGCCTCGACGCTCGAGCGGGCCGAACCGGTAGCGGACGCGCGAGTCCCCGTCAGCCGCCAACGCCTGCCCCACTGTCGCGGGCGCGCTCGGGCCGCTCGCCTGCAGCTTCGAAGAGGTGCAGCCAATCCGGTGCGCCTTCGGGTTTGCGCTCGTCGAGCCCAATGTCGTGCTCGGCGGCACCCGCGCCCGGAGTGTCTCCTCCGCTTTGTCCCGCACCGGGTCGTCCTCCGGGAGCGCCGCCTGTCGGTGCGCCGCCTCCTGCTGCTTCGGCGATGTCTCCGCCACCGCCTCCCGAGCCGACCGAACCGACCGAACCGGCCAGCGCAGCTGCTCCCGCTGGAGCGGCGCCGAGCGCAGCGATGTCGAGGGCGAGGCGCCCAGCTCGCAACGGTGCGCGAGCTGCGCTCGTGAGCCGATGGCGCGCCGATTCGAGATGAGAGACGGCGCCGGCCTCCACGGCCGGCACGAGCTTCAGGAGCGTGAACGGGGATGTCGCCGCGATCAGCAACATCGCTATGCCGGTGATCACGGCCGCGGCACCGCCGCCGTTCGGTCCCTCGGTCCCGAGCCCGCCTGCGATCGCGCCGACCGCGAGAGACATGACCGCCGCTATGACGAACTTGGAAAGCACGAGAGCGGCGAGCGTGTCCGCGAGGCGCCGGCACCAGTGGGAGACCGCAGGCCATACGAGTGCCGCGAGGGTGAGCGGCAGGAAGAGCGTCGCTGCCGTGACCGCGGCGGCGCGCACTATCAGCTCGAGCCACAACACCAACGCGGATACCGCGACGATCAGCGCCACGACGAAGACGACGAAGCCCGGTGCGCCGGTCGCTCCACCGGAAGCGAGGAAGCCGGTTATCGGAGTGAGCAGATGAGAAGTGTCGACCCCGCCCGCCTGCAGCACCTTGTCGCTCAGCGTGTCCGTGACCGAGAGGGCGAGGCGGACCAGCTCGACCGACGCTCCGGTGAGCAGCATCGCCAAAGGGAGGTGCACGAGGAACGAACGCGCCAACCCCGAGGCGTTCTGCCGGTAGACCGCCTGGATCACACCGACGAATGCCATCGGCAGCACCACCGCCGCAGCCATCGTGGCCATCACCGTCTCGTGGGCGGAAAACCAGTTCGTGCCGAGCCCGACCGAGGTGCTCGACGACATGAGGCTCCCCACTTGACCGAGCAGCCAGACCGCGCCGCTCGCCACCCACTGGCTCGCCGCATCGAAGATCGCCCCTATGCCCGATCCCAGGATCGACCCGCCCGCTCCCGAGGCGGCGTTCCCGATTCCGCCGGTCACCGCGTTGCACACCGCGCCCACGACGGGAATGGCACCGGCGGGACAAAGAGGAGTCGCTTCAGCGTAGAAGTGCATGGTCAGCTCCGAGACACGGTCACGTCCGAGGCAGGCTCATCGCCCGAGCGCGACACGCCGCTCGCGCACGTGGCGGGCCGAGCTGCTCAGTGGACGCCGGAACCGGCGTGGAAGAAGAAGTTCACGAGCCCGGGGCCCGCTCCGACGAGCAGGGCAGCGAGACCCGAGACGAGCACGGTCCGTCTGCCTACGAACGACTGTTGGTAGTTCTGGGAGTGAGAGCCGAGTGCCCATGCGGCGGCCCCCAAGACGAGACCGATTAGAGCGGCGACGAGCGCCCAGCCGCCGAATCCGTCGGTGAGCCTCTGGAGCACGTCCCCTCCCGGGAGGTCGCCGACCGACGGGTTGAGGGTGACGTCGGCCAGCGCCGGCAAGGCACTTAGCAGCATGGCTCCTCCTCGCAGATCGTCCGTTCAATCCTTGTGTCCCCCAGGCTACGGCTCCTTTCGAGTCTTTTCAAGATGTTTCATATCTTTTTGTTCCAGCATCGCGGGTGGGCGAGACGGCCCGGCAGAGCCGCAAAGGGGTCACGAGGCGGTGCCTCAGAGCGGGCGGCAGTCCTGTCATGCTGTTGACGGTGTTAGGCGCGTCCGGGATTTCGCAGAACGCGGTCATCGCGGGCTACGCCGCGTTGGGCGGAGTGGCGATCGTCGCTGTGATCGTCGCCACCATCCTCGGACGGCGGTCAGGGCGCCACTCCCTGGAGCAACGCCTGGGCGCGCTCGCCTCGAGGCTGGGCGTGGACGCGCCCGAAGGCGAGCCCGAGGGCGTGGAGCCGGCCCTGCATCACCTAGAGCTCGTGACCGACCGAGCGGCCGAGGCCGTGGCCGAGTCCTCGGCGGACGCGATCCGCCTTCGCCACTCTCTCGACACGCTGCCCCAGGGCGTCATCGTCTGCAACGAGAGCGGCGAGGAGGTGTTCCGAAACGCGCGCGCGGTCGGCCTCATGGGCGGCCGTCACGGGGACGCCCTCGCTGCGCAGGCCGTGGTCGACCTGCTCGAAGGTGCATGGGATCAGGGTGCAGCGGTGCGGACGCTGGACCTCTACGGTCCGCCCCGGCGGACCTTGGCCGTGAGCACCGAGCTCATAGACGACGGGCGGCGCACCCTGGGGGTGATCGCCGTGATCGACGACGTTTCGGAGCGACGGCGACTCGAGGAGATACGCCGTGACTTCGTGGCGAACGTGAGCCACGAGCTCAAGACCCCGATGGGAGCACTCGGGCTCCTCGCCGAGACCCTGGTGTCCGAGACCGATCCCGACGTAGGACGGCGTCTGGCCTCGCGAATCCACACCGAGGCCTTCAGGGTGAGCAGGATCATCGACGACCTGCTCGACCTCTCGCGCATAGAGGCCGAGGAGGCTCCGCCGCGCGAGCCGGTCCTCGTGAGCCTCGTGATGGCAGAGGCGGTCGAGCGCGTCCGGGCCGCCGCGGAGCACAGGAACGTGAAGATCCTGATGGAGGAGCCCGAGACCCCGGTCGCTGTGATCGGCGACCGCCGCCAGTTGGTGTCTGCGCTCTACAACCTGCTAGAGAACGCGGTGAAGTTCTCCTACGACTCGGGAACGGTCCGCTTCGAGGGTCGCCGCATGAACACCGAGGTGGTGGTGGAAGTCGAGGACCATGGGATAGGCATCCCGACCCGAGACCTCGAGCGCATCTTCGAGCGCTTCTACCGGGTCGACCAAGGACGCAGCCACACCACCGGGGGCACCGGGCTCGGCCTTTCCATCGCGCGCCACGTCGCTGCCAACCATCACGGCCGCATCGAGGTCGACTCGCGCGAAGGGGAGGGGTCCACCTTCAGGTTGATCCTCCCCACCCAACCCGAGGTGACCTGAGGATGGCCCGTGGCTCCACCCAACGCCGGCCCCAGACCCTGGCCGCAGAGCCCGGAGCCCCCCAGGACAGGGTGAAGGTCCTCCTCGCCGAGGACGAGGAGTCCTTCGTGGACGCCCTCGCCGTGGGACTTGCCCGTGAAGGCTTCGACGTCACTGTCGCCAGGGACGGACCGCAGGCGCTGGCGCTCTTCGACGTGGTCGAGCCCGACCTCGTCCTGCTCGACATCATGCTCCCGAGGCTCTCGGGCATCGACGTCTGTAGGACCATCCGCTCGCGATCTGCCGTGCCGATCATCATGGTCACGGCAAAGGGCACCGAGATCGACACGGTCGTGGGGCTCGAGATGGGGGCCGACGACTACGTGGCGAAGCCCTACCGCCTTCGCGAGCTCGTGGCACGCATGCGCGCCGTGCTTCGCCGCTCGCTTCGCGACGCGACCCCCGGGGCGGCGGACGGCTCAGGTGAGGGCAGCGTCGTCGAGATCGGGGCGGTGCGCCTCGACACCGACCGCCACCGCGTCTTCGTGCGCGGCGACGAAGTGCACTTGAGGCGCAAGGAGTTCGAGCTGCTGGAGCTCCTCATGCAGAACCCCGGGCGCGTGCTCACCCGCGACACGCTCATAGACAGGGTCTGGGGGACCGACTACGTGGGGGACACCAAGACTCTCGACGTCCACGTGAAGCGGCTGCGCAGCCACATCGAGCAGGACCCCTCCTCGCCGACGACCATCACGACCGTGCGCGGCGTGGGATACCGCTTCGAAGTGCCGGCGGAGAAGCAGTAGAGAAGTCGCCGGGAACGGGAAGAGACGGCGACCCTCAGCGCGGTTCGATCACGGTCTCGCCCCCGAGGTAACCCGAGAGCACTTCGGGGAGAAGTACCGATCCGTCGGGCTGTCGTCCCGCCTCGATGAGCGTCGGCCAGATGCGCGACCACGCGAGCGCCGAGCCGTTCAGGGTGTGCACGAACACCGGCTGTCCGCCGGCTTCGGGGCGATAGCGGATGTTCGCCCTGCGCGCCTGGTAGTCGCTGCACCAGCTCACCGAGGAGACCTCGAGCCACATGTCGCTGCCGGGAGCGTAGACCTCGAGGTCGTATGTGCGGGCGGCCGAGTTGCCGAGGTCGCCGGTGCAGAGGTCGATCACCCGGTACTCGAGGTCGAGCTCCTGCAAGAGCCGCTCGGCGCGACCCGTCATCTCCTCGTGCAACGCCGGTGACTGCTCGGCCGTCGCGTATGCGAAGAGCTCGACCTTGTCGAACTCGTGGGTGCGCAGGACGCCTCGGGTGTCGCGGCCTGCGGCCCCCGCCTCGCGGCGAAAGCACGCCGTCGACGCGCAGAGGCGGATCGGCAGGTCGGACTCCTCGAGGATGTCGCCGCGGTGCATCGACGTGAGCGGGACTTCGGCCGTAGGGATCGTCCACAGGTCGTCGCGTTCGACGTGGTAGGCCTCGTCGGAGAACTTGGGCAGGTGCCCCGTCGACACCATGGTCTCGGTGCGCACGAGCGTCGGCGGGCGGACCTCCTCGAACGCGTCCGAGTGCCTGTCGAGCGCGAACGCGCTGAGCGCCCTGATCAGCCTCGCGCCGAGTCCCCGGTAGAGCGGGAACATCGACCCCGAGAGCTTCGCCGCTCGCTCGAGGTCCAAGATGCCGAGCTGCGCGCCGACGTCCCAGTGAGGCACGCGCTGGTGCTCGGCGTAGGTGCGGGGATCGGCGGGCCAGCGCCGCAGAAGCACGTTGTCCTGTGGCCCCGCGCCGTCGGGGGCGTCGGGCGAAGGGAGGTTCGGGAGCCACAGCAGCATCTCGCGGATCTCGCCCTGCGCAGTCACCGCCTCGGCGTCCGCCCCGCTCTCGGAATCCCCCAGCGCGCGGCTTCGGGCCGTGAGCTCCTCCACCTTCTCGGTGTCTTTGGAGCGTCGTGCTTCTCCGACCTGGCGGCTCAACTCCTTCACCTGGGCGCGGATCTCGTCGCGGCGCCCCACGGCCGCCCGGGCGCGCTTGTCCGCGTCGAGGAGGCGGTCGACCTCGGCAGGGTCGACGAGCCTGCGGGAGAGCGCTCCCCGCACGGCGTCAGGGTCGGCCCTGACCATGTGGATGTCGATCATGTTCCGGCCAAAGGTAGTACCCATGGGTAGCCTCGCCCGGATGGCCGAGCGTGCGATCGACTGCCACGGACTCGTCGTGCGATACGGCGATCTCGTCGCGGTGGACCGGTTGTCGATCACAGCCGAGCGCGGGCAGGTGCTTGCACTGCTGGGACCGAACGGGGCGGGGAAGACCTCGACCGTCGAGACCCTAGAGGGATACAGGCGCGCAGCCGCTGGCGACGTGAGGGTGCTCGGGCTCGATCCGGTCGCTGAGCACCGCAGGCTCGTGGCGCACGTGGGAGTGATGCTCCAGCGCGGCGGGGTCTACCCGACCATGCCGGCGCGCCGGGTGCTCGAGCTGTTCTCCCGCTACTACGAGGATCCCGAGGACCCCGGCGAGCTCCTCTCGCTCGTCGGGTTGAACGCTGTGGCTTCGACAACGTGGCGGCGTCTCTCGGGTGGCGAACAGCAGCGACTGTCGCTCGCGCTCGCGCTCGTCGGGCGTCCGGACGTGGTGTTCCTCGACGAGCCGACCGCGGGAGTCGACCCCGAGGGGCGCATCGCGATCCGCTCGGTCATCTCGGCGTTGCGAGACCGCGGCACCTGCGTGCTGCTGACCACGCACGAGCTTCCGGAGGCAGAGCGACTCGCCGACTACGTCGTGATCATCTCCCACGGGCGCGCCGTTGCGAACGGCACGGTCGCAGAGCTCGCGCAAGCCGGGACCAGAGGCGGCATCCACTTCGCCGCACCGGCGGGGGTGGACGTCGCCGGGCTCGCGGACACGCTCGACGTCGAGGCGAGCTCGGTCGTAGAGGAGGCGGGCGGGCGCTACACGGTGACCGAGGAGGCGACCCCCGCGAGGCTCGGCGCGCTGGCGAGCTGGCTCGCAGAGCACGACCTGCCGCTGGCGGACCTCCACGCGGGGACGCGCTCGCTGGAGGACGTGTACCTCGAGGTGACGCGCGAGGCCGCTCTCGGCGGCGCCGACGCAGGCGGCGCGAGCAGCGGGGGTGTCGCTGGCGACAGGCCCGGGGACTCCGCCCATGGCGCGCAGGACTCCGTTCACTCACCGACGGGAGCCGGCGAGAACTCCTCTCCAAGTTCCTCGGAGATCTCGGCAGCTCGGCGCACGAGCGTGCGGATGGGGCTTCGGCGCTTCGTCGCCCAGGCCGCGGCGGAGACCGGCATGACGCTTCGGCGCGGGGAGTCGCTGTTGCTCACCCTCGGCATCCCGGTCGTGCTGCTCGTCTTCTTCTCCGAGGTGCATTTGCTCCCGGTGGGGACCACGCATCCTGTCTCGTTCCTCGCGCCGGGGGTCCTGGCGCTCGCGGTGATGAGCACCTCGATGGTCAACCTCTCGATCGCCACCGGGTTCGAGCGCGGCTACGGCGTGCTGAAGCGTCTCGGTTCCACTCCCCTCGGGCGACCGACCCTCCTCGGAGCCAAGATCGCCGCGGTCGTCGTGGTCGAGATCCTGCAGGCCGTGGTGCTCGTGCCCGTGGCGCTCGGGCTCGGCTGGCATCCGAGCGCGGGGGGAGCGGGCGTCGCCGTGGCGGTCGTGCTGCTGGCATCGGCCGGTTTCGGGGGCCTGGGGCTCTTCATGGCGGGGGTGCTTCGCGCAGAGGTGAACCTGGCCGCAGCCAACGGGCTGTGGCTGCTGCTGCTCCTCGTGAGCGGAATGCTCGCGCCGCTGTCGAAGCTGCCCGGTTGGCTCGAGGAGGTGGCGAAGGTGCTTCCCGCCGCCGCGCCGGCGCAGGCGCTCCACGACTCATTGGGCCTCGGGTCCGGCGTCCCCGTGTGGGCATGGGTGGCACTGGCGGCGTGGGCGCTCGCCGCGCCGCTGGCCGCGGCCCTCACCTTCCGCTGGGAATGATCGGTTCGGAATGAAAGGGGATGATGGGTTGGTGGGGACCGTTCTCTACGTGGCAGTCGTGGGAGGAAGCAGGGCCTCCGAGGAGGAGTGCGCTCTCGCCGAGGCGGTCGGGCGGGGACTGGCCGAGGCCGGAGCCGTGGTCGTGTGCGGTGGGCTCACCGGCGTGATGGAAGCGGCGTGCAAAGGTGCACGCGCTGGTGGAGGCCTCACGGTCGGCATCCTCCCGGGGAGCGATCGCGCCGACGCGAACCCATTCGTCGAGGTGGCTCTTCCGACCGGTCTCGGAGAAGCTCGGAACGCGCTGGTCGTGCGCGCAGCCGACGCCCTGTTGGCCGTGGCGGGGGAATTCGGCACCCTCTCGGAGATAGCGCTGGCGCTGTCCACAGGAGTGCCGGTGGTGGGGCTGCGGACCTGGGAGCTCGCAAAGGCAGGACAGCCGGACGACTCGATTGTGCGCGCCGACGACCCCGAAGCTGCCGTCAGCCTCGCGCTCGCGCTCGCCGGCGAGCGAAGATCTAGCAGCTAGCAGCGAGCAGTCGGCGGTTCGGCACTCCGAGAGTCGCTGCCGCTGCCGGAGCGACCGCTTCTCAGTGGTGGCGGATCAGCACGTCGCCGGCCATCGCGACGAACAGCAGCGTGAGATAGGTGATGGAGTAGCGGAACAACGCCATCGCCGAGGCGGAGGTCTGCGCGAACCGCAGGCGCAGGGCGTAGGAGAAGAACACAGCCCCTAGGACCGCCGCGGACGCGACGTAGAGCCAACCCATGTGGGCGACCGGGGCGAACGCGATCGTCACGCCGACCAGCGCCACCGTGTAGAGGAGGATCTGCAGAGCCGTGCGCTCGAACGGTGCGACCACAGGCAGCATCGGCACATTTGCCGCCTCGTAGTCCTCGCGATAGCGCACGGCCAGAGCCCAGAAGTGCGGAGGAGTCCACAGGAACACCACCGCGAACAGAAGCAGTGGGGCCCACGAGAGCCGGTCGGTGACCGCCGCCCACCCGACGAGGACGGGCACGGCGCCCGCCGCCCCCCCGATCACGATGTTCTGCGACGAGGTCCGCTTCAGCCAAAGCGTGTAGACGAAGACATAGAAGGCGGTCGCAGAGATTGCGAGCGCCGCCGAGAGCAGGTTCACGACGAGCCAGAGCTCGACGAACGCCACGATCTCGAGCGCGAGCGCGAAGACGAAAGCAGCCGCGGGGGTCAGCTCCCCGGTGACGAGCGGACGGTGGCGTGTGCGATGCATGACGCTGTCGATGTCGCGGTCGACGATCATGTTGAACGCGTTGGCGCCGCCGGCTGCGAGTGCACCTCCTGCAAGCGTCGCGACCATCAACCCCACCGAGGGGATGCCCCTGCGGGCCACGAACATCGTCGGCAGCGTGGTGACGAGGAGCAGCTCGATTATCCGCGGCTTGGTCAGCGCCAGATAGCTGCGAAAACGCCTGCTTCGAGAGCGCAGCCGCTCGAGCGCGGGCACCCTTTCGATAGCGGGGGTCAGGGCTGACACGGCCCCTGAGCATACGGCGGGGGCGGATACCATGGACAGCCGGTGAAGGCCGTCGACGCCATCACGTCCCTCGAGGTGACTCCCAGGACGTTCCTACGCATCACGCAGGTCAACCTCGTGCTGGTCGTGCTC
Source organism: Acidimicrobiales bacterium (assembly GCA_036786835.1). Lineage (GTDB taxonomy): Bacteria > Actinomycetota > Acidimicrobiia > Acidimicrobiales > UBA8190 > Bog-564. The sequence continues at coordinate 9,075 of DAIQQK010000062.1, read as the reverse complement.
AACATCGTCACAGGCGGCGCTGTCAGGCTCACCGACTCTGGCCTCGGGTGCCCGGACTGGCCGACCTGCTCGAGGCACCACCTCACCCCCGCTCTGTCGTTTCACCCGGCGGTCGAGTTCGGCAACCGCATGGTGGTCGTCGCCCTGTGCATCGCCGCCGCGGTGGCAGTGCTGGGCGCGTGGCGCAGGGCCCCGTATCGCAGGGACCTGGTCGCATTGTCGGGCGGGTTGATCGGCGGGATAGTCGCAGAAGCGGTCCTCGGCGGGGTGGTCGTCTACTCGAAGCTCAACCCGTACGTAGTGATGACGCACTTCATGGTGGGCATAGCGCTGCTCACCGTCGCGCTCGCACTGGCGCTTCGAGCCGGGAGGGCTCCCGGGCGGGGCGTCTCCAAGGTCGTGGCCCGGGATCTTCTCGTGAGCAGGGTGGCCGAAGCGATGCTGCTACTCGCGATCGTCGCCGGCACAGCCACGACGGCTGCCGGTCCTCATGCCGGGGGCGCGGGCGCGAAGCGCCTGCCCGTGCCGCTCGCCGACATGGCGCGTGTGCACTCGGGGATGGCCATCGCGACGGGGGTGGTGGTGCTCGCACTCCTGTACCTCCTCGAGCGCGACGGCGCGCCGGAGTCGGTGCGTCTGCGGGGACGGCTGTTGCTGGCGGCGATGGTGGTGCAGGGCATCATCGGCTACACGCAGTACTTCAGCCACTTGCCGGCGTGGCTCGTCGGGATCCACTTGTTCGGTGTCACGGTGATCTGGAGCGCCATGTACTGGTTCGTCGACGGGTTGTGGCACACGAGGCCCGAGGCGGTCTCGCTGTCCGCCGACGAGAACGGTGCCGACGGGTCCGCAGCTCCCGCAGCGCACTCGCCCGACGACGCCGAGATCGGCGTGCCCGGCGCGCACAAGGAAGTGGTGCCGGGGTGAGGGCCGTCGGCGTCGTGTCGCAAGCGGGCCCCATGACGGCCCCCGTCGAGACCGAGCGACCCTCGAGCGGCGAAGACGTCAGGCCCGACCGCCCCTGGCTCGTGATCGTATGGAACGACCCGATCAACCTGATGTCGTACGTCACCTACGTCTTTCAGAAGCTCTTCGGGTACAGCAGGGAGAAGGCGACGCGTCTCATGCTGGACGTCCACCACAAAGGGCGTGCGATCGTCACCTCGGGGCCACGCGAGCGGGCGGAGATGGACGTGTTCCGTCTTCACGAGCACGGGCTCTGGGCGACGCTCGAACAGGCTTCGTGAGCGCCCCGCAACGTGTGATCACGTGATCGGGCGTCGGCGCTTCGCGCGCGATCGCCACGGACGCTTCCGCACGGGGCTCGGCTCCAACGAGCGCGAGCTGTTGAAAGCCCTGCCGCGCCAGGCCCAGGAGCTTCTCGAGGTGCAGGACCCGAGCGTGCAAAGGGTCTTTCCAGTCGCCTACCCGAATGACGAAAAAGCCGAGTCGGACTACAGAGAGATGATGGGCTCGAACCTGTTGCAGAGACACCAGCACTCCCTCGACACGCTGGCCACGACCGCCGACTCCTCGAGCCTCGACGAGGAGGAGATCCACCAGTGGCTCGACGCTCTCGAAGTGCTGAGGCTCGTGCTCGGAACGCAGCTCGACGTGAGCGAGGACATCGCGGTCGTGGACGATTCCGACCCGCGTGCTCCGCAGTTCGCCGTCTACCGGTACCTGAGCATGCTCCAGGGGGAGATCATCGACTCGCTCGCCGAGGCGCTGCCAGGTGGGGCGGGAGCCGGCGTGGACGACGAGGGCGAACAAGAGCTGTGATGTCGACGAGCGAGCACCGACTCCCGAGGCTGCTCACGATCATGGGATCGGGAGAGACGGCGCCCACCATGGTGAAGGTCCACAGGGCGGTGGTCGAGCGCCTGCGCGACAGCGGCGCTCCCGAGGGCGTCCTCGGTCTCCTGCTCGACACCCCGTTCGGGTTCCAGACGAACGCCGCGGAGATCTCGGTGAGGGCGGTCACCTACTTCCGAGAGAGCGTCGGGGCCGCTCTCGAGGTGGCGGGCATGCGATCGTCTGCGGACCTCGCAGGTGAGAATGGGCACGAGATCATCGCCAGGATGGTGGAGCTGCCGCTCGTCTTCGCGGGGCCGGGAAGTCCTTCGTATGCGCTGCGCCAGTGGCGCGACACGCTCGTGCCTTCGGTCCTCAAAGAGAAGCTGACGCTCGGGGGTGCGGTGACCTTCGCTTCCGCAGCGGCACTCACCCTCGGGAGCGCGACCGTCCCTGTGTACGAGGTCTACAAGGTCGGCGAGGAACCCCGCTGGCTCGAGGGGCTCGACCTGCTGAGCACCCTTGGGCTGCCTGCGGTCGTGATCCCCCACTACGACAACGCGGAGGGCCAGACCCACGACACCCGCTACTGCTATCTCGGAGAAGAGCGCCTCTCGATGATGGAGAAGGAGCTAGAGGCGGGAACGTTCGTGCTCGGGGTCGACGAGCACACGGCCGTTTGCATCGACTTCGAGGCGGCTACAGCCGTGGTCATGGGCATCGGCGCCGTCACGGTGCGGGTACACGGAGACTCCGCGCGCATCGAGACCGGAGAGACAGTCGCCTTGGACCGCATCCTCGACATCGCGGCGGGCCTGACGTCGAGCATTCCCGGCGCAAGTCGGACATCTGGAGCTCCGCCGGAGAAAGGTGCGCGGGACGACCTCGAAGCAGAGGGTGCTCCGCGCGCCGCGTCGACCGGCGCTGGCGTCGGTCTCGGCGTCGGTCTCGGCGTCGGGGCCGGGCAACAGCCCGGTGCCTCGCCGCTCTTGAGCGCGATCCGTGTGCACGAGGCGTCCTTCCGCTCGGCCAAAGCTTCAGCGGACGCGCCCGGGATGGTCGGCGCTGTGCTCGCTCTCGAAGAGGAGCTGTGGGCGTGGCGCGCCGACACCCTTCAGTCCGACGAGATGGACCGCGGGCGCGCGAGCTTGCGCGCCATGATCGGCGAGCTCGGCCAACTGTCGGAGGTCGGCACACGGGACCCCGCCGAGTTGATCGGGCCCTATGTGGACCTCGCTTTGGGGCTCAGAGACGCAGCCAGACGCGAGCGGCGCTTCGAAGAGGCCGACTCGGTACGCGACAAATTGGAGCTGCTGGGTGTGGAGATCCACGACAGTCCCGAAGGTTCCACATGGGAGATCCGGCGATAGACGCGGGCGAGAGACGCGGGCGAGCAGCTGAATCGAGACTGCTAGCCTCGATTGGCCACGACGGGTCGAGCCCCCATCGTCTAGCGGCCTAGGACGCCGCCCTTTCAAGGCGGTAACACGGGTTCGAATCCCGTTGGGGGTGCCTCGAAAACGTCTGTATAGGATGCGGCCATGCATCGATACGAGCTCGACACACTCTTGGGCGAGGTGCTCGCCGGCAGACGCCTCCTCACCCATCCCTTCTACCGCCGCTGGGAAGCCGGGACTCTCGCGCCCGAGGAGCTGGCCGCCTATGCAGGCCAGTACCGGCACTTCGAGGCCGCCCTGCCCGAGGTACTCGAGACCTCGATCCAGCGCATCGAAGACGCGCGAGCCCGAGCCCTCGTGGAGGCGAATTTCGCCGACGAGACCGGTTCTCCTGCGCCGCACATCGAATTGTTCGACCAGTTCGTCGCGTGCGTCGGTGGACGACCTGACGAGGACGCGGGCACTGCGATGACCGAGCTCGTCTTTGGGTATCGCGCGCTGGCAGCCTCCGACGCCGCGGGAGCACTGGCCGCGCTCGCCGCCTACGAGATACAGGGTCGCGAGATAGCGACGTCCAAGGCTCGAGGGCTTCGTGAGCGATACGGGCTCGACACCTCGGGGACTCTCTTTTGGGACGTGCACGGCTCCATGGAGTCGATGCATTCCGATTGGACCATCGAAGCCCTTGCTGCGTCGAGCGACGACGCCGATGCGATCTGCGCAGCTGCTCAGTGGGCAGCCGACAGCTGGTGGTCGTTTCTCGACGAGCGCGAGGAGCTGGCTCCGTCGCCGGCGACTTACTGAGCATCTGATCGGGGAGATCGAAGCCCCGCTCTGCCGAGACGGGGAGGCGGCGGGCTGCGATCTCGATCAGACCCATTTGCCGGGATTGAGGATGCCTTGCGGGTCGAGCGCGGCCTTCACCCTATGCATGAGGTCCATCACGTCTTCACCCAGCTGTGCTCCTAGTAGGTGAGCTTTCAAGGAGCCGACCCCGTGCTCGCCCGTGATGGTCCCGCCTAGGGCGAGAGCCACGTTCATCACGTCGTCGAACGCCTGCCGGGCCCGAGCGGCCGCTGCGGCGTCGGTCGAATCGAAGGTGACGAGTGGGTGGAAGTTCCCGTCGCCGGCGTGGCCGATGATCGGGATCGCCGTGTCGGTGCGCTGCGCCACCTCGCGAATGCCCTGCATCAGCTGCGGGACTGCAGGGATCGGGACGCCGACGTCCTCTATCAGGACGGTCCCGAGTCGCTCGACACAGGGGATCGCCATCCGCCGCGCCCCCATGAGGAGCTCCCCCTCGGCCGGGTCATCCGTCACGGCGACGTAGCCGGCTCCCACCGAGCGGCAAGCCTGGGCCATCTGCTCGGCCTCGCCGGTGCCGACGTCTGTCTGACCGATCAGAAGGGCACCGATCCCCGGGTCCAGACCCATCGGCTTCACCTTCTCGACCGCCTCGATGGCGGCACTGTCCATCAGCTCGAGGGTGCTCGGGCGCAACGAGGCCATGATCCGTGCCACAGCGCGACCGGACGTCACGATCTCGGCGAACGTCGCGACGACGGTGGAGGCCGGTGGTGGCAGCGGGCGGAGCCGAAGCGTCGCCTCGGTGATCACCCCGAGAGTTCCTTCGGAGCCGACGAAGAGCCGCTTCAAGTCGTACCCGGCCACGTCCTTGACGGTGCGGCCACCGAGTCGCACCACCCTCCCGTCGCCGAGGACGATCTCGAGCCCGAGCACGTAGTCGGTCGTGACGCCGTACTTGACGCAGCACAACCCGCCGGCGTTGGTAGCAAGGTTCCCACCGATGGAGCAGATCTCGAAGGATGACGGGTCCGGCGGGTACCACAACCCGTGACGTCGCGCCTCGGCCTTGACCTCCGCGTTGAGAAGGCCCGGTTGCACTGTGGCGGTCATCGCAGCCGCGTCGACGGTGATGTCGCGCATCCGCTCGGTCGACAGCGTGATGCACCCCTCGAGGGCAGCCGAGCCACCGGAAAGCCCCGTGCCGGCGCCCCTGGTGACAATCGGAATGCCGAACCGGGACGCGACGCGCAAGACGGCCTGGACGTCGGAAGTACAGGTCGCACGAACGACTGCGAGCGGCCGCCCCGGACGGACCGTCATGGCGCGGTCGTAGCGATAGCTCTCGACGATCTCGGGCTCGGTCACGACCGTGCCCTCGGGGAGACCCGCAACCAAGGCGCGGATCACGTTCTCATCGGTCATCCACGGCCTCCGCTCTCGAAGCCTCGACCGCTAGCGCGCAGGGTGGGACCGAACGGCTAGCTGTTCTGCCCGCAGTACAGGGACACGTCCATGAAGTAACCCTGTCCCGTCTGCAGCGACGACGTGCTGTTGGAAGAGATGGCCGTCTGAGCCTGGCTGACCATGTTGCTCGCGTCAGACTGGATCGAGCTCGGGAGCCCGGAGACCAGGGTTGAGAGCTGGTCGACCTGGGCCTTGTCCGCGGTGAGCGCCTGGAGGACCCCGTTCACGTCGCTGGCGTTGGAGACGTCGCTGTATATCGGAGCGAAGGTGGTGCAGAACGTGCTGTTCTTGCCGCTCGCGAAGTACGAGGGCAGCGGGCTCCCGGAGCCGTCCACGCCACAGTAGGTATCGATGTCAGCGCCGGCGGTCGAAGGCGCGTTGTTCAGAGGATTCGTGCTGTTCTGAGAAATCGCTTGCTCAGCTGCGTTTACGAGGCCGCTCGCCTCCGTGCCGAGTGAACCGCTCGGCAAATTGTCCTTCATCGCGGTGAGGGCAGCCTGGTTGGCCTTCAAGATCGCCAGGAACCCACTCTCGGACGTGGTGTTGGCGCTTGCTTTGTCGATTGTTATGTTCCCGCCACAGAACGCCGACTTCTGGGCTTGTGATCCCGGGGGATTCGAGGAGTTCGACGAGCTGCTGCATCCGGCGATCCCGACAGTCAGACCCAGGAGAACGACGGTCAGGCTTGAGACGGCGAGCTTGTGCATTTCGAGGACTCCCTCCGAGTCAGTTGAGGTGCCGGACCTGGTCCCGCAATCCGTTTCACGGTCGGGCAAGCGGTCAATAGTGGCACCGAAAGAGGCTCGAGTGGGGCTGATCCACTCGGAATCGTCGAAATCGCCCTCTTTGGTCTCACTAGGGCAATCTTTGATCGTGCCAGGCGCAGGTAGCAGCGGGGCTTTCCGGGGTGAACCGCACGAAGACCGAAGGTCTCAGCGGGAGCGGATGCTCGCTGGCGATCCCTATCTGGCAGACGACCCCGAGCTCCAGGCGCAGTCGCTTCGGGCTCGACATCTCCAGGACGCGTTCAATCGCACCACGGCCGAGCAGACCGACGAACGGCGGCGAATCCTCGAAGAGCTACTGGGAGAGTTCGGTGACGCAAGCGAGATCCGACCACCTTTCTACTGCGACTACGGATATCAGATCCGAATCGGCGCGCGTACATTCGTCAACTTCGGACTCGTTGCTCTCGACGTCGGCGCCATCGAAATCGGCGACGATGTCCAGATCGGGCCCAACGTCCAGCTGCTGACCCCGACCCACCCGGTCGACGCCGAGACCCGACGAGCCAAATGGGAAGCTGCGCAGCCCATTGCGATCCGCTCCAACGCGTGGCTCGGCGGCGGGGTGATCGTCCTTCCCGGTGTGACGATCGGAGAGGACACGGTCGTGGGCGCCGGGGCCGTGGTCACGAGGGACTTGCCCGGCAATGTCCTCGCAGTCGGGAACCCAGCGAGAATCGTGCGTGAGCTGTAGACCGGAGTAGACCCGATGGGAGCCTGTGGAACCTCTTGGCCGAGCATCCGCGACCGGGCTGCCGACTACAGCAGACGCGTCGCGATCGCGATCCCGATGAAGACCAATATCGCCCCACCGAAGAGCTCGCTTCGCCCTCCGAGGCGCGGACCCAGCCGTTTCCCGATCTCGAGCCCCAACAGCGATAGTCCCACGCTGACCAGGACGATCAGTACGAGGGCGACCACAATGCTCACGTGATAGGTGCCTAAGGCAAACCCGACGACAAGGTTGTCGATGCTGAGGGCGAGTCCGAGGACGAGCAAGCGCCGAACTCCGAGCTGTCGCTCCGGCTCCTCCGCTTGGGCTGCAGCTGCTCTCTCACCCGTCAGCTCGTGGAGGATCGAGTACACCCCGGTGCAGATCAAGAGGAGACCGCCTATCAGCGGCGCTCTGCTGCCCAGGGAACGCGAGATCGAGTGGCCCACAAGGAGACCGAGTAGCGGCATCGCACCTTCGAAGAGCCCGAAGACCGCTGCTATGCGGACGCGCTCGGCTCCGCCGACACCCGAGACACCGATCGCCGTCGCCGCTCCGAAGTTGTCCAGTCCAACGGACAACGCCACGAGCACCAGGGCAAGCACCGCGCGACCGTATCCGTGGTCGAGCGTTTCAAGGTCGACCCAAGAACGTTCTTCGAAACCTGCGGCAAATCGCCTCTCAGGCTTGTGCGGAGGCGATTACCGCGCAACGATGGGGATTGGTCCAGGTGATCCGGAGAGTCCCTGGGGCGGAGGGAGCGCGACGGGTGGCCCAGAAAACTGCCACTGCAGGTCATGGAGAGATCGCGAGCCCGGCAGATGTTCGGTAATCGCGGCGCTCGTTGCAGCGGGATCATCATCGTCCATCTGGACGGGAGCACCACTTGCACCGACGCGGACTGCCAAGTGGCGGGCATCATCGAGAGGGCGATGAGAGATCATTCTTCTTTCGTTCCCTGCCGCGCTGTGTTCGAGACATGTCCCCTTTGCAACCCCGCGGCCGCGATCACCTCGGACGCCCTGGGCGGAGCCGGCGCCGAAGCCTCCTGATTCCTGCTTGCTCGATCCGCGTCTCGGGACGACGATTGGCTGACGCCGAGCACTTGGAGGATCTGTTGGAACATTCGCTGGAAGAGACCGTGGCCCTCGTGACAGGAGCATCGAGCGGGATCGGCGAGGCGACAGCCATCGCTCTCGCCGAGCAGGGCGCCACCGTGTCGATCGCGGCACGCCGTAAGGACCGGCTGGACTCCCTCGCACAACGCATCTCGAGCATCGGAGGCCGGGCACACGTCATTGAGGCCGACGTCACCGACGAGGCACAGGCTCGATCGATGGTCGAGCAGACCGTCCGCGAGCTCGGCCGGCTGGACACGCTGGTGAACAACGCCGGGGTGATGCTGCTAGGACCGATCGTCGATGCACCGACCGAGGAGTGGAGGCGCATGGTGCACCTGAACCTCCTCGGCCTCCTCTACTGCACCCATGCCGCGCTCCCCCACCTGTTGGAAGCGGCCGAACGCGGACCGCGCAACGTCGCGGACATCGTCAACGTGAGCTCGGTCGCCGGACGCGTCGCTCGGCTCGGTAGCGGCGTCTACAACGCCACCAAGTGGGGGGTCGTGGCTTTCAGTGAATCGCTCCGCCAGGAGGTGACCGCTCGCCACGTGCGCGTCACGATCGTCGAGCCAGGAGCCGTCATGACCGAGCTCGCCACCCATCTGCGTCCCGAGATACTCGAGGAGCAAGCCCGCAACTTCGAAGGAACCGAGCTCATGCGGTCCGAAGACATAGCCCGTACCGTCGTCTTCGCCGTGACCCAGCCTCGCCACGTCGCTATCAACGAGCTCCTAGTGCGACCCACCGAGCAGGTGCGCTAAGCCGGCTGAGCCGGCTTAGCGATCCTGTTTCGGCCCATCCCATCCACCTCTGACCCCGGGCTCTGGCGACAGCCCGCCTGCTACGCTCTCGCGGAGCCGAGGCCCGCGCACGATCATGGTCGGAGCGGGTCCGAACGGGTCTCGTATCCCCAGACGAGCAGGTGGGGTGACGCTTGCCCGGTCCTGTGGTGCAGTTTGGAGTGCACGCCGGCCTGTCAAGCCGGAGGTCGCGGG
>DAIQQK010000204.1:0-4826 GCA_036786835.1 Acidimicrobiales bacterium | reverse complement strand
CCCACCCCAACTCCTCGAGCCGCTTGTCGTCGATGCCGAAGTGGTGCCCGACCTCATGGAGGACTGTCTTACGTACGAGCTCGACGACTTGTTGCCTCGTCTCACATGCTTCGCAGATCGTCGCCATGTAAATCGTGATTCGATCCGGCATCGACGCCGAGTAGTGGATGCCCCGTCGCGTGATCGGGACCCCCTCGTAGAGACCGAGCAGCGGTCCGGCCGGGCTGATGTCGTCCACAACGACGGCGATGTTCTCCATGGCGGCACCGAGGTGCGGGGGTATCCCGTCAAGAGCCTCAGCCACCAGTTCCGTGAACGGCTCGACTGCCATCGTGACCATTCCCGGGATCATTTCGTCATGGGCGACGGCTGTTCGATGTAGTCGCGCACGGCTTCGGATGCCTCGGATTTCATGGCTCTAAGAAGCGATGGTATCGGAAGCACCCCGAACGGGGCGTAGGCCGTGGCGAGTCGCTCAGGGACTTTGGTCAGCCGAGGTACGGCCGGTAGCCCCTAGGAAAGGTGCCACGACGCGCGACGATGAGGTCATGCCCAAGTTGACCAAGCAAGCGTCGGAAGCCGCGGCAGACCTCGAGACTCGCAAACGAGCGGATCTGGCCGGCCCGGGAATTGGGACCTACGAGGAGGTTGAGCGAGTCCTCCCGGACGGCTACCAGCCCTTGCTTGGTCCTCGAGAGACGCAAGCGGCGATCTTCGAAATCAAGCGCCACATCGAGGAGCGTCTTTGCGCCGAGCTGGGCCTCATGATGGTGCAGGTGCCGCTCATCGTCACTTCGCAGTCCGGGGTGAACGACATGCTCGATCGAGACGGCTCCCGTGTTCCGATCAGGTTTCACATCTCCAACGATGGCGACTACCACCCGGTGGATGCCGAGGTCGTGCAAGCCGCGACGAAGTGGAAGCGACTCGCGCTCCGCCAGTTCGAGATGGGTCTCGGCGAGGGCATTTGTACTGACATGCGCGCCGTCCGCAAGGACTACTTCTTGGATCACGACCACAGTGCGTACGTGGACCAGTGGGACTGGGAGCTCGCCATCGCGGACAAGGACCGCAACTTGGACTTCCTGCGTGACGTCGTGCGGCGCATGTGGAGTGTCTTGAAGAGCGCGGAGGCTCGTGCCCAGGAGCTCTTTCCGGCGTTGCAAGGCCAGTATCCTGACCTCCCCGACGAAGTCGAGTTCCTGCACGCGGAAGAGCTCCTTGAGCGCTATCCGGGTCTTCCGCGCAAACAGCGCGAAACGAGAATCCTCCAGGAGCACCCCGCCCTCTTCATCATCGGCATCGGTTGGACACTCGCCGACGGCTATCCGCACGAGCTGCGCGCGTCCGACTACGACGACTGGTCGACGGAGGTCACGATGACGGACGGGCGGCCGGCGCACGGGCTCAACGGAGACCTCCTGGTGTGGAACCCGGTGACGCTGAGGCGCCACGAGCTCTCCTCGATGGGTATCCGGGTCGATGCCGTCGCGCTTCAGCGCCAACTCGAGATCACAGGGCAGCTCGACTGGCTGACTCTCCCATACCATCGTGCGATTACCGAGCACGCCGTGCCGCTGAGCATCGGGGGCGGGATCGGTCAGTCGCGAACCCAGATGCTGTTGCTGCGCAAGGCACACCTCGGCGAGGTGAGTGTGAGCGTCTGGCCGCAGATCCTGAAGGACCTCTCTGCTCGACGCAACATCGTGGTACTGGAGTGACCGGAAAGGCTTGACTCGAAGGGTCGGCTGGGGCGCTCACGACTGCTGGCGCGCTCACGACTGCTGGGTGCCTTTCTGTTGGTGAGCCAGCATCCTCCTGTTCAGCAAACTTTCATGTTTCGTTCACCGCACGGGCTGGGTCTCGTTCACGGGGGCTCGGTACACTGCCGAACCTACTGCCGTCGCCCAGGCGGATTGCGAACTCGGGAGCGCTCGATATGCGGAGAAAATGGACATACACGACCAAGGCCCTCCTTGCGCTGGCGCTGCTGCCTGCCGCGTTGTTCACGGCGATCAATGCCAAAGCAGGAGCCGCTCCGACCGGTTCCGCGACGGCCGCCACTTTTACTGCCCGGGTCTTCGCCTCCGGCGCCGACCTAGTGCACGGTACTTCCAAAGGCAAACAGGCGATCTCCCAGCCCGACTCGCTGGGTTCCGACATCTTCGTTGGATTCCAGGACGGTGTCGGCCCGCAAGGTCAAGCGAGCCCGACGGGTAATCGGGACAGCACCATCGTCGAGTTCAACCTTCAGGGACACGCCGTTCACCAGTGGGACGTCGTCGGGAAGTGCGACGGCCTGACCGCAGATCGGGCCACGGGCAGGGTCATCGCGACCGTCAACGAGGACGCCAACTCCAGCGTCTATCTCATCGACCCGATCACAACGGCGACACCGGTGCACTACCGCTACAACGAGACCCTGCCGAGCAAGGGTGGCACCGATGCCATTTCCATCTACCGCGGGATGATCTTCATCAGCGCGTCCGCCCCTGGCACGACCGGGCCGGCGGCACCTCAAGCGACCTACCCGGCCGTCTACAGGGTCGTTCTTGACGCAAAGACCCACGTCGCGACCATCCACCCGCTCTTGTCCGACGAAGCGATGGCGACGGTGGCCAACACCAACAGCAAGGAAGACGGCAACGTCGAGAAGTTGGCGCTCACCGACCCGGACTCCAATGAGGATGTACCGAGCTATGCTACGCGGTTCGCGGGTGACTTCATGCTCACCAGCCAAGGCGACAAGGAGCAGATCTTCGTCCACGGAGCCGGCGGATCCGACCAGACGCTCTCGGTGCTGAAGCTGTCCGGTTCGGTGGACGACACGGCCTGGGCCTCCGATAGCTCCGGCGCGATCTACGCCAGTGACCACTCCAACGACACGATCTACAAGATCACCGGCCCGTTCACAGCCGGGACTGTATTCGTTGCTGACACGCCCTGCGACGCCAGCAACGCCCCGAGCATCTGCCCGGCGCCCGGATTCCCCGCCAATTTTCTTGGTCAGCTGAATCCCGAGACCGGTGCGATCACGCGAGTCCACCTGATCGGACCAGCGGTCGCAGCGCAGGGCATGTTGTTCCTCTCCTGACCCAGAGACCTCAGCCGGCAGTTTTCCCGGTCGAAGGGGACGCTCGACGCCGGCAAGTTAGCGGATTCGCGAACCCCCGCTCCGACTCGTGTAGCAGATGCCGAATCGCTTCGATGTCACAGCCGTATCGCCTCGCCGATGATGTGGGGCGACACCGGCACCGAGATCATGCAAGGCCGGAAGTCAAAGCTCCGGCACCACGCGACGCGGTAGCCGGTCTCGGTAATGGCCGCTTTCGTGTCGCGATTGGGATGGCAACCACCGCTGAAATGCGGCCAGATTCGGTCGACGTGGTCCTGAAGCCATGCTTGCCGGGGATCCTCTGAGCGGACGTGCTCGTAGAAGCGGAGCGATCCGTCAGGTCGCAGCACGCGGCGAATCTCGCGGAGGGCTCGGCGCTGGTCGGGTACTGAGCACAGCACGAGAGAAACCACTGCAGCGTCGAACGACTCATCGTCAGCCGGCAACCTGTCGGCGGTTCCAGCGACGACGCGCACAGACACCGGGGCGGCGAGCGCCGCGCCATCAGCGAGGCGGCGCAGATGTTGCTGGGGCTCGATGGCGAGCACCTCGTCGACGGTGTCCGGGTAGTGGACGAAGCAGAGCCCGCTGCCGGCACCGACCTCGATGACCCGGCCCTTAAGCCCTGCGAGCAACTCGTCTCGATGGACCCCGGCGCCGGCCCTCTCCGCCGCCGGAGCGAACCTGCCGTAGAGGCGAGCGAAGATCGGGTGGTTCACCATGCCGGCCCGTGTCCGGAAAGGCCCCGGCTCTGACCATTTCCGCGTCACGGGCATGGCAAACGGGTAGGAGGTGGTTCCAAACTCGCTCGCGGCAAAGGTGAGCGTCTCTCCTGCGCGCGATCGAGCAAACCCTCAGCCTTGGCTCTCGGCCCGGTCTGGCTCGCCTCCGTTGACGTGGACTGACTCTTGGGTTAGATCGTTGGGCTGAGCGACGGATAACTCTGCCACCGGCAGCGAGAAGGCATGGCTGGCAAGGATATCTACGGGCTCAATTCGCATGAGTTCGTCCCGGGTCCAAGCACGGTCCAAGTCGGCTAGAAGGCGGTTCGCGTGTCGGAACCGAGCCCGCTCCAGGGCATTGCGGACGCTTCGACCGTTGGCGAAACGTGGCTGCTGCATTCGACGCGTGAGGTACTCACGAAGGACCACCTCAGCTTCCTCGGAGAGGTAGTAGCCGGCCTTTTCCAGCATCAGGTGACCGATCGCCTCCAGCTCGTCGAGCTCGTAGTCGGCGAAGTCGAGGTGGTGAGCGATCCGCGAGCTCATCCCGGGGTTGGACCCGAAGAATGCGTCCATACGATCCTTGTAGCCCGCAAGGATTACCACGAGCTTGTCACGCTCGTTCTCCATCACCTGAAGCAGGATCTCGATGGCCTCGTGACCATAGTCTTTACCGTCTTCCCGGTGAAGGTAGTACGCCTCGTCGATGAACAGCACCCCGCCCATCGCCTTATCGAGGACCTCCTTGGTCCTTGGCGCGGTTTGCCCTACGTACTGGCCGACCAAGTTGTCTCGCATGGCTGCCACGAGATGCCCCTGCTCGAGGTAACCGAGCCGGTGCAGCAGCTCGGCCATCCGCAGCCCCACGGTCGTCTTGCCGGTACCTGGTGGGCCGGTGAAGCACATGTGCAGACTCGGACGGGGTGCGACGAGGCCGAACCTTTCTCGCACCCGGTCGACCAGGAGCAGTGCCGCGATCTCCTGTATTC
>DAIQQK010000203.1:0-4826 GCA_036786835.1 Acidimicrobiales bacterium | reverse complement strand
CATCATCACCGGCGTCGACGCCCGCCGGGTCCGGGTCCTCAAAGTCAGGCCGGGGTTGCCTGTGGGGTCAGGCACGAACGGAGAATAGACGCCACATTCCTGGCACACCTTTCAGCGCGTGCTCGCCGCGTTCTACGAAATCGACACTCGATCCGACGACACTTTCCTTGACGGTCGACGAGACCAGTACCTCGCCAGGGCCTGCTAGAGCCGATACCCGGGCACCGATATGGACGGCCATGCCGGCGACGTCGTCGTCCCGGAGCTCGATTTCCCCGGTGTGGAGCCCGGCGCGGACATCGATGCCCAGCACGCCCAGCGCTTCACGGATGGCGAGCGCGCACTCGATCCCTCGACCGGGGCTGTCGAAGCGGACGAAGAACCCATCGCCGGCCGTGTCGACCTCCATGCCCCGGAACCGCGCCACTTGCTGGCGCACGGCGCGGTCGTGGCGATCGAGGAGGTTGCGCCAGCGGGAGTCGCCCATCGCCGCCGCCTTTTGCGTCGAGCCCACGATATCGGTGAACAGCACTGTGGCTAGGACCCGATCCACACCAGACCCGCCCCGGACCCCGGTGATGAACTCCTCGATCTCGTCGAGCATCACTCCGGAGTCTCCCACCCAGTAGAGCAGGTCGGCCCCCGATAGCTCGACGAGCTTTGCTCCGGAAATGTTCTCCGCCAGATAGCGCCCATGTCCCACACCCCAAAGGGGATTCTCCGTTCTCTGAATGATCAACGTTGGCACGCTGATCTGGGATAGAAGGTAACGAACGTCGGTTGCGAAAGTCACGGCCATCATGGCCTGTGCCATCGCCGGGGAAGCTCCCAGGTTGCCAGCCCGATCCCACCAGGCTCGGAAGGCGTGGTCGTGGGCGACGCTCGGGGCCAGCACCGACAGAAGGTCGACGCCCTGTTCGACTGCATTGGGGTCGGCAGTCACTCCCAAACGTTCTGGCTCGACCAGTTTCAGGGGAAGGCCATCCGGATAGTCAGGTGCCCACACGAAGCGAGCTGTGCCGTTCACGACGACCAGATGACTTACGCGTTCCGGGTGGGTCACCGCCAGCATCAGACCATCTGCAGCAGCCGACACGGGGGCGATTACCGCCGCTCGCTCGGAGCCGACGGCATCTAACACAGCCAGCCCGTCTTGCACCCACTGCTCATGGGTCGGTGGTGCCGACGGTGACCCTCGCTCCGACAGCCCGAAACCCCGGACATCTAATCGGATCAACCTACCGAATGATGCCAGATGTCGTTGGAAGTTGGCTAGGGACGGTTCCTCGTCCATGCAACCGATCGGGATGACAAAGCCGCCCAACAGAAGGTCGATCGGCCCGTCACCAATCACCTGGTAGGCGATGTCCACGTCGCCAGACTTGGTGTACCGGGTCCTGGTGCTGGCGCCCACACCCAAAAAGGGTATCGGGCAGTCCGGACGTTGGTAGGATCCCATCCATCCGGAAATCGGCCAACGGTAGATAGTGGCACGGATTGACCGCTCGGGATTGCCGCATCTGTCAGCCCAGGCTGGCCGGTCTTGTGGGCCGCCACACCAGTCGGGATCACCCTGATTCATGATTGTGGCGACCTACGTTCTGGGCCTTTGTCCGACATCTCCCAGCAAAATCCCAGGAAGCGACCGGACGCCCACGACGAGAGCCCGATGTGCGTGTGGTTCTTTGGGTTACTACTTAGGAGGAAAGTTTCGGACCAACCTGATTAAATAGCTCCACCAACCTGGCGGGGGCGGTGGACATGAGCGGGGTCTCGGGGCGTCGAGAGTCAGGGTCCTGGGTGAGCATGTTGACGCTCATGTTCCTCCTTGCTGGCCTGTTGCTGGCGACGGCATGGGATGCCGACGGCAACCCCAACACCGACAACCTTCCTCAGATGGTGCTCACGATTGAGGCGAGCACTGTGGTCGAAGGTGAAGCGCATGTCGAGGATGGCTCCGAAAGAAATCTCCCACGGCGTTCCAGGCCCTTCAGCTGGCTTCATCGGCAACCGATCATGGGACGCGAATGGCGCTGGCGCCCCTTAGCCGTGCCACGACGAGGTCCGTAGCACCTTCCACCTCCCTCATTAGGCCGGGGCGCTCGGGTCGCGCTCGGCCTTCTGCTGAGTGGAAACGCCCTCAGCGCGGGTGACCCGTTACGACGTGCGGTAGCGCCGCACCGTGCATTGTCGGCAAATCGTGCCGATCGACATCTGATGCTCAACGGAATGCACGCTTCGCGGACGCTGCAAAAAAAGACTCGACCCTCGATCTTCGTCGAAATGACTTGTCTCAGGGAGATGGGGCTCATGAATGATCGGATGCCAGTGAGTTCACGCGTTCACAAAAACCGACGATCGGGGAAGGCCCGTCGGATTGGCCTCCTCGTGGTGGCGAGCGCAGTGGTCATCGGTGCTCTCGGGCTCGTCAGCGGAACCAGCGGTGCAGCACAACGCCACAGCTCCAAGAAGTCGACCGGGGTACCGGGCACACTGATCGAGTCGGTGCCCGTGAGTGCACCAGGCGTCAATGGCACCGCTTACCTCGTGAAGTACTGGTCTGAGTCGTTTCCGAAGAACAAGCCTGTCACGGTCACCGGACTGGTCTTCGTTCCCCCCGGAACCCCACCAGCGGGTGGCTGGCCGGTGGTCAGCTGGGCGCACGCGACCAACGGGCTCAACGGCTCGTGTGCTCCATCGGGCAACCCTGAGATCGCGGTACCCGAAATCAACGTCCTCCTCGCACAGGGTTGGGAGGTCACGGCGACCGACTACCAGGGTGAGGGAAACAAATCGCTGAAGCCGACGAAGGGAATCCTGCCATATTTGGTAGGAGCGAGCGCCGCTCGCAACACGATCGACATCGTCCGAGCCGCCCAGCAGTCCGCCACGTTCCACGCCAGCCCCAACTACGTGGTGTGGGGACACTCCGAAGGCGGCCAGACCGCCATGTTCGTGCTCGAGATCGCCAGCTCCTACGCGCCGTCGCTCAATCTCAAGGGCGTGATGGCGCTGGCGCCACCATCGAACCTCAACACACTAATCCCTTTGGTGGTAGAAAGCGGACCCAACGCTGGCTACCTCTTCCTCCTCGTCGCCGGTTTCAACGCTGCTTACGGCAACGCCCGCGCTCCGCTTCTTGAAATGTTGACGGCCATTGGCAAGAGGGAGGTGACGCTTCTCAAAAGGGAGTGCCTTGCTGGGTTCGGTGACCCGTACAACACGGTCTTCGCACATCCCGCTGGTAGCGCGCTCCCCGCGAAGTGGCAGGCGCTCGTCAACCAGAACGACCCAGGGAACTTCACCGCAGCCAGCTCGGCTCCATTGGTCATTGTGAGTGGGGACCAAGACGACCTCGTCTGGCCCGTGACCACAAACTCCTTAGCGAATGAGTTGTGCGCCCTGAGTCCCCCCCAAGACCTCGAACGCTGGCTCTATGCAGGGCTCGGTCACGACGTCGAACCGTCAGCGGTGACGATCAACGACTATGTGCAATGGACGGCCAACCGCTTCGCCGGAGACGTGTCGCACGACTACACGCCAACGGGTGGTGACGGTCACACCGTGACTGTGACGCAGAGCTGCGGATAGCGTCTCGCCCTTAGCTCCTGACTCTGGGGCGAAAAAGGCGATGAAGCGCGCCTGCGATGCCCCACGATATGAACCCACCTCATGGCCGAAGTATTGAATGGTGCGGGCCTCGGCAGGGTCTGGGCCGAGTTGTCGGATGCCCTTGTCGGTCACCTTCCGACTGCTGGCGACAGAGCGAAAATACTTTGCCTTCGGGCAGGCATCGCGGATTTCCCTCGACGTGCTCCGTCCCTGGGCATACCGTGGCAATCGGGTACTTCAGGAGGTCGGTGCACCTCCATGCACCAAGGAGCGCCTAGAGGGACTGGCGGGACACGATGGCAAACGCCCCAGACGAATCGGAAGTCGCGAAGCCGATGGCCTTACCCGTGTCCCTGCCTCCCTCTTTCTGAATCCATGGCAGTTGGAACTGCCCATCTGTCAGCTCGGACTGCCCGTGGCGAACGGCACATTTCAGACCGCCCGGGGACAGCATCAGGCCGGGGAGGCGGTTTCGCTCCGGCATTGTGAGTCTGCTGTTCCGCTGTTGGAAGTCAATCCTGATTGAACATACACGCGTCGTGTCCGACCTCCTGGCTAGTCATTGGGCAGATGACCATCACCTGGCTGCATGGCGGGACGCGGCGGCAGAAGCAAGAGACCGTCTGTGGCGACACCACCCTGACCTCCTTGAGAGGTTGATGAGTGTGTCGGCGACGACTGGAGGTACACACGACCGTGCGGGCTGAGTATCCGCGTAGTTCGCGTCCGTTCCCAAATCAATGTCTGGGATGAGCACTTCGCCAGATGTCCCAGCCCACGAATCCGATGCACATTCCCGCCACGATCGACGAGGCGAGGACCGCCCAACCCTGGGACACGACAGCGACCGCTATCAGTCCGGCTGCCAAGGCTATGCCCACGAAGTCGCGCGGGTTCACGCTCGTCAGCCTATGTCTGGCGCACCAGGTCCTCCTGGTGATTTCTCGGCTGGGAAATCGACCGGCTTATGCGTCGAAGTTTGTCGATGTGGCGGATATTCGCGGGAGCCATGATTCTGTGCAGCGTGGGCATGGCCGCTTGCACCGAGGCGACCACCTCCAAGACCACTTCGACCTCGACTTCCTTGCCAATCTCGGCTGGGTGGAAGACAGTCACCTACCACGGAGTCGGGGTCGATGTTCCGAGAGACTGGCAGGTGGAGCCGTGGCTTCCTACTTGCGGGGTGGAGACACCCACCGTCTTCATCGGCCCCG
>DAIQQK010000202.1:0-4841 GCA_036786835.1 Acidimicrobiales bacterium | reverse complement strand
TCACGCTCCTTTGCAATTTCGCGGACTGCCGGAATTTGTGGAGATGACCAGGGAGGCGCGCCTTGCCTACCGCGTGATCTCGCCACTCGCCCTCTCTCCGAGAGTCCCTCATGAGCGTCGGTTCATCTTCGCTGGACTCGCCGACCGCCTCGTCCACCCCCATAAGCAGGTGCGAGCCCTATGGGACCACTGGCAGCAGCCGAGCATCCACTGGTTCGAAGGAAGTCATGTGGGCTTCTTGTGGTCCGGGGCCGTGAGGAGCTTCATACACGACGCTCTCTCGACTTCGGGGTTGGTCGGCTCCGAAGTCTCATAGGCGGGTGTTGGAGAGCCGATGAGGGTCGGGACTACTCGGCAACGCAGGCTTGTCACCGGGTTACGACAGACGGACAAGACCCGGATCGGCGGACGGCTACGTGTATCCGAACTTCGCTCCGGTCGTCTCTTACTTCACCCGCCTGTTCAACTCAGGGAGCCGAGGCGGCGCGGCTTTGTCGGTCCGTCTACACGGCTAGACGCTGGTCGACGTTTGGGCAGGTTTCGCGGATCGCAAATCGTGGCGTCCATGGGAACGGGACACTGTCACCATCTGTGTTTCAAGTACAAAGGGCGTTGCGGCCACAGTCATCCATCGGCTATCAGACCGCGGTCTCATCGACTATGCAAAGCCCGTCGCCTTCTACTGGCCTGAGTTCGCTACCGGGGGCAAAGGGGCCATAACTGTCCGTCAACTGCTCAGCCATCAAGCTGGGCTCCACTCGGTGATCGGCCTCGTCGATCAGCCAGCCGACCTGCTCGACCATCTGACTCTCGAGCAGCGGCTCGCAGCAAGGAACCCGACCCTTGGCCTGGACATCCTGGCTACCACGCCCTTACCTATGGCTGGCTATTAGCTGGGCTGGCGCGCAAAGTCACCGGTCTCGGCATGGCTGAGTTGGTGCGCCTTGAGCTCGCCGAGCCTCTAGGTACCAATGGATTGTCGGCATGGGCACGGCGGCGCAGGCAACAGCGATGGCCCGGGTAATGGCGGGACAAATCGGGGCGTGGGCTAGGCAACCTTGGGACTGTCGACCCTGTTGCTCGCGGCCCGGATGAAGGAGCCTAAGCCCTAGGAGGGGGTGAGAGGCAGTGGGCCGTCGCCGGAACCTCGGAGCTGACCTGGAGAGGGTCGTCACAGACTCCACCGTGGTCGTAACGGGTGCCTCCTCCGGCATCGGCGAGGCCACTGCCCGGATGCTGGGCGTGGCCGGGGCCGAGACAGTGTTGGTGGCTCGATCCAAGGAGCGTCTCGAGGCACTCCAACAGGAGATCGAGGGTGCCGGTGGACGTGCTTGTACGCACCCAGCGGACTTGTCGGATGTTGGAGCTGTCGCGCAGCTTGTCGAAAGCATTTACCAATGCCACGGCGACATTGAAGTGCTCGTCAACAATGCCGGGCACTCCATCCGGCGCTCGATTGCGCTTTCCTACGATCGCTTCCACGACTTCCAGCGCACTATCGACGTCAACTACCTCGGGCCTGTACGACTCGTGCTTGGTCTCCTGCCGGGCATGCGCGAACGGGGGAAAGGCCACCTGCTTAACATCTCGTCCCTCGGCGTGCTATTCGGCGCGCCGCGCTTTTCCGCCTACCTAGCGTCCAAATCGGCGTTCGAATCATTCCTCCGCTGCATCGCACCGGAGGTCCGCGCAGATGGAGTAGCAGTGACAAACATTTACATGCCCTTGGTTCACACCCCGATGGTCGAGGCAACACCGGTATACCGACAAATGCCCGGCCTCACGGCCGACGAGGCAGCGGAGCGAATCTGCCGGGCAGTGGTCGACCGCCCCCGGCGAGTAGTCCCGACTCTGGGCCTGACGGGTCACCTACTCGCCGACGCCGCGCCTGCACCTTTCGAGAGTCTTCTCGGCCTCACTTACAGATTGTCTAGCGACTCTTCCGCCGCTCGTGGCGAAGACGCCGACGAGCTGGAAGCTCCCGCGTTTGATCAGGGTCTCCTTCGACGTTTCGAACGACACAGCAGGAGAGTGACGCGATGAAGGTCCGACAGGCCGTGTCCGCCGCCCACGTCTTGGGTCGGACGGGGATTTTATGGCCACCGAGACCCCTGGAGTACCTGCGCATGGGGCAGCTGGCTCTCCGATGGGGACCGAACCTCGCAGCTGCGTCGGCAATCGCTGCGCTTCGAGCGCCTAACCGGATGGCCATCGCGGACGACTTCGGCTGCCTGTCCTGGCAAGAGATCGATGGCGCCGCCAATGCCCTCGCCCACGCGTTGTCTGGGCAGGGAGTCAGTCCTGGCAGGACAGTAGGCCTCATGTGCCGAAACAATCGGTACTTCTTGGAGGCGACTCTCGCTGTGTCGAAGCTCGGAGCTGATCTCGTGCTCCTCAACACCGACTTCGGACCTCATCAGCTCGGAGAGGTCCTCAAGCGCGAGGGGATCGCCGCCGCCGTCTTCGACGACGAGTTCGCCCCGACGTTCAGCACGGCGGGGTTCGAGGGGCTCAGTGTCCACGGGACCCAGGTGCAAGGAGTGTCGATCAATCGATACTGCGCGTCGCCTCAGCCGCCCGAGCGACCCGGTCGTATCGTGATCATGACCTCAGGGACGACCGGGCTGCCAAAAGGTGCGCAACGTTCGAGGTTCACGCCGCCACTTGACATCGTCGTAAGCGCCTTCTCGCAGCTGCCTTTGCGGGCACGAGAGCCGGTGGTTGTCTCGCCGCCACTGTTTCACTTTCTCGGGTTTGGCTTCATGGGGTTCGCCATTGGCCTCCAAGGCACCCTCATCGTGCAAAGCCGGTTCGACCCCGAGGCCGTACTATCCGCCGTCGCCGATCATCGGGCAACGACCCTTGTCGCCGTGCCCGTCATGCTCCGGCGGATCGTCGCCTTGCCTGAGAGTGTTCGCGGCCGATTCGACACGTCATCTCTTCGTGTGATCATCTGCAGCGGTTCCAGCCTCAGTTCAGAGCTTTCAGCACGGGTAATGGATGCCTTCGGCGACATCCTCTACAACTTCTACGGGTCTACCGAAGTGGGATGGGCCACCGTGGCCGAGCCATCAGACCTCCGGGCAGCGCCAGGAACCGTCGGCCGGCCACCCGAAGGGACGCGGTTGGCTCTCTTGGACGACCAGGGTCGGCAGGTAGCCGCTGGGCAACGTGGCCGAATTTTCGTCGGCAGTGGAATGGCTTTCGAGGGATACACCGACGGTGGCGGCAAGCAGGTCGTCGCAGGACTAATAAGCACGGGTGACACCGGTTATGTCGATGAAACTGGGCGCCTGTTCGTCGAGGGCAGAGACGACGAGATGATCGTCTCCGGCGGCGAAAATGTCTTCCCGGGCGAGGTTGAAGAACTTCTCCGCTTTCATGAGTCCGTCATCGATGTGGCTGTTGTGGGAATTGATGATGAGGAGATGGGTCAGCGGCTAGCGGCATTCATCGTCCCCCAGCCGGGATCGTCGCTGTCCACCCAAGAAGTCAGGGGCTATGTTCGATCCCGGCTTGCCCGGTTCAAGATCCCCCGTGATGTGGAGTTCGTCGACGAGATACCGCGGAATTCAATGGGCAAGGTGCTTCGGAGAACCCTGCTGGACAAGTCGGCGTTTGTTCCGAATGTGTGCAAGAAGTCAAATAGTGAGGCTCCATAGCCTGGCTGACTCAACATAGTGGCCCCGCTGGTGTAGCGAGCGCTTGAACAATTTTGATGATGACCTCACCGGGTTGAGAACCTTCTGATCCGTAGCTTCTCTGCCCTGTCTCTCAGCGTGGTTGTTGGGTGCAGAGGCAGGCGTATCACCAGCGAGAACCCACTGGACACGTCGCCGTAAGGCTTGGCAGGCACGCCCGGAACGATCGTCCAGGAGCCTTCGCTGAGGCGTGGGGCTCAGCCTAGAGGCTTTTGACCCTATCCAACTCCCCGCACGGGGAGTACTACACGATTAGACGGCCTCCCGCATGAAGGAGCCACGATGTCCGAACCGAGCGTCGGCAACGGTGTTTCCGACCAGGCTGACTGCGAGGAGTTCGAGGACGTCGAGTGGGAACTCTGCTGCTCATCGCGAGAAACCTCGGTCGGATGCGTCTTTTTCGCGAATCCCGACTCTGCGAGAGCGGCCATGGAGTTCGCGCATGCAAGAGCCGGGAGTGATCGATCTGCGAACTAAAGGAGGTGATGGATCTGGTCGGCCGGGCCTGTACAACGCGCCTCGCTGGCGGTGGGCGATCGGGTGACATCGTCGTTGCCCGACTAGGGCTGAAACTCGGAGAGAACTGACGACCATCGACCTGGCGTGCCGGGTCCAGTCGTGAAGATCAGGCATCTTGAGCCGTAACCGAGTGCCCGTCCCATCTCCTTTGAGACGCGGACAAATCAGAGGTGGCGCCCGCCTTCCAAACAGGAGGACGGGCGCTGTCGCGCGGCTCTCACTCTGAGTGAAATCGAAAGATGTCGGCAAAAGTTGAGGCGTTTGGCCCTAGTAGTCCGGACGGTGGTTCGTAGCATCGAAACAGGGTCTCGGTGTCGATGTGGCCGAGTTCAGGTCAACCAGCAGAAGCCCACGGGCGAACGGGATTGAGGGGAGCATGATGACAGTCGCAACCCTGCCCATTGAAACTCCCAAGCACAGCAGCCTCTACGACGCACTAGTGAAGCGTCAGCTCCATCGCTACCCGAGGACCGTTCCGCGCTATGGGTATCTGGGGATCGTGGTGCTCACCACGATCATCCTCTATTACCTCTACTACGTCGAGGGCACTGTCACCCCGCTGATGTTGCCCTACTACCACATGTCGTTCCTGTACTTCCTCTACCTGCTGGTGGTGTCGAA
>DAIQQK010000061.1:0-18382 GCA_036786835.1 Acidimicrobiales bacterium | reverse complement strand
ATCGAGGCGGTCACCCCCGAGCTCGCCGAGCGCGTCGAGTACTACGACCCCGAGGCCGAGGGGCTGCCACTCTTCGAGCGTCACCACGTCAACGAGCAGCTCCTCAAGGCCCTCGACCGCAAGGTGTGGCTCCCGTCGGGCGGGTCGCTCATCGTCGAGCGCACCGAGGCGTTCACCGTCATCGACGTGAACACCGGCAAGAACGTCGGGTCCTCGAACCTCGAGGAGACCGTCTACCGGAACAATCTGGAGGCTGCCGAGGAGATCGCCCGCCAACTTCGTCTGAGGGACATAGGCGGGATCATCGTCGTCGACTTCATCGACATGGAGGTGCGCGAGAACCGCGGCAAGGTGGCCTCGGCGCTTCGAGCGGCACTTTCGCGTGACAAGACCCGTACTCAGGTTTTCGACATCTCCGATCTCGGGCTCGTCGAGATGACCCGAAAGCGTGTGTCGGAGGGCCTGGTCGAATCGCTCTCGGGGGTCTGTGCCGTGTGCGGCGGCCGCGGGATCGTGCTCGACGAATCCCTCCTGTAGAATGGCAGATCTGTGTATGCGGTGATCCAGTCCGGAGGCAAGCAGGAGCGGGTGACGGCCGGCCAAAAGGTGCAGGTCGAGCTCATCGACGGCGCTGTGGGGAGCGAGGTGGCGTTGCCCGCCGTCTTGGTCGTCGACGGCGACCGGGTCCTGGCCACTCCACACGAGCTCGAAGGTGCCTTGGTGTCCGCCCGGGTGCTGGGGGAGGAGCTCGGGCCCAAGATCCGGGGATTCACCTATCGGCCGAAGTCGAACTACAGACGACGTTGGGGCCACCGCCAGCGCTACACGACGATCGAGATAACAGGGATCGACGCACCCTCGACGACCAAGGGCCCGAAGACGAGGAGCAACTGAGATGTCCAAGACCAAGGGCGGCGGGTCGACCCGCAACGGCCGCGACTCGAAGTCCAAGCGACTCGGAGTGAAGGCCTACGGCGGCACCACCGTGCCTGCCGGGGCGATCATCGTCCGCCAGCGCGGAACGCGCTTTCATCCGGGCGAGAACGTGGGCAGGGGAGGAGACGACACCCTGTTCGCGACGGCCACTGGGGTCGTGACCTTCGGAACTCGGAAGGGTCGCAAGATCGTGGACGTCGTCCAGCCTGCCGAGGCCGCCCGCACCTGATCCCACCGGCGGTACCGCCGCGAGCTTCGGTCACCGCCGGATACCTGTCACCTCAGAGGCGCTGCAGCACCTCGCGTATCAGCCCTCCGAGCCTCCCGGCCTGAGACTGCGCCACCTCGACGATCGAGCCGGCGGAGACGGCTCCGTCTTCGACGACCATCCCCGCGGCGAGGTTGGTGACGACCGAGACTCCTAGGACGTCGGCTCCGAGATGGCGCGCGGCGATCAACTCGATCACGCTCGACATGCCCACGAGATCTGCGCCGAGCGTCCGCAGCATCCGGATCTCCGCAGGGGTCTCGAAGTGCGGCCCTCCAAGCTGCGCGTAAACCCCTTCCTCGAGAGATCGGTCCACCTTTCGTGCGACCTCACGAAGTCGATGTGACCAGGCATCTGTGAGATCCACGAAGGGCGTGCGTCCTCCCTGTCCCTTCGACAGGCCCGTGAGTGGCGACCTGCCGGTCAGGTTCAAATGGTCGGAGATCAAGACGAAGCCTCCCGGCGCGAAGCCCTCGCGGATGCCCCCGGCGGCATTCGTGATCACGACCGTCGAGCACCCGGTCGCGAGCGCCGTCCGCACGGGGTGGGCGACCTCAGCCGGTGTTCGGCCCTCGTAGAGGTGCATTCTTCCGAGGAACACGAGTGCGGAGAGGTCGCCTACGGCGACCGACCGCAGCTCAGGCCGCTGGCCCGGGGCGACGACGGCGGGAAATCCCGGAAGCTCGCAGAACCCGATGCGGGACCGCGGCTCACCCAGAGCCGGGGCCGCGTCTGCGAGACCGCTACCGAGGACGATCGCGACGTCGTGGTGATCGCGTCCGGTCGACGCTGCGATTGCGCCGGCCGCATCGGCGGCTCGGGTGAACGGGTCGGTGCTCACGCGCCGGAAACCTGCCTGCAGTGTTGCAGTGTTCCTCGGCGACGGGGCCTCAAGAGGAGACCGCGGCGGTGAGCTCGTCCCTAAGGCGGCGTTTGAGCGAATCGTCGCACAGCGCAGAGTCGATGGCCCGGTGCTGTGCCGCCACGAGATCGGCGACGGGGACCCCGAGAGATTCGTGGATCAACAAGTGCTCTTCCACGAGGGTGGTCGAGAAATAAGCAGGGTCGTCGGTGTTGATCGAGACGTTGAGACCCGCATCGAGCATGGCGGGAAGCGGGTGGGCGTCCAAGGAGGGGCACACTCCCAACAGCACGTTGGACGTGACGGAGACCTCGATCGGGACTTGGTTCTGTGCCAGATGCTCGACGAGCCGGGGGTCCTCCATCGAGCGCACACCGTGTCCCACGCGGACGGAGCCGAGCTCGAGGGCTTTCCACACGCTCGGTGGCCCCGCGACCTCACCTGCGTGCAGCACTGGGGGCAACCCTGCCGAGGCCGCCTTCTCGAACGACGCGGAATACCAATCCGGTGGGTACTGCGCCTCTGGACCTCCGAGGCCGATTGCGACCGCGTCTCGAGGCGCGTGAGGGCCCGTGAGCATCTCCGCGGTCCACCCCTCCTCGGGAGGCTCGAGGCTCCTGGGAATGTCGACGATCCAGCCCAGCTCGACGGAGTGGTCGGCCCTCGCGCGTCTGGCGCCGACGTCAAGTGCATCTCGATAGTCCTTGCCGGCCATCCCGTTCGCGTGGTGCGCGTAGGCGGTCGTCGTCACCTCGGCGTAGCGAACCTGCTGGGAGGCGAGCTCGGAGGCCAGAGCGTCGATGGCGCACAGGAGGTCGTCACCGGTGCGAATCGCCGACATGCCCACGAGATAGAGCTCGATGAAATGCTGAAAGTCCCGAAACCGGTAAAGGGCCGCGAGCTCTTCGACGCTGCCCACGCCGATGTCGACGCGGTTTCGCTCTGCAAGCTGTAAGAGAAGAGGCGGCCGGATCGACCCTTCGAGGTGCAGGTGAAGTTCGATCTTGGGCATGCCTGCGAGCATTGCCCGCTGCGTGGTCGCCATCTCGACAGGTGCGTCAGGCATCGCTCAGCCACCGTACAGCTTGTGCATCGGGGACTCGGGCAGTCGGACCTGGAGGTCCGCTTAGGATCTTTCTGTGTCGGGATTCGTCGACGAAGCTCAAGTGCACGTGCGCGGGGGTGACGGAGGAGCGGGATCGGTCTCGTTTCGCCGCGAGGCCCACGTCTCGCACGGAGGCCCCGACGGGGGCGACGGTGGGAGGGGAGGCGGGGTCTGGCTCGTCGCCTCGAACAACCAAGCATCCCTTCTCGGTTTCCGCGACCATCCGCACAGGCGCGCGACCAACGGGAAGCACGGGGCGGGCAAGAGGCGAAACGGCGCCACCGGGGAGGACCTCACGGTGCCGGTTCCGGTCGGGACCGTCGTGCGTGGAAAGGACTCGGTGGTCCTGGCGGATCTCGCCGAGCCGGGCAACAGGTGGCTGGCGGCGGCCGGGGGCCGGGGAGGCCGGGGTAACGCGAGGTTTCTCACGAACCGCAGGAGGGCACCCGCGTTCGCCGAGCAGGGCGAGGCGGGCGAGGAGCGCTGGCTCAACCTCGAGCTGAAGCTGACCGCCGACGTGGCGCTGGTCGGGTTCCCGAACTCCGGCAAGAGCACACTGATCTCGCGCATCTCCGCAGCACGACCGAAGATCGCCGACTATCCGTTCACGACACTCGAACCGCACCTCGGGGTCGTGAGGACGGGAAAGCCCGGCCAGGACACCGAGATCGTGGTCGCCGACGTCCCGGGTCTCGTGGAAGGAGCAGCCGAGGGAAAGGGCCTCGGCCACCGGTTTCTGCGTCACATCGAACGCGCTCGCGTGCTGGTCCTGCTGATAGATCTGTCCGGATCACAAGAGAGGCCGCCTACAGACCAGCGCGACATCCTCCTCGACGAGCTTCGGCGCTACCGGCCGGAGCTGTTGGAGCGCCCGCGCGTCGTAGTCGGGTCGAAATGCGACGTGTTGACCACCTCGGGCGACCACCTGACACCGAACATTCCGGGCGACGTCGACTTGCTCGTCTCCTCGATGACAGGAGAAGGGCTCTCGGACATGCTCGGTCGCCTCACGCGGCTGGTCGAGTCGGCCCGGGCCGCCGATGCGGACACGGGCGGGGCCATTGTCGTGCACCGTCCGGTAGGAGAAGGAGTCGACGTCTCGCGTGAAGACGACGGAGCCTTCGTGGTCGGTGGACGTGCCGCGTTGCGCGCTGTTGCTCTGTCGGATCTCACCGACGAAGGTGCGGTCGCATACGTACAAGGGCGCCTTCGCCGGCTCGGTGTGGAGAGAGCTCTTGTGAGGGCTGGCATCCGCGACGGGGACACCGTGAGGCTCGGACCGCTCGAGTTCACGTACCACCGCGACGAGAGCATCCTCGACACCGCGAGCGACGCGGCTCGCAAGAGCTCGGCGCGAGCGCGCCGGGAACCCGAACGCCGCGGCCGCCGTGGTCGTGGCCAGTCCGGTGCGGCCACATCCGATTCCGAGCGTGGGCGATGATCGGCACGGGCCCGTCTTCGCGGGAGGACGCGACGAATGCCAAGGACGAAGGCGCGACTCGTCGAAGTGCGCGCACGGTCGTGGTGAAGATCGGATCCTCTTCGGTGACCGGCCCCGACGGAGCTGGGATCGACGAAGCGGCGGTCAGGAGCCTCTGCACCCAGGTGGCGGAGCTTCGTGCGGAAGGTCACCTGGTGGTACTGGTCACCTCGGGCGCGATTGCAGCGGGTTGGTCGGCGCTGGGTGCAGGAGACCGCCCATCCGACCTCACCACCTTGCAGGCGGTCTCCGCCGTGGGCCAGCACCGCCTGATGCGCGTCTACGACGACTCCCTCGCGCGGCACGGGCTGGCCGTCGGTCAGGTTCTTCTCGCGCCGCTGGACTTCGTGCATCGCCAGCAGTACCTGCACGCCCGCCAGACCCTTGCGCGGCTCCTCGAGCTCGGGGTCGTGCCGGTCGTCAACGAGAACGACGCCACGTCCGACGACGAGATCCGCTTCGGCGACAACGACCGGCTGGCCGCTCTGGTTGCACACCTCGTGGCGGCAGACCTTCTCGTCCTGTTGACGGACACCGCGGGACTACTCACCGGCGACCCTCGGACGACCGCGGAGGCTTCACTCATCGAAGAGGTGGTCGAGGTGGACCACGGTCTCGAAGCGTTGGCAGCAGGACCCGGCAGCGCAGTTGGAAGCGGAGGAATGATCTCGAAACTGGCGGCGGCGAAGATGGCTTCGTGGTCGGGGGTGGAGACGGTGATCGCGCAAGCGGGGCCGCCCGGGATCCTGGTCGCCGCAGCGCGCGGCGAACCCAGAGTGGGGACCGTGTTCCGGCCACGCCCGAGGCGACTTCCTGCCCGCAAGCTCTGGATCGCGTTCGCGGTCGGTCCCGCCGGGACACTCGTGGTCGACGACGGGGCGAGAGACGCCATCACCCAGCGCGAGGCTTCTCTTCTTCCGGCGGGCGTCGTGTCGGTCGACGGCCGGTTCGATGCCGAGGCAGCTGTCGAGATCGCCGGCGACGACGGGGTCGTGTTCGCCAAGGGGATCGTCCGTCATGGAGCAGAGCTGATCCGATCGCTCGCGGGACGCAGAACGAGTGAACTGCCCGACGACGTGGCGCACGAGGTGGTACATCGTGACGACCTCGTAGTCCTCACCTAGGAGGCCAGAGGAGTCGCTCCGGGGGCAGCCAACAGGGGACAGGAATTCTGAGCCCCCTGCCGCGGACGGTACCCTTGGGTGTGACTAGAACCTCGTTGGGCGAGCTCGGTCTGCGCGCGAAAGCTGCGTCGAGACTCGTGGCGGGTGCCGCGGGCGACACCAGGGACGGTGCACTCGAGCTCGCCGCCGACCTCCTCGAGGAGCGGTCGCGAAACCTGCTCGACGCCAATGCTGCGGACCTGTCGCGCGCCGAAGGGTCCGGCATGCTCGCGGCCCAGATCGACCGGCTGCGGCTGAGCGAACAGCGAGTCGGCGCCATGGCGGAAGGGTTGCGGGCGCTACGCCGACTGCCCGAGGTCGTCGGAGAAGTAGTCGAGGGCTTCCAGAGGCCCAACGGCCTGCACGTGGAGAGGGTGCGGGTGCCGCTCGGGGTGGTGGGGATCATCTACGAGAACCGGCCGAACGTGACCTCCGATGCGGCCGGATTGTGCATCAAGTCGGGCAACGCGACCATGCTGCGCGGTTCGTCTTCTGCCATCGAGTCGAACAGGGCGATCACCTCTTGTCTGCGCGACGCCCTTTCAAAGGCAGGCTTACCCGCGGACGCCGTGCTGCTGGTCGAGGACACCTCCCACGAGGCGGCGATCGACTTCATGCGACTCGACGGGGTACTCGACTGCCTGATCCCTCGCGGCGGACACTCTCTCGTATCGAGTGTGCGCGAGCACGCGACTGTTCCGTTCGTGATCGACGGGGACGGCAATTGCCACGTGTACGTGGATGCGGGAGCCGATCTCGACATGGCTCTCGCCATCCTCGTCAATGCAAAGACTCAGCGTCCCGGGGTGTGCAATGCGGCGGAGACGCTCCTCGTGCACAGGGACGTCGCCGCTGGCTTCCTGCCGCGGGCTCGAACGGCTCTCGAGGGAGTGCAGCTTCTCGGCGACGAGGGCACTCGGAGGATCCTGCCCGAAGTCGGACCGGCGACCGACGAGGACTTCGCCACCGAGTTTCTCGACATGAAGCTGTCGGTGGCTGTCGTCGACGACCTGGACGCGGCGATCGACCACATCTCGCGCTTCTCCTCGGGGCATTCCGAGGCGATCGTCACGAACGACCTTGCAGCCGCGGATCGCTTCTGCGAGGAGGTGGACGCAGCCGCGGTCCTCGTGAATGCCTCGACCCGATTCGTCGACGGAGGAGAGCTCGGGCTCGGAGCCGAGATCGGGATCTCCACGCAGAAGCTGCACGCTCGGGGCCCTATGGGACTTCGCGAGCTGACGTCGGTCAAGTACGTGGTGCGCGGCTCGGGGCAGGTCCGTACGTGAGCGACGTGAGCGAGGCTCAGCCACCGGGACCTCTCGGGTTCCCGGATCCGGGGCCCGCACGTTTCTCGTCGGTGCCGGAGGTGCGCGAGCGGCTCGCTGCCACCGGCTATCTGGCCGACGAAGGGATAGCCGGCGTCGTCCACCTGGCCGATCGGCTGGCCAAGCCGGTCCTCGTCGAGGGTCCCGCCGGAACCGGCAAGACGGAGCTCGCAAAGGCGGTCGCCCGCGCCACTTCGAGCCGTCTGATCCGGCTCCAGTGCTACGAGGGACTCGACGAGTCGAAGGCTCTCTACGAGTGGAACTACAAGAAGCAGCTGCTTCGGATCCAGGCCCAGCGGGTGGTCGAGCAGGACGGGGACGGCGCCGCTCCGAGAGATCTCGAACCGAGCTCATGGCACGACCTCGAGGACGACATCTTCTCCGAAGAATTCCTCCTCGCGCGACCCCTGCTCGAGGCGATACGCGCGACCGACCCGGTGGTGTTGCTCGTCGACGAGGTGGACCGGGTCGAGCTCGAGACCGAGGCGCTGCTCCTCGAAGTTCTCTCCGAGTACCAGGTCTCCATCCCCGAGCTCGGCACAGTGCGCGCCGAGCGAGTGCCGCTCGTCTTCCTCACGTCCAACAACACCAGGGAGCTGTCGGAGGCCCTCAAGCGCAGATGCCTCTACCTTCACCTCGACTATCCGACGCTCGAGCGCGAGCGCGAGATCGTGAAGACGAGGGTTCCTGCCATCTCCGACGAGCTCGCCGACCAGGTGGCGAGGATCGTTCGCTCTCTGAGGACGATGGAGCTCAAGAAGTATCCGTCTGTCTCGGAGACCCTGGATTGGGCCCGGACACTGGTGGTGCTCGGAGTGGAGTCGATCGACGCCGAGCAGGCCAAGTCCACCTTGCACGTGCTCCTCAAGTACCGCAGTGACCTCGAACGGGCGGCCAAAGAGCTTTCGGCAGAGGAACCGTCGAAGGGTCGTTAGTGCTCGACGTACTCACAGGGTTCGTAGGGGAGCTGCGCCAGGCCGGGCTGCCCGTGTCGCTCACCGAGAGTCTCGACGCAGCAGAGGCCCTGCACCACGTGCCTCTCGAGGACCGTGAGGCGCTCAAGTACGCCCTCGGCGCGACCCTCGTGAAGTCCTCCGCGCACTGGAAGGCCTTCGAGACGGCCTTCGAGGTCTATTTCTCGATGAGAGGGCCTCAGTTCGAGATCGACGACGGTGTGGCGACCGATCAGGCGCTGGAGCCGGACCGCCAACAGGGCGCCGGCGCACCGAGCGGGGGAGGCGGCGGAGAGCCCCTCTCCGACGAGGAGCTGGCGGAGATGCTCTACCGGGCGCTGCTCGCGGCGAACGATGCTCAGGTGGCCGCGCTCGCCCGTCAAGCCGTGAGCCGTTACGCGGGGATGGAGCCCGGCCGTCCCGTAGGCGGCACCTACTACCTGTACAGAACGCTGAGGAACCTGGACCTCGACCGGCTGTTGGACCGCATGCTCGCGGCGGTGCGGTCGGATGCCCCCGAGGGCCATCTGACCGCGCTCGAGGAGCGCCTTGCGCGCGACGAGCTGAGTGAACGCCTCGACCGCTTGCGAAAGGAGATCGAGGACGAGATCCGCCGGCGACTCGTTGCCGACCGGGGAACCGAGGCTCTGGCTCGTTCGCTCCGCAAGCCGCTCCCCGAGGACATCGACTTCATGCATGCGACCCGAGACGAATTGACAGCGTTGCGACGTGCCATTCACCCTCTCACCCGCAAGTTGGCCGTCCGGTTGGCGAGGAAGCGCCGGCACGGGCGCAAGGGCCCACTCGACTTTCGTTCGACGATGAGGCACTCTCTGTCCACCGGTGGCGTGCCCGTGGACCCGAAGTTCAGGTACCCGCGGCCTGCGCGGCCCGAGATCTTCGTGATAGCCGACGTGTCCGGGTCGGTTGCGGCATTCGCCCGCTTCACCCTCCACCTCGTCTATGCGATCAGCTCCCAGTTCTCCAAGGTTCGCAGTTTCGTGTTCATCGACGGCATCGACGAGGTGACTCGTTTCTTCGAGGGAGTCGACGACGTCGGGGAAGCCGTTCACCGGATCAACACCGAGGCGGACGTCGTCTGGGTGGACGGCCACTCGGACTACGGGCACGCGCTCGGTGTCTTCTGGGAGAGGTGGGGTGAGGAGATCACGTCCCGCACGAGCGTTTTGCTGCTCGGCGATGCTCGCAACAACTACCATGCCTCACAGGCATGGGTGCTGTCCGAGATACGGCATCGCGCTCGTCACGTCTACTGGCTGAACCCGGAGCCGCACTCGTACTGGGGGAGTGGGGACTCGATCGTCGGCGAGTACGCGGTGTACTGCGACGAGGTCTTCGAGTGCCGGAACCTCCGGCAGCTCGAGCAGTTCGTCTCGGAGCTGGCGTGAGGGAGGCCCTGTGAAGGAGCCGGCGTGACGGAGCGGCGCGGATTGCCTCCCGATTCGGTTCGCATGATTCCCGCCCCGCCGTCTGTCGCGACGAACCTGGTGTTGATACGGCACGGGGAGTCGGCTTGCAGCCGTGCGGGCGTGGTCGGCGGGCACCAGGGGTGCACCGGCTTGACGGACACTGGCGTGCTGGAGGCGACCGCGCTTCGTGAGCGGCTGCTCGAGACCGGTGAGCTCGCAGCGGCGAGCGCCATGTACTCGAGCGTTCTGGAACGGGCGGTGCAGACCGCGACGATCCTCTCCCCGGCCGTCGGCTCGGGGTTGGACCCTGTCCCGGATTGCTCGCTCTGCGAGCTCCACCCCGGAGAGGCCGACGGTCTCACCTGGACGGAGTTCAAAGAGCGCTACGGCGAACCCGACTTCGTGAGCGACCCGGACATCGAGCTCTCGCCGGGGGGAGAGAGCTGGACGAGCTTCGTGGAGCGAGCGTCTCGGGCGCTGCGCGAGGTCGCCGCGAGACACGAGGACCAGACCGTGGCGGTCGTGTGCCACGGCGGAGTGATCGAAGCCTCGTTGCTCGCGTTCCTGCCCCTCGAGCGCGATATGCGCCGCTTGAGGCTTCGAACCGAGCACACCTCGCTTACCGAGTGGGAGCTGAGCGACGACGGCTGGAAGCTCCTGCGCTACAACGACGCGGCCCATCTCGCGGGGCGGCGTCGTGCGGGATCGCCCGGCGCGCGCGCTGGCGGGGGGAGCTCCCTTCGGACTAGCTACGCAGAAGCTCGGCGATCCTGAAGGCCAGGTCGATCGACTGACGCCCGTTCAGGCGGGGGTCGCATGCGGTCGTGTAGCGCTCGTGTAGCTGGTCCTCGGCGATGTCGTCGAATCCTCCGAGGCACTCGGTCACGTCGTCACCGGTGAGCTCGAGGTGCACCCCGCCCGGCCAGGTGCCCACCTGGCGGTGTGCTTCGAAGAATCCCTTCAGCTCACGCACGATGTCGTCGAAGCGCCGAGTCTTGTGCCCGGTGTCGCTGACGAAGGTGTTGCCATGCATCGGATCACACGCCCAAGCAACCTCGTGCCCGCAGTCGCGTACCGCCGCGAGGAGAGGCGGGAGGCTGTCTGATATGCGGTCAGCCCCCATGCGGGAGATGAGGGTGAGTCTCCCGGGAACGTGGTCCGGGTCGAGAGAATCACATATCGCGACCACCTCGTCGGCGGTGGCCGAAGGCCCGACCTTGCATCCCAACGGATTGTGGACGCCGCTGAGGAACTCGATGTGCGCTCCGTCGAGCTGCCTGGTGCGCTCGCCCACCCAGAGCATGTGGGCCGAGCAGTCGTAGAAGTCTCCTGTCAACGAGTCCCGGCGCGTCAGCGCCTCCTCGTAGCCAAGGATCAGAGCGTCGTGGCTCGTGTAGAAGTCCACCTGATGCAGCGACTGCTCGGTCGATAGTTCGATGCCGCAGGCCTCCATGAAACGAAGGGCGCGATCGATCTCGGTGGCGATCTGCTCGTAGCGGCGCCCCTCCTCGCTCGAGGCGAGGAACTGCTGGTTCCAGATGTGCACCTGCGACAGATCTGCAAAGCCCCCCTTTGTGAACGCGCGCAGGAGGTTCAGCGTCGACGCCGACTGGTGGTACGCGTCGATCAGTCGAGACGGGTCGGGGACTCGTGCTTCGGCCAGAGGAGCATCGTCGTTGACCATATGGCCTCGGAAGCTTTCGAGCTCCACGCCGCCGACCAGCTCCGTCGCCGAAGTGCGGGGCTTCGCGAACTGACCGGCCATCCTGCCGACCTTCACCACCGGCACACCCGCTCCGTAGGTGAGCAGGACGGCCATCTGCAGGATGATCTTCAGCTTGTCCCGGATCGCGTCGGCCGAGAACTCAGCGAACGACTCCGCACAGTCCCCGGCCTGGAGCAGAAATGCGCGGCCGCGGGCGACGTCCCCGAGAGCGGCAGTGAGACTGCGGGCCTCTCCCGCAAAAACGAGGGGTGGGAGTGCCGCGAGCTGCTTGAGAGCCCGTTCGAGAGCGTCTTCGTCGCGCCACGCGGGCTGCTGGGCGATGGGCCGCAATCGCCAGCTGTCGGGGGTCCACGACACCGTTGTCACGCCTACAGCGTAGGACCTGGGCGCGGCCCCTAAGTACGCTCGGGAGGTGGAACGGATCGGGGTCTTCGGAGGAACGTTCGACCCGGTTCACGTCGGCCATCTCGTGGCAGCTTGCTGGTGCCGAGACGCTCTGGAGCTCGACCGGGTGCTCTTGGTGATCGCGAACGAGCCCTGGCAGAAGGCCGGCACGCGCGAGGTCTCCGGTGCAGAAGACCGATTCGCCGTCGTGTCGGCAGCGGTGGAGGGAATACGAGGACTCGAGGCGAGCCGGATCGAGATCGACCGAGGGGGGCCGAGCTACACGGCCGACACGATCCAGGAGCTCAGAACCACCCACCCCGAAGCGGAGCTGTTCTTGGCTGTCGGCTCCGACGTCGAAGCGGAGCTCGGGACCTGGCACCGCCTCGAGGAGATCGTGAAGACGGTCACCCTCGTGGTCGTGGAACGCGCGGGAACAACGGCCCCTGCGGGTCCCGCGCACGAGTCGCAGTGGGCGGGTCCCGTTCACCACGTCCGAATGCCCACTCTCGACATCTCGAGCAGCGAGCTGCGCGAGCGGCTCGAGCAGGGGCTCAGTGTGGATTTCCTGATACCGGAACCCGCTATCCGTCTCATCCGCCGTCTGGGTCTGTACTCTGTCGGTAGATGAGCAGCGCCGCCGGTGAGCGCCCCGCAGGACGGACCCCTGAGTACCGGCGCGGTGCTGCTCGCCGCGATCAGCGTGACCGGCACCGTCTGAGGATGGCTGTCGCAGCGGCTGTCGCCGTTCTGATGGCTCTCCTGGCCGGTGCGGTGATCCTGCTGCGCCTTTCGTCCGAATCGACTCGAGTCGGTTCTTCGGGGACCCTTCGAGTGCTCACACCATTAGCCCTCACGGGCGGGCTGGGCGCGTGAGCGCTTCGGCGCAACAGACGGTCGCAGGCAGCGACCAGAAGGACCTCCCCGCCGGCGCCATCTGTGCTGCTCGGGCCGCGGCAGAGAAGCTGGGAACCCGCACGGTCATCCTCGCCATGGGTGACCTTCTCGGTATCACCGATGCGTTCGTGCTGACGAACGGACGGAATTCGCGTCAGGTTCGCACTCTGGTCGAAGAGGTGGAGCGGGAGGTCAAGCGCGAGACTGGGAACGCTCCTCTAAGCATCGAAGGACTTCGGGACCTGCACTGGGTGCTGATGGACTACGGCGACTTCATCGTGCACGTCTTCCACGAAGAGACGCGCGACTACTACGACTTGGAGCGTCTGTGGGGCGATGCTCCCCGAGTCGATTGGGACGCTCAGGAGTGACCGAATAGATCGGTATCCCGCCGCTTCTAGGAGGTGGCGCCGCCGCTCGTGACCGGTTGCGGAGCGAACTGGGCGAACTGCGTCCTCCCGGCGATCGGGACCTGAGCTCCGCTGGACACCGGGACCTCGATCGGCTGCCCGGCGATCTGGAACGTGACTCCTGTCACCGAGCCGCCGGGGAGCGCGGTGGCGGTGTAGACGAACTGCGCCACCGCCTCGATCTGGGCTTGGCCGACGAGTTGAGCGAATGCACCCGCGAGGTTCACGGTGGCGACACCGCCGGGACCGATGCTGGCCCCGAGGACCGAAGTCTGTGGCGGAACGGCGCTCAGCAACCCGACAGCCGTCTCGGCTTCCGTGGGCCCGTCCACCAAGGCGCTCAGGATCATCGCGAGCAGATCCTGCGAGGTAGGCACCGCCCTCGGCACCGACACGAGCGCGCCCGAAGGCCCGAAGAGGAAGATCTCGACCGGCACCTCCACAGGTGACGGGACCGTGGTGGTAGTCGTCGAAGGTGACGACGGACTGAGAAGATGGAACGGAACCCCAGAGCGCGACAAAGCGGTGGGACCCTTGTCGACCGGGACGCCGCAGGCCGCAAGCGTCGCAACGATCATGAGAGCCGTCCCGAACACCACGCTCGGCCGGATCGAGCGCCGCCTCGGCGCTCTCACGTCGACTCCACGGGGGTGCTCGCTTCGGGAAGATCCCGCGGTGCACTCGTCATGTCGTCTTCGAACTGGGAGGATCCTGCACCGTTCGCGCGTGACCTCTCGGAAGACCCGTGCACCGTGTCTCGAACGGGCAGCTCGACCACGAACCGGTTCTCGCCCCCCGCCCCGTCCTCCACCCAGACCCGCCCCCCGTGGAGGCGTACGTGCTCGGTGACGAGAGAGAGGCCTAGGCCGGTTCCGTCGGTGGTGCCCCTGCTGCCTGCGGCCTGCCCCCGGTAGAAGCGCTCGAAGATCCGCTCGCGCTCGGCGAGGGGTACCCCGGGCCCGTGGTCCGCTACGACCAGGCGAACCGAACCCGGAGCCGACTCGACCGCCAGTCGGGTTACGCCTCCTGCGTACTGCGTCGCGTTGTCGACGAGGTTTGCTACGACACGCTCGATCCTCCGCTTGTCGAGCGGGAGCCTCAGCCCGTCGACGGCAGGATCGACCTCGACGGGTACGAGTCTCGCGCCGGCAGCGTCCGCGGCCCGGCGAGTGAGCTCACCCACGTCGACCTCGTCGAGATGCAGTTCGGCCGAACCGGTGTCGACCCTCGAGATCTCGAGCAGGTCGTCCACCATTCGCTGGAACCTGCGAATCTCCTCGGTGATCAGCTCGAGTGCCCTCCGAGATCTCGGTGGCAGGTCTTCGTTGTGGGCCTCGAGGACCCCGAGCGAATTGGCGAGGGTGGTGAGCGGCGATCTGAGCTCGTGGCTCACGTCGGAGGTGAAGCGGACCTCTCTGTCGATCCGCTCCAGCAACGCGTCCGCCATGCGGTTGAACGAGTCGGCGAGCGCGGAGAGATCCGGATCGTCGGCAGCCACGAGACGGGTCTTCAAGTTCCCGCCCGCGATGGTCTCGGCGGCCTTCGACACCTCGGCCAGCGGCCGAAGCGCCCGGCTCGAGGCCCACCGCCCGATGACGACTCCCGCAGCGGTGGTCACGAGGGCAGCGCCCGCCAGAGCGAGGGCGAGGATCTGGAGGGTTCGGGACAACTCGGCGAGCGAGAACACCTCGAAATAGGCGCCCCCGACCGCAGGGAGAGGGACGCCGACGACCATCTGCGAGGATCCGGCGAGCACGAAGTGCTGAGTGGCCGGCGTACCTTCGAGCACGAGCTTTCGCAGCCCTGCGGGGATCGCATTCTCACCGACCGAGAACGACGTCGCATACCAGAACCCATGTCGCTCCAGCACCGACAGCGACCCGGGGAGAGTGTCGAGGGAGTCCAGAAGCTGGGTTATGTCCGTGGAGTCCGACCGCAACAGCGAGGACCTCGCGAGAGAGGCATTGACGTAGGCCTGCCGCAGGATCGCCGTCTCTCGTTCGTGGAGGATGAACTGGCGCGCCGTGAAATAAGTCAGTCCAGCGAGAGTCGCCGACAACGCGAGGGCACCAAGGCCGAACGTAACCGTGACCCGTGAGCGCAGCCCGAGGGCTCTCCACCGTCGCCAGCGCGGCACACGCGCCGGATCTTCAGGGCGCAAGCTTGTAGCCCATGCCGCGCACGGTGAGTATGTGACGCGGGCTTCCCGGGTCGGATTCGATCTTCGTGCGAAGCCGCCGGATGTGGACGTCTACGAGCCGGCCGTCGCCGAAGTAGTCGTATCCCCATACTCGGTCGAGGAGCTGTTCCCTGCTGAGGACCTTCCCGGGATTGGTGGCGAGCTCGCACAGAAGTCGGAACTCGGTGCGGGTGCAGTGGATCTCGCTGCCCGATCTGATCACCGTGCCCTCGTCGGGACGAACCTCGACGTCCCCGAAGCTCAAAGTCGCCGGCTCACCCATGGACCGCGCTCGGCGGAGCAGCGCGCGGATTCGGGCGCTCAGCTCCTTTGCGACGAACGGCTTCGTCACGTAGTCGTCTGCGCCCGCCTCGAGCCCCGCTACGACGTCATGGGTATCGGTGCGAGCGGTGACCATGATGACCGGGACCGCGCTGGAACGACGCAGCTGCCGGCAGCACTCGAACCCGTCCATCCCCGGCAGCATGAGATCGATCAGCACGACGTCGGCGGCTTGATAGCCGAATCGCTCGAGTCCCACCTCCCCTGAGCCCGCCTCGTCCACTTCGTAGCCCTCGTCTTCGAGGGCGAGACGAGTCGAGGCTCTGATCCGCTCGTCGTCCTCGACGAGCAAGATCCGACTGCTCATCGCCGTGCGCTCATGAGACTTCGCTCCACTTCAGCCGGCGAACCAACACCGACTCTCAGGTGCCGAGCCAGATTTGGGTGGGCCAGATCGTCCCTACGAGCATGCCGTAAGCCTTGGCGCCTTCGGGCGTCGACGGGTTGTTCCAGTTCTGGACGTTGATCTTGGAGATGACCGCCCATACAGCGCGGTCATAGAAGATGTACGGCAAGTCCTGAGCCATGCGGCGGGCGATGCCTTTGTACGCCTCGGCTCTGCTCGCCGGGTCGCTCGAGGTGCGCCCCTGCTGGAGCAACGTCTCGACCTGACCGTCGGTGTTCCGAGCGAAGTTCGTCGCCTCGTTTATGGGGGGTCCGAAGATGGTCGTGGGACTCCAGAACAGGTAATTGAGGTCTGGGTCCACGGCTGCGAACTGCCGCCACTCGTAGGCCTGGAACTTTCCGGCCAGAGCGTTGTTGATGAACTCGGCTTGCTGGAACTGTGAGAGCTGCACCTGCATCCCCACCTGCTGCAGATCCGACTGCAGGAGCTCGGCCGCCTGTACCGCAGCGCTCGAGGTGGTCGAGCCCAAGGTGAAGGAAACCGGTTTGCCGGTGTCGTGCGCCACTTGTTGGACCAGAGTCTTTGCCTGTGTGGGGTTGTAGGAGGGGTAGCTCGTCGGCGCGAAGTACGGGGACCCCGGGACGAACGGCTGGGTCGACGCCGGGTTGAGATTGTGGTTGATGACGGACCTGTAGGTGTTCAGGTTGACCGCCATGGCCATTGCCTGGCGAACCCGGATGTCGTTCATCGGCGGGGCCTGGAGGTTCAGCATTATGAAGTCCATGTCCGGCTCTCCGAGAACACCTTGGAGATCGTCGACGAAGCCGTAGGACGAGTTCTGCTGGAACTGGACGATGGAGGTCGCCACGTCCGTGTGCATCATGTCGACGGTGCCGGCAAGGAGCGAGTTCGCGCGTGAGTCGGGATCGGGGATCGGCCGGA
Organism: Acidimicrobiales bacterium; assembly: GCA_036786835.1. Classification (GTDB taxonomy): domain Bacteria; phylum Actinomycetota; class Acidimicrobiia; order Acidimicrobiales; family UBA8190; genus Bog-564. The sequence goes on along the minus strand of DAIQQK010000061.1, from coordinate 1,631 downwards.
ACGTGATCGCATCGAGATACGGCAGCCCTGGTCTCCAGTAGTTCGGGTTCTTCACCAGGGAGAAGTGGTCGTTGGGAACCCAAGTCGAATACTTGAACGGCCCGGTGCCGACGGGGACCACCTGGACATTGGACTGGGCCGCCTGAGAGATGACCGAGGGGCCGACGATGTACCCGATGCTTCCGCCGATGCCGCCTGCCAGGTAGTAGTCGAAGGGGATCCACGGCTGTTTCAGCGTCACGGTGACCGTCTGGGCATCTGTGGCCGCGATGCTCTGAACAGGTTGCATCGTGACTATCCCGAGCTGGCCGCTCACGTAATGGTTCATGCTGGCGGCGACCGCGGCGGCGTCGCAGGGGGTCCCGTCGTGGAAGGCCACTCCCGGGCGCGTCTTGATCGTCCACACGGTGTAGTCCTGGTTCGGGGTCACCGACTGTGCCAGGTACGGCTGGACGGTTCCATCCCCAGCGATGATCGTGAGCGGGTCGTAGACGGACCGGGCGTAGAGGACGCCTGACTCGTCGAAGCGCGCCGTGGCGGGATCGAGCCCCGACTGCTCGGCCTCGACAGCGAAGATGAGGGATCCGCCTCTCTTCGGGGCGAGGCTGGAGACCCCGCCTCGCGCTCCGGATGACCCCGCACCTGCGGGCGAGCTGCTCCCGCACGCTGCGAGCAACGAAGCTCCGCCCATGCCGGCGGCGATGCCTGCGGCACCGACGAGGCTCCGGCTCAAGAAGGATCGACGGTCGATGCGATCAGGCACGATCCTGCCTCCCTAGGTGCGCCATCGATCAGCCCGTTCGAGGCGCCGAAGGGGCGGGATCGCGTGCCGTCCCGAGCTGGCTCCTGACGATCGGGTGTACCCGCGGCGACAATAGCCGTCCGAAGGGCGCTGTGGCAGTAGCCTTGAGGTCGTGGCCTGGGACGTCGACGCGTTTTCCCGGTCGCTCGGCGGGCACGCGTCGGCGACCGTGCATGCCTACGGCTCGGACGTCCGTTCGTTCGTCGTCTGGGCCGAACGTGGTGGGGTCGCGGACCCGGGCCAAGTGGACCGCCTCCTCCTGCGGCGTTACCTCGCTTTCTTGTCCACGCGTCGTTACGCGCGCACGAGCATCGCGCGTAAGGCCGCTGCGCTGCGCTCGTACTTCGCCTGGATGACACGGCGCGGGACTATGAGCTCCGACCCCGCCCGCCGATTGACCGCTCCAGGAGGGGGCGCACGCTTGCCCCGTGTCCTCGACCGTCGCGAGATCGATGCCCTCCTGGAGGGCTCGGGGGATCCCCCGCCTCCCCAGGATCGCAGCGTGGAGAAAAGCGGGGAGAAAGGGGCGCGCCGGCGTCTCGAGACTGCGATCGCCCTTCGTGACGAGGCGGTGCTCGAGGTCCTGTACGGGTGCGGGCTCCGAGTCGCCGAGCTTTGCGGTCTCGACAAGGGTGACGTGGACTTCCGAGGTCGCACTGTTACCGTCCGGGGAAAGGGCGGTCGCGAGCGCCGACTACCGATGCACTCCCTCTGTGCCGAGTCCCTGGAGAGGTGGCTGCGTGAAGGGAGGCCGATCATGAGCAGGTCCGAGTCTCCCCGGGAAGCCGTCTTCTTGAACCGTGTGGCTGCAAGGCTCGGCCCGCGCGAC
>DAIQQK010000201.1:0-4900 GCA_036786835.1 Acidimicrobiales bacterium | reverse complement strand
TTCAACGTCGCGGATGCCCCCGACGAGATCTCGTTGCATCGGCCCTTTTTACCCGCGCACCTACCTTCCGACGGGCTCGAGGAAGCGGGTGCACCTCACGAGCGCGCTTGGTCTCGAGTTTGAGTTGCTCAGGCGGCGGTGCGAGGAGCCGCAACCCGGACGGAGAGCCGCCTGTCCTTTGTTTTGGACCTGTGGCGGCAATCAGGTCGGGAAGGGCGCGTTGGCCGGTTGGAAGCTGCTTCAGGAAGAGCGCGCAGATGACACCTGGTATTGGCCATTCAGCGGATCTCTCGGGAGCCTCGTCGATCGACCCGGCGATGTCATCATCGAGACCTATCCCGCGGAGATGTACGCCCACCTCGATCTGGGGCCGGTTGTCGGCAAAGGTGATCAGCCGGTGCGCCGCCGGTGCGCCGATGCCCTTCTTGCCGTCGCTCGGAAGCTTGACGTTCGGCTGGACCCCGAGCTGAAGAGCGACATCATCGACGGGTTCAGCTTTGGGGACGATGCCTTCGACGCGGTCGTCGGGCTCTTCGGGATCCTCAACGTGCTCCTTGGACGACGACCCGAAGGGGTGCCGGACGATTGTGCAGTCACGGAGATCGAGGGCTGGATCCTCGGCCAGGCAGCACCGATGTTCGCCAAGCACGAGCTGGACGGCCAGTTCACAAGCACGTAACAGGGACGAATCGGGGCGGAAACAGCTCGGGCGCACAGTGTCATCGATCGGACGAACCAACGGCGGTTTGTCGTCGCGAGGTCGGTTGAGGCACTAGTGAGAGGAGCGGCGGGGCGTGCTTGCAGCGGCAACGAACATCGGTTACCCAAGCTGGCTGAATCCGGCGGACAACACCTGGCAGCTCGTCGCCGCCACGTTGGTCGGCCTGATGAGCCTCCCTGGACTAGCCGTTCTGTATTGCGGCCTGGTGCAGAAGAAGTGGGTGGTCAACACCATGTTGATGGCTTTCATGGGATTCAGCTTGGTGCTGATCGTGTGGGTGCTCTGGGCCTACAACATGGGCTTCGGCGTCCTGGCGCACCTCGGTCCGACGGGCTCCTTCTGGAGCGGCCTGATCGGCAAGCCGCACCCGGTCGTCAGCCATTTCGGAGAGCAGAACCAAGCGAGCTCCAGCGCGCAGACGCTGATTCCGTGGCACTTCTCCAACGCGACACTGGCCTACTTCCAGTTCGTCTTCGCTGCCATCACTCCGTTGCTGTTCATGGGCAGCATTCTCGGACGGATGAAGTTCAAGGCGTGGCTGCTGTTCGTGCCGCTGTGGATCACTTTCGTCTACGCAGTCAACGCTGCGTTGTTATGGGGTGGCGGTTTCTTCGCTCAGAAGGGTGCCGTCGACTACTCCGGCGGGTACGTCATCCATTTGTCGGCCGGAGTGGCCGGGTTCGTGGCCGCAGCAGTCGTCGGACCAAGGCTCCGGCGTGACAGGATGAACGGTGCCCCCCACAACCTGACGCTCGTAGCCGTTGGGGCCGGGATCCTCTGGCTCGGGTGGAACGGCTTCAACGGCGGCGACCCATTTTACGCCGGGGTCGATGCCGCCTCCGCGGTCCTGAACACCAATGTCGCTACAGCAGCCGCACTTGCGACCTGGGTATTCATGGACATGCGCTTCCTCAAGCGGCGCAAGCCATCTTTCCTCGGGGCTGTCAACGGCATGATCTGTGGTCTCGTCGCCATCACGCCGAGTGCCGGGTGGGTGGACGGCTACGGCGCCATCCTCGTGGGCCTCATCTCCGCGGGAGTGGTCTGGGTGTCCTTCAACTACCTGCCCAAGGTTTGGCCTTTCTCGAGGGTTGATGACGCGCTCGGCGTCGTCTACACCCACGGGATCGCCGGGCTCGTCGGGGGCCTGCTGGTCGGGTTCCTGGCGGATCCCGGCATGATCGAGTACGGAGTGACTGGTCGGAACTTCGCCGGCAAGGGCGCCTTTTCGGTCGCGGGCCTGTTGTACAGCGGATCGTGGCACCAGGAGTGGGAGCAACTGCTCGCGGCAGCCTGGATCATCGTGTTCACGGCGATCATGACCTTCGTTCTCCTCAAAGTCGTGAAGTTTGTGGTTCGTGGGCTGCGGGAGCCCGACGAGGTTCTCGAGATCGGGGACGTCGCCATCCACGGAGAAGAGGCTTACCCTGACGAAGAGCTCGCCGAACTTCTCGGCGCCTTCAGCCTGGTGGGCGTCGCCAAGGGTTCGAACGGCGCTGGCGATACGCATCAGCCGCTGGCCATGCCGCCTGAGCACGTCGGGCGAGCCATCCTGCTCGGAGCAGTCGAGACCCACGGTGCCACGCGATTCGACGACCTCGACGAATACGCTGACGAGCCCTGACCGGATACCCATCGGAGAACCGTGGCCGGACGTCCCGCGAGGACGTCCGACGGCGCGGCGAGGTCCGGGCGCCGGGGACGTCCGGGCGCCGGGGACGTCCGGGCGCCGGGGACGTCCGGGAGTCGCGGACGTCCGATTCCCGGCGAGGTCCGATGCTCCGGCCAGAGGCCGGCGCTACAGGCCGAGCACCGTTCGCGTCACGCGGTCGCGCACGGCGGTCGGCGTCACCCGCTCGAGCACCGCTGCGGCCTGCGCGTCATAGCCGACGAGGTAGCGAGGCCTCGGGCTTCGCGCTCGGACGGCTCGCCTGATGACGCGAGCGACCTGGGAAGGGTCCCCCATGAGACCTTGTGCCATACGGGTCCCGCTCACCAGGCGCCTGTAGGAGGGCTCGAACCGGGACCCTTCCCGGCCAGTCAGCTCCCGCTCAGCCTCGCTCCAGATCCCCGTCCGGATGCCGCCCGGCTCGATGAGTATGACCTTTACCCCGGTACCTGCGACTTCGGCGCGAAGCGCGTCGGAAACCGCCTCGAGTGCGTGCTTGCAAGCCTGGTACCAGCCTATGAGCGGTGTGGTCGTGACGCCGAAGATGGACGAGACGTTGACGATCCGACCAGCGGAGCGCTCACGCATGTACGGAAGTGCGAGGCGGGCGAGGCGGATCGGCGCGACGAGCATGGTCTCGAGTCCCTGGCGGACTTCGTCGTCGCTGACGTCCTCCACCGCTCCAGTCAGCGAGTAGCCGGCGTTGTTGACGATCGCGAAGGGCCGGAAGCGGTCGATCACTCGAGCGCACGCGGCAGCGTCGGTGACGTCGAGGATCGTCGTCTCGACGGCGAGGCCTTCGGCCTTTGCTGCTGCGGCGACTTCTCTCGCCTTCTCCTTGGAGCGTACGGTCCCAACCGAGTGAAGCCCGTGTCTCGCGAGCTCGAGGACGGTGGCGAGCCCGATGCCCGAGTTCGCGCCGGTCGTGAGGGCGACTTGGGGGTCTGGCATGTGCGCTCCGTTTCGGCGGCCAACTGTGCGCGGGGGAGCCTACCGGCGTAGCCGACGAGGCCCACGGCCCGGCCGCGCGTTGATGAGCTCGTGTGGCGCCCGATCCTGCGCGGGCCGGTGTCAGCGAGTGGGCGGCGCCGGCGGGTAACGCCGGATTCCCTTCAGGCGGTCAGGTGCTCGGGCAAGGGATCCCACCGTCTCGGGCTCTTGCGCCTCGAGATGCGAGACGATGGCGAGGAAGGCTTGGGCGGTCGTCAGTGCATCGCCGAGCGCGTGGTGAGGGCGGTGCTCGGGTAGGTGCAGATAGCGGACAAGCTCTCCGAGTGGCAGGAAACGCGGGGAGTCAGCGCCACGCACCGCCATGAGAAGGCGGCCGAGTGCGACGGTGTCGAGTACCGGCTCCCGCAGCCGCACACCCTGGCGGCGAAGAACCTCACCGAGGAAAGCCCTTTCGACGATCGCCGCGTGCGCGACGAGAATCCGGCCGGTCATCGCCTCGAGCAGAGGCGTGATCGCTGTCTCGAGCGGCGGTGCCGTCTCGAGATCCACCGTACGGATCCCGTGGATGACGACGGAGGCCTCGGGCAACGGGCGGGTCGGCCGGGCTAGGCCGTAGACGGTGCGATCTGCGCCGGCGCGTCCACCGTCGATCGGGACCGCACCGAACGAGATGATCTCGTCGACGCGCGGGTTGAGACCGCTGAGCTCCAGGTCGACGACGCAGAAACCTGCGTCGCGCCACGGTGTTCGGCGCCCCGGCAGCGCAGCTCGCCGGTAGGCCGCGGCCGCCGGCGTCGTTGTCGGACGCTTCCGGACGGACCGGAACATCACCGGAGCGGGAACGACAGTTCGCTCGCGACGTGCTGCTGCACGGAGGCGACGGCGCGGAAGGCGTCCTTCAGGTAACTGCGAGTGAGGGTGCTGAGCTCGGAGGGGTCGACGAAGTCGTTGGGCTCGGCGCCGGCCACGAGCTGCGCGACCTGATGGTCGAGACGCAGCTCCGAGACGAGCTCGAAGGACTCGATGAGCGTGTTCGCGTCAACTGCGGTGAGCACGCCCGCGCCACTGGCTGCGAGGAGCCGCTCGCGCGTCGACGCACAGGTCACGCCCGATGACATTCCCGCCCACCTCGCCAGGTCAACGATGGGGAGTGCGCCCCCATCCTTCAGGTCGAGCCGGCCGCGGTGCTCCCCGGAGTGCTCGACGACGAGTCCGCCGAGGAACCCCGTCGGGGGTCGGTGCGAGAGCGAGAATCTGGCGAGCTGGCGCAGCAATGCTGGGTATTGCCTGGCGGGGCGAAACGTCTCGGCCAGCGCCTCGCCCGCGCTGGTCCCGACCACTGGGCGGCTGTCTACGAGGACCGACACGAGGATGAGGGCCTTGTCCTGAGTCGGGTCCTCGAGCCAGGATCGGCCGGCGCGTTGCCATGAGTCGAGGGAACGAACGAAGAGTGGGTCCGACGCGCTCACACGATGAGTGTCAGGGTGGAAACCGCATGCGATGAGGATCTCGGTTGCTCGCTGCGCGAGCTTGGCGAAATACGAGCGGGCCAACTCGAT
>DAIQQK010000200.1:0-4932 GCA_036786835.1 Acidimicrobiales bacterium | reverse complement strand
ACTCGTGCACACGGAACGCTGCCAGCTCATGTGCAAACAGCGTGGCCGCCAACAGACGTGTGGCGAGAACAGCATGAAGGCCGGGTCGAATTGCTCAATATCCCTGCTCAACCACTCAGAGGACCCCACGGTTCGCGGAACCCGAACTACTGTCGTCGCGAAGGTCATCAAGTCGGAGAGGACCTCGTCTTCCACCGCTGCCTTCTGCGGGTCGATCAACCTCGCGAGACGCAGGGACGGATACCGCTTGCGCCCAGGCGCAACCCCAGAGATCTCGGTCTTGGACCACGCGCCGTCGAAGCCAAACGACACCTGACGGCAATAGAACTCGGGCCGGTCGGTGATGCCAAGCACCGACTTGAATCCAAGCCCGAACCGTCCGATTTCCACGCCGCGCTTGTTTGAGATGTGGGCATGCAGTAGCGCACGGATCCCTTCCTCGTCGATGGCATCACCCTCGTTGGCGCAGTACAAATGTTCAGCTGTCAGGATTACGTGGATTCGGCCGCCGGGTGTCGCGAGTATCGCGTCCGCACCGTTCTGCACCAACTCCAGGAGTTGACGCTTGCCGTAGCCGCCATGGGCGAGGTTCATCTCCTGGCCCGAGTCCTCGTCCACTCGGGTGGCGCTCGTCGCGTAGACCCGGAGGTTCTCGTCGCTCTGCGTCCGGACGACCGCGGCCAGTGCGCCGTCTTCTCCGAGCCAATCCTCCAGGCCTCCTGTCCTCCGTACGCGTTCGCGTCCCCGTGTCACGCGTCTATTCCGGACTTCAGACGGTGGTCGCTGTAGGACCCCGGGGCCTTCGGAGCTCGACTCTCTTTCATTAGGTCGCCAAACGCGCGGAAGAGCAACGAGTCTTCCCGGAGCACATAGAGCTCGCGGAGATAGCGAAGCGTCCGACGACGCGCACCAATCGTGTTCTTACCGAGGACGTGTCTTCGAGGACAGCACGCTCGAAGTCAGCGAATGCCCCTGCCGTGCCGACCGCAGCCAGAAGCGCCTCAAGCGCTGCGATGACGATCGTGTGGCTGGTCGTGGCGCCGCCGCTGTGATCGGCGGGAATGATCTCGGGAGCGTTCACGGTCGAGCCTGCCGCGCATCGCGCCATCGCAGGATGTCCTGGCGCCGCCAAAGTCGGACACGGCTCCCACTGAGGTCCACGACGGGCTGGGGGAAGTCGTCGTAGCGCCTCAGGTAGGTCGTCACGCTACTCGGGTGGGACAGCTTGAGAATGGCCTGCACGTCGGCAGCACTGATCAGGTCCTTGGGATTCACCATCTCGCCCACGGGCTCTAGTCTAGGTTCATCGACCGGGGGTCGTTGGAGGTCGCTGGTAGGAATGCGCTGCCAGCCGTGACCCGCCGGCTACACGCCCAGGAACCCGCCCAAGATGGGGACCAACAAGGCTACGCGGACCACGTGGGGACACTCCGAGTCGCCAGCTCCTCTCCGAGATCCTGACACTCACGAAAATGAACTGGAACTCAAGCGCCTTCTCAGAGACGCTGCCCATCACCTTGCGCTTTGCCTGTGACGTTGGCGACATCCTCCGCGAGCTACCGGAGAGACGCAAGCGACAGCCGGAGTACCGGTACGACATAATGCCGACTTCAGCGTCCGAGAAGCACATGTCATACGACGGCATCTCACTCAGCGGGTAGAGCCGGCGAGGAAGACCGGCTCCGAACACGCACCCCACCAAGGCAGCGTGACGAATCTCACTCGTCGAGGATCGCCCGGCAAGAGATCCCAGTCATCGTCATGGCCGGATGGTAACCGGGACCGATCCCCACACCTTGGGTGAGGGTGCACCAGCGTCGGGTAGCTCTAATGCAGAACTACGGTTGCATGAGCAATCGCAGGTTATCCAACCCAAAGCGCCTAAGTCCCGCTGCATGGGACGCTCTCTTGGAGGCCCTTGCCGTCTTCTACTGGTACCGCACAGACTTCGAGTTGTTCGTCAAGTCTGAGCTAGCTGCCTCGCCAGAGCTTCTCGCTCCGCTCTCTTTTTCTCAGCCCAAGCGGGTTGTGGCCACTGCACTGGTCACGGCGATGCGCAAGCAGGAAGCTCGCTACCAGGAGCTGGCCGTCGACCTGCTCGTGCGACTCTCACAGTTCGACCGCAGCTTTCCAAAGATGGCGCGGTTGGATGACGGGGCGCTGAAGGTGACAGCTGCCCAGGCCGCCCTCGACGAGGTTCAAAAGGTGGTGGCTGCCCACAGCGAGCAGGCGGCGGCCCGAGAGCGGGCCCGGGAGGAGGCTGCCCGTGACGCAGAGGCTCATGCCCTCCGGCGCTCGCACGACCAGGTGCTCCGGTCACTCAAAGAACGGTTCACAGAGATGTGGTCCATGTCCGACGCCCAGGCCCGGGGACGCCAATTCGAAGGGTTGCTCAATGACCTCTTCGCCCTCGTGGATCTTCATCCGAGGGCGTCCTACAGCTTGGAGAGCGAGCAGATCGACGGTGCCTTTACCTTTCAGACCGACGACTACCTCCTCGAAGCCCGCTGGTGGGCGGAGCCGTTGCAGCCGAAGGAGACTCAACGACTTCAAGGTGAAGATCGAGGGCAAGGCCAAGAATGTCCTCGGCCTGATGGTGGCCGTCAATGGATTCACCCCTGGGGCGATCGAGAAACACTCCCACGGCCCCCCCTCGTCCTCATGGACGGGACAGACCTGTACGCGGTCCTCGACGGCCGAATCTCTTTCGCCGAGATGCTTGAGCGAAAGCGCCGCCACGCTGCGGAAACGGGATGCCCGATGCTTTCTGTCAGCGAGATGATGGGCTAGTGTCCGTGGCGCGGAGGGTCTGCATCCCGAACCCTCGTCGGACCGCGGTCACCTTTGAGGGCGGTCCCCGTCTCCTCTACGGGGCGGATGAGATCAGTGCTGCGCCGAAGCGGCCAGCTATCTCCCCAGCTGCACCACAGTGTCGGTGGCTTGTCACCGAGTAGGCTGATCGAGCCTCGTGGTAGGCGCGCATGCCGGAGATCGAGGAAGGGAAGAGTGGACTCAGTGGAATCTCTTCTCAGGTCAGGCTGACGTCCGAAGGGTGACGGGTACCGACGAAGCGACGCCGTCGCCCAAGAGGTAGTAGAGGTCCAGGGGCATCAGCTCACCCGCTGTGGTGACCACCTGGACAGGCGAGAATGCGACCTGGTCAGAGCGCCAGTTGTCTCGATCGAGGTAGCACACGATCGAGATCCGGAAAGCACCTGGATCTCCGACGGCAGGCAGATCGAGGAACTTCGGCGAGTTCGACATCAAGACTTGCGTGACGGCAGTCCAACTCGTTCGCTCCCAGTAGCCGATAGCGAGGGTCCCCGGGCCAAGGGGATGCGGGAAGATGTCTGGCGGGTGGACGAAGCTCACCTGTGAGGCCACCGATCTGACGACATCGCCTACCGATGGAGCGCGCTCCATAGGTCCGGTACCAGAATGGCGACCAGTGGCCCGAAGCGGTTGGAACTGTACACCTCGGACGTTCGATAGCGTGGCGGCGAACTCGACTGTGGAGCCGACGGTTTCGAGCGATCTTCCGTGTTGCACAATCGCGACGAGCGTGGTCATCACGCCGGAGGTCGCGAGGTTGTCGATGGCGGAACGACGGATCACACTGAGATCGTGACCACGCAGCTCGATCAGCAGCTCCGGGTCGAAGGTGTCGAACTGGAGGAACACCTCGAGCATCGGGTAGTTCGTCTTCAGTTGCGCCACGAACGAAGAATCCTCGGCCAGCCGTCTGCCGTTCGAGATCAGGACGACATGGCCGACGCCCGCTGCGTATATGTGATCGAGGATGTCGAACAACCGAGGATGGATGGTTGGCTCGCCACCGCTCACGAAGATGAGGTCTGGAACTCCTTGGATGGCGACGACAGATTGGAGCATGCGACGAATCTGTTCCGGAGCCTTGTAATTGCCGGCACCCTCGTATGACCCGGCGATGCACGTAGAGCAAGTCAAATTACAGTCGTCTGTGATCTCCAGGACAACGGCAGCCGCTGGGTGCTGGACCTCGAACCTGCCCTCGGGGAAGGTGTGAGCTCGGCGCGTGAATCCGGGCGGAGCTGCTGCCTGCACCGATAACTGCCGATCAAAGAATGATCCCCTCGACTCGAGCAGCAGGCGCTCGGTCCCGTGCCTGGCACAGGAACGCTGCAGGTATACCCCGGAGCGAAGCGATACCAGCTTGGCGGGTACGACACTGAGGCAGGTACCGCAGATTGACTCCACCTCCAACAGACCTCGCTTTCGTTGTATCAGGTGACCTCGTCGATCCATCCGAGATAGGCGGGCAGCCCGTTTCCGACGGGTAGCAGGACAACTTCCGGCGTCTCGTACTTGTGAACCGACACGATGGTCTTCTCGAGCTCCGCGTACAGCTCCTGCCTCGTCTTGAGGATCAGCAAGACCTCGTCCTCGCGAGCGATCTCGCCCTTCCAGCTGTACATGCTCTCAATCGAGAGCAGCTGAACACAGGCAGCCAACTTCTTGCTGAGTACCGACTCGGCGATCTCCCGAGCATCTTCCTGAGATGCGGCTGTCGTCAAAACGACGCAATATGCCTTACTCACGTGGTCCTCCTATCTTCAATTCTACGCCCGAACGGGCTCTCAGACAAAATATCGATGCAGAATTCGCGTTTCATGAGGCGTGCTAAATCATCACGAGTCTTGGAGAATACAAAGCAGCCAGACATGATCTCCGAGTCATAATTACAGCCAACCCATTTGCCCCGAATACTCTTCCCTGACCGGTGCAGCACGGCGAACATGGTTCCCTTTGAAGAGACTTCTGAGTCGAGGGGGTGATAGGTGCCAAATAAGTAACAGTTGTCCGCAAATTCTAGCTCAGCATGCCATCGATATCCACCCTCCGGGTTCTCCGGGCTCGGCTCATCGTTGGCAACCTCCAGCCTGCCTCGCTTCC
>DAIQQK010000060.1:0-18720 GCA_036786835.1 Acidimicrobiales bacterium | reverse complement strand
TTGCGGGCACTAGCCCCTCAAGCTAGCGCGTCTGCCTATTCCGCCACTCCGACGACATGGCCAAATCCCGACGCAACCACGACGGGAGCATCGAGGCAGCACTCTATCGCGACGCCGTCGACATCCATCTAGCGGGCGGGGTCGTCGCTTCAACTCCCTGAGCTCTTGGAATGCGATGCGACCAGCCGGAACCAGTGGTCTGCCGAGAACAACGGACCGAGTGGACCCGTTGCCTGGTCTACGCCTCCGATCCAGGCTGACGTCACGAGCAAAGACGGCTCTGCAAACAATGGCAAAGTCGACATGTCGGTCCAAAGCTGCTGGTCGGCTTGATGGTACAGGGGGCCCGAGAGGTTGCTGCCGAGCTGCTGCGCAGCCTGAGTAACCAGGCTGTCGAACCTCGGATCTGTGAACCCGGACCAATTCTCGTCCTGGGCCGGGCCCGTGACCGCGGTCGACGAGGTGAAGTATTGCGAGGTCTGAGACGGATAGGTGCTCGCGTCGATCGGGGCGATGGCAAGGTCGAAGTTTCCGGCAGGAAGGATCGAACCGGTTAGTTGCGCTTCGGTTACGGGCACGGCGTTAACGTCGAACCCGGCTTCCGTGAGCTGCGCAGCCAAGGCCGGTTCGACCAGCGCCGACCAAGGGTCGTCCACCGCCCATGCCAGCTCCAGGGTGACCGGCGAGCCGTGGTCGGTCCACGTGCCATCGGGGTCCGCCACCAGCCCCGCTTGTGCCAGCAAGCGATCGGCGGTAGCCGAGTCCGCGTATACGTAGCCCGCCCCGTCGTCCCCGTACTGTGGTTGAACGTTTGCGAAGAAGTGGTTGTTGTCCTCCCAGATCGACGAATTCAAACGCTGCACGAGTGTTGTGACTACTCCCGCCCGATCGATCGCGTGAGCGATCCCCTGGCGGACGTCGACGTCGTCCAGCGGGGCCCGGCGCGTGTTGAAGACGAGCTGCAGCATCCTCGTGCCCAAGGACTCACTGGTCGCTAGTTCGGAGAGCGACGCCAGCTGTGCAAGATCGACGCTGTCGAACATCGACGAGTAGGCGACGTCCATGTTCCCTTCACGCAGTGCTTGTGTCGTGTTCGTTGAGTTCGCAGCCGCGTTGACTACGACGCGGTCCAGATGAGGGCCTTCGCCCCACCAATGAGGGTTGCGCCCGAGGACGATCTCGCTGCCGGGAGTCCACGACGTCACGATCCAGGGGCCCCCTGAGACCAAGACGGCTGGGTCGAATGCGTCGAAGCCGTCGTTCCAGCCGACTCGCTCTGCGACATGCGCAGGCAACAGGTCGGCGAAAAGTGAAGCCCAGTCACCGAAAGGAGTGCGGAACACCACAGTGACGGTGCGGCCGTTGTTGCTGCCGGTGACCGAGACGATGTCGCGATAGCCCAACGTCGATGCAACCGAGTCGGGGCTTCCGTCTATGTCGTCCGTCCCGCCTCTCTGTGACCCCCAGGCGTAGGTGAAATCGTCGACCGTTATGGGCACTCCGTCGGACCACACAGCTCGCGGGTTGATCTGATACACGACGGTCTGCGGATCGACCCCCACGAGCTCGGCGCTGAGCACCACTGAAGTGTCGAGCACTGGTGTTCCGCCTGGTCCCACTTGGAAGACCTGGGGAAGGATGGCGCTGTCGACCGCTTTGGTGCTCGCATTGTCACCCGCGAGCGTATGGTCGTTGAGGGTCGAGGGGACCTGGTCGAGCGCGATCGTCGCGCTGCCGCCCATGGTGCCTTCGAGAGTGCTCTCCGCCTTCGACGACCCTCTCGCGTGGCTCGTCGACGCGGAGCTCCCACCGGTCGCTCCACACGCAGCCAGCACCGCTGCCGCGACTGCCGCGATGGCGCCGGCCCGGGCGCGCCTCACAGATGGCAGGAAGCCAGGAAGCACCTCACGCTTCGCGCCCTCAGGTGGACACCCTCAACGCCAAGGTCAAGGTCGTGAAGGCGAAGATCACCGCCACGGTGATCGTGATGCGGTCGAGGTTTCTCTCGACGACGGTCGAGCCGGCGGCGGCCTGACCCACGCTGCCGCCGAACATGTCCGAGAGGCCCCCGCCCTTTCCGGAGTGCAAGAGGATCAGGAATATCAGTGCTGCCGAAACGGCGATATGGACCACCAGCACCGCAATCGTCAACACAGCTCTTACCCTTTCTCCTAGAGCGCCCGGACAGCAAAAGCTACCAAAGGTCCGAATATCACCTGTGCGCGGCCACGATCTCTGCAGCGTTACGCACGATGGCAGCAAGCGAGGAGGCCTCCAGGCTGGCTCCTCCCACCAGGAGCCCGTCGACATCGGCCTCGGCCATCAGCTCGGCCGTGTTCTCCGCCCGCACCGATCCTCCGTACTGGATCCGAACGCCTGCGGCCGCCTCTCCACCAATGAGAGTCTCGACCACCTCTCTGATGAGGGCGCAGGCCTCTTGCGCGTCCCCGGCAGTGGCCGTTCGGCCCGTCCCGATCGCCCATATCGGTTCGTACGCGATCACCAGGGAGGCCACCTGCTGTTCCGGTAGGCCTCGGAGGGCCGCCGTCGTCTGAGCCGTGAGGCGCTCACCCGTGACACCCTCCTCGCGCTCGGCCTCCGTCTCACCGACACAGACGATCGGAGTCATCGAATTCCGGATCACCGCCCGCAGGGTCGCTGCCACTTGCTCGTCGGTCTGACCGAACAGCTGTCTACGCTCTGAGTGCCCGACGATCACGTACTTCACTCCGAGCTTCGCAAGCATGGGCGGGGACACCTCGCCGGTGAACGCGCCGGAGTCCTCGCTGTGACAGTGCTGGGCGCCTAGGGAAACCCCGATTCCGCGGTCCTCGATGACCGTGGCCACCGATCGCAAGTCGGTGAAAGGCGGGTGCACCGACACGTCGAGAGCGGCAAGGTCGGCCGCGCTCAGCCTCAGACCCAGGTCCTGGACGGTGCGGATCGCCTCGAGGTGGTCGTGATGCATCTTCCAGTTACCGCTCACCAGAGACTTTCTCTCGGCGCCCGATCGCGATGCGGGCACGTCAGGTGCCTCGACCGGGGGCGTTGGCGGCGCCTCTCAACGCTTCGAGGCCCGGAAGGTCTCCGTGCTCGAGAAGCTCGAGAGACGCTCCTCCACCAGTGGATACGAAGGACACGCGGTCGGCCAGCCCGAACTTGTCCAGTGCCGCGACCGTGTCGCCCCCACCGACGACTGTGAAAGCACCAGAGCCGACGAGGGCCTCGGCCACAACCCGGGTGCCGCCGTCGAAGCGGTCGTCCTCGAACGCCCCCACCGGTCCGTTCCAGAAGACCGTCCGGGCACCCTTCAGGGCCTGCGCGAACTCGTCGCGGGTCTGAGGTCCCATGTCGACTCCTTCGAATTCGTCGGGGACGTCCGCGCCGACGACAGAGGCCTCCCCCGTACCGTCGCTCCCCTGCCCGATGGTGCCGCCCGGCCCGAGGGCAAGCAGATCCGTCGGAAGAACGAGGCGCGACCCTGCTTCCTCCACGAGATCTCTGCATTCGCCGACGCTATTTGCGTCGAGTAGCGACCGGCCGACCGAGTGCCCCTGCGCGGCCAGAAACGTGTAGGACATACCTCCACCGACGATCAGTGTGTCGACCTTCTCGAGCAGCGACCGCAGCACCCCGAGCTTGTCGGCGACCTTCGCCCCACCGACCACTGCGACGAATGGTCTAGCCGGGGCGGCGAGCAGCCCCCCGAGCACCTCGACCTCACGAGCAAGGAGACGGCCGGCTGCCGACGGAAGGTGCGCGGGAGGGCCGACGATGGATGCGTGAGCGCGATGGGAGGATCCGAACGCGTCGTTGACGTATGCGTCGAAGCCGTCGACGAGCTTCTCCACGAACGCCGGATCTCCGGACTCCTCCCCCGGATCGAAGCGAAGGTTCGCCATGAGCCCAACCCCTGACGCCAGCTCCGCCAGCCGGGAGCGCACGGGGGCCACGTCGAATCGAGGATCCACCTTCCCCTTCGGTCGCCCGAGATGTGTGCACGCCGTCACCGATGCGCCCTTGCTCTGGAGCCACTCCAGGGTGGGAAGCGCCGCACGGATGCGAAAGTCGTCACCGACCTCTGCCTCACCGGCGTCTCCGTGCCGCACGAGGGGCACGTTGAAATCGACGCGGACCAGGACCCTTCGCCCCTCGATGGGGGGCAGGTCCTCCAGCAAAGGAAGCCCCGCCAACGGGCCCGCGCCGGCCGAAGCGCTCACGTCGTCCTGCGCGATCGCCCCGACCCGGTCAGGAGCCGGCCGACCCGGCAGCGCCGATGAGCAGGGCCAGGTCGACGAGGCGAACGCTGTATCCCCACTCGTTGTCGTACCAACCGTGCACCTTCACAAGGCACGAGTCGTCGTCGATGGGCATCACCATCGTCAGCTCCGCGTCGAAGGTGCAGGAGGCAGGGCTTTGGATGATGTCAGAGGACACGATCGGGTCCTCGGTGTAGACGAGCACCTTCGACAGAGGCCCGCTCTGAGCCGCCCCACGGAATGCCTCGTTCACCTCGTCGACAGTCACCGTCCGCTTCAGTACCGCGGTGAAGTCGGTGATCGACCCGTCCGCCACCGGCACTCTGAGAGCTGCTCCATCGAGCCTGCCCTTCATCGCCTCGAGCACGAGGCCCGTGGCCCTGGCGGCACCGCTGGAGGCCGGGATGATGTTCTGGGCTGCGGCTCGCGCCCGCCTGAGGTCCTTGTGGGTGAGGTCGAGCAGGTTCTGGTCGTTCGTGTACGCGTGCACCGTCGTCATCAGACCGCTCTTCACGCCGAAGGCCTCGTCGAGCACCTGGACCATCGGTACGAAGCAGTTCGTGGTGCAAGACGCGTTGGACACCACGAAGTGGCGATCCGGATCGAACGAGCTGTCGTTGACGCCCATGACGAACGTGGCGTCGACGCCGGTCCCGGGAGCCGAGATGATCACACGGGTGGCGCCGCCCTCGATGTGAGCGGCTGCTGCGTCACGGTTGGTGAACCGTCCCGTGGACTCGAGCACCACGTCGACGCCGAGGTCTCCCCACGGGAGAGCCTTCGGCTCCCTCTCGGCGAGGACCCGGATCCGCTGACCGCCGACCACCAGTGCGTCGTCCTCGACGCTCACCTCGGCATCGAAACGGCCGTACGTGGTGTCGTAGCGAAGAAGGTGAGCGTTCGTCTTGGCGTCCGTGAGGTCGTTCACGGCCACCACAGCTAGGTCGGCCCCCTGTGATCGCGCAGCGCGAAGGAAGTTCCGGCCTATGCGCCCGAAACCGTTGATCCCAACTCGAACCGTCATCGTTGCTTCGCATCCCTCTCGAATCGTCCGGAGGCCGCTCCTCCGGCAAACGCCCCTGCTCGGTACCTCGATCCAGGCGCAGGCAGCCGTCACCTTCAATACCTGCTTCGTGCCGCAGGTTCGACCCTAACCCGGGACCCGTCTAACCAGGTAGAGGCCGAAGACCTATACGACCAGACCTTCGAGCGCGACTGCCAGTCTGGCCGGATCGTGGGCCAGCCCGTTGGCCTTTGCGAGCATCGTGTCGACCACCTCGACCGCGACCTCTCCCAGCTCGATTCCGGCCGTGTCGGCCAGCACCACGTCGACGTGCACCCCGTGAGCCTCCAAGGCCGACACGTGGGCGGCGACGTCGAAACCCTCGGTCTCGGCCGGCTGAGGCCTCAGGTTCGCGACGTATACCTTCCGCCCACGCGACCGCCGGATCGCCGCGGCAATCTGGGGAACCGCCAGTGCGGCGAGGATGCTCGTGAACAGCGATCCCGGGCCCACGACGACTTGATCCGCTGCGGCCAGGGCCTCCAAGGCAGCTTCCGGGGCGGGGGGGTCGGCGGGCACGAGCGAGACCCGCTCGATCTCACCGGTCCCGGAGACCGCTGTCTGTCCCTCGACCTCACCGGCGGACGCCCAGGCCTTCAGGACCACCGGCTCTCGTGCTGCGGGTACGACACGTCCCACGGCCCCGAGCAGCCGTCCCGCCTCGTCCAACGCCTTCTGGAGGTCCCCGGTGGTCGCCACGAGTCCGGCCAAGACGAGATTGCCCAGGGCGTGACCTGTCAGCTCGGCCGACTCGGACTCGAACCTCTGCTCGAACGCCTCGGCCAGCGGACTGCCCTCCTCCGCGAGCGCCACCAGGCACTTGCGCAGGTCGCCCGGAGGGACGATGCCGAGCTCTCTACGCAGCCGACCCGAGGACCCCCCGTCGTCGGCCACCGAGACGATGGCCGTGAGGCGACCCGCATAGCACCGCGCCGCCCGCAGCGTCACTGCGAGCCCGTGTCCCCCCCCGATGGCGACGACCTCCGGACCGCCAGGCGTCACATCCAGCCTGCCCGAGGGATCCGGCCCGACCTTCTCGCCCGTCAACGCTCGAGGTCCCGGTGAACGACCGACGCCCCGAATCCGTGCTCGCGAAGCCTGCGTGCGAGCTCCTCTGCCAGCACGACGGAGCGGTGTCTCCCGCCCGTGCAGCCGATCGCGATCGTGAGGTACGACTTACCTTCGGCGCCGTAGGCGGGAACGAGCATCTCGAGCAGTTCGTCGACGCTCTTCAAGAAACCGCCCGTCGCTTCCTGAGACAGGACGAAACCCCGAACGGGCTCGTCGAGGCCCGACAGAGGCCGAAGCTCGTCGACCCAGTTCGGATTGGGGAGGAAGCGGCAGTCGAACATCAGGTCGGCGTCGAGCGGCACGCCGTGCTTGTAGCCGAAGGACACCACGGTCGTCCGCATGGGGCTGTTCGAGCCCTCCCCGAACAGCTCGAAGACGCGACGGCGCAGCTGGTTCACGTTCAGCACACCGGTGTCGAGCAACACGTCGGCCCTGGTGCGAATCGGCTCGAGACGCCGTCGCTCGTCGGCGATCGCCTCCTCCACGTTCGTACCGCCGATCGGATGGCGCCGCCGGGTCCCTTCGAATCGCTTGACCAGGACGTCGTCAGGCGCATCGAGGAAGACCACCGACACCCGGTCTCCCCTCTCCGACAAGGCGTCGATGGCAGGGAGAGCCTCCCCCACCTGGGTGCCGCCCCCGCGTCCGATCACCAACGCCACCCGGTCGATCCCCGACTCGCGGCGACCCACGACGTCGGCGACCTCGGACAACAGCGACGGTGGCATGTTGTCGATGACGTACCAGCCCGCGTCCTCCAGCGCAGCGGCTGCCGTCGAACGGCCGGCTCCCGACATCCCGGCGATCAACAGGTACTCCGTCACAGAGCCCCATCCTCCCCCGCCACGATGTCGCCTGTCCCGGATCCCCCGTTCCGACCGGGCCCGGGAACCTGGTGCAGGTGGTCGTAGACCGAGGCAGCGACCCTGTCGGGCAACCACTCGAGTGACTCGAGGTCCTCGTAGGAAGCTTGGCGCAGCGCACGCACACTTCCCATCTCGCGAAGGAGCCTGGCCCTGCGCGTGGGCCCCAAGCCAGGCACGCCCTCGAGCACGCTCGCCTTCACCCGCTTTCCCCGCAACTGGCGGTGGTAGGAGATGGCGAACCTGTGAGCCTCGTCGCGAATCCGTTGCAACAGGAACAGCGCCTCGGACCCCCTCGGTATCCGCAGCGCCTCGCCGCGCCCTGGCACGAAGACCTCTTCGAACTGCTTGGCAAGAGCGGCCACGGATATCTCGTCGGTCAACCCGAGTCGCTCGAGCACGCGGATCCCCACCGACAACTGGCCCTTTCCCCCGTCCAGAAGGAGAAGCTGCGGCGGATAGGCGAAGCGCCGAGTGCGCCTGCGTACACCGGGCTCGGCATCTTCGGCTCGCTCTGTCCCGTCGTTCTCCGGTTTCCTGGCGCGTTCCTCTATCAGCGCGGTCAGCCTCCGCGTCAGTACCTCCTCCATAGCCGCGTAATCGTCGTTTCCGGGGACGTCGCGGATGCGGAAACGGCGGTAATCGCTCTTTCGCGGAAGGCCGTCCTCGAGCACCACCATCGAACCGACGTAGTCGGTCCCCTGGAGGTGGCTCATGTCGTAACACTCGATACGCAACGGGGCCTGATCCATCGCCAGAGCGACGCGAAGGGACTCGATCGCCCGCGCCCTGCTGTCGTAGTCAGAGGCCCGACGCAGGCGATGGTGAACGAGGTCCTCCGAAGCGTTGCGCGCCACGGTCTCCATGAGCGTCCGCTTGCCGCCGCGCAACGGGACGCGCATAGCGACCGGACTGCCGCGACGATCAGACAGAAAAGCTTCGTAGGCGTCCGAATCCTCCGGCATCTCGGGCACGAGCACCAGCTTCGGCACTCCCCCGACTGCAGGGCCGCCCGCTCCCCAGGTCGCCGGGTCTCCTGCTCCCGAGGTCCAGCCTTCGCCGTCCGTGCCGCGCCGCGCACGTGGCCGGCTCTCAGGTTGCGCAGGCTCCGCGTCCGCGTACAGCTGCTCGAGTACTCGCCCGACGAGCTGCGAGCGACTCAACTCCTCGACCTTGTCCACGACGAACGCTCTTCTTCCGACGATGCGCCCGCGCCGAACATGGAACACGCACACGGCAGCTTCGAGCTCGTCGTCGGTGATACCGACCACATCGAGGTCCTCCGGGCCCTCGGTGACGACTTGTTGGCGCTCGACCGCCATCCGCAAAGTTGCCAGCTGGTCTCGCCTTCGCGCCGCTCGCTCGAAGTCGAGTGCGTCTGATGCTTCTTCCATCTCCGAGCGAAGCCTGCGCTCGACATCGTCTGTGGCACCCGCGAAGAAGGACATCAAGTCCTCGACCAGACGGTCGTAGTCGTGACGCTCGACGGCGCCGATGCAAGGGCCCGAGCAGCGCTCGATGTGGTACAGCAGGCAGGGCTTTGCGAGCTTGACGTGCCGCTCGAATTTCGAGTCGGAGCACGAGCGCACTCCGAAGCTGCGCAGCAGGAGGTCGAGGGTGTCGCGAAGCGCCCCGACGTGTGCGTACGGCCCGAAGTAGCGGATACCCGGGCGTCGGCGCCCGCGGACCACGGCGGCCCGGGGCCACTCGTCGGACAACGTCACGGCGAGGTACGGATAGCTCTTGTCGTCCACGAGCCGGATGTTGAAGCGGGGACGGTGCCTCTTGATGAGCGCATACTCGAGGAGGATCGCCTCGACCTCGTTGGCGACCTGCATCCATTCGACGTGGTCCGCCGCGGCGACGAGCTGAGCCGTGCGGGGGGCCAGGGTCGACGGGTCCGCGAAGTAGTTGGACAGCCGGCTGCGCAAGGACTTGGCCTTCCCCACGTAGAGGACCCGCCCCTCGGAGTCGACGAACTGGTACGAGCCGGGAGAATCGGGGATCTGACCGGGTCGGGGGCGCTCACGCACGCTCACACTGTGCCGCACGCAGGAGCGGATGCGTGCGCAACGGGCGGGCCCGAGTCGTCACCGACTAGTCTGAGGTCAGCGCCGGCCTGGTACCCCGGCGTACATACCGCTCCGAGGCCGACAACCCCGCGGATGGGCGACCAGGCTGTCCCCGCCGGCCACGAAACGGAGCGCTCCCCGAAGGGGGTTTGAATGCTTCGCATCCAGCGAGGGCTTCCCGAGCGCTACTCGACCGCGACCGCCGACCAGCTCCACAAGCGCATCGGAGCGGCCAAGTCTGCTCTGGGAGACAAGGTTCTCGTGCTCGGGCACCATTACCAAAGAGATGAGGTGATGCGCTGGGCCGATGCCCGAGGGGATTCCTTCGGGCTGTCACGAATAGCCGCTGACCGTCACGACGCCGAGTACGTCGTGTTCTGCGGGGTCCACTTCATGGCCGAGTCGGCGGACATCCTGACGGCAGACCACCAGCAAGTGGTGCTCCCAGACCTGAACGCCGGATGCTCGATGGCCGACATGGCCGACCTCGACTCGGTCGAGGAGGCTTGGGAATCGCTCGCCGAGGTGACCGACACCGATCGCATCGTGCCCGTCACCTACATGAACTCCTCAGCAGACCTGAAGGCCTTCGTCGGGAGGCACGGGGGGTCGGTGTGCACCTCGTCGAACGCCCGCGCCGTTCTGCGGTGGGCCCTCGAAGCCGTCGACGGTGAGGCCCGAGGCGACAAGGTGCTCTTCTTCCCGGATCAGCACCTCGGTCGCAACACCGGCTACGAGCTCGGGTACACGGAGGACGACATGAGGGTGTGGAACCCGCGTCTGACCCGCGGCGGTCTCGACGACGCTGACGTGAAGACGGCCTCGCTCCTGCTGTGGCAGGGCCACTGCTCCGTCCACCAACGCTTCCGTCCTGAACACGTCAACGCATTCAGACAGGAGCACCCGCAAGGCGCTGTCGTGGTCCACCCCGAATGTGCCCACGACGTGGTCGAACTCGCCGACAGCACGGGATCGACCGACTTCATCATTCGAGTGGTGGGAGAGGCGCCTTCGGGTTCGGTCATCGGCATCGGGACCGAGGTGCATCTCGTGAAGCGCCTGGCCGACGAGAACCCGGACAAGACGATCGTGTCGCTCGACCCACTGGTCTGTCCGTGCTCGACGATGTTCCGCATCGACGCTCAGCATCTCTGTTGGGTTCTCGAGTCCCTGGCGGACGGGATTGTCGTGAACCGCATCACCGTCGATCCCGAGACGTCGAAGTGGGCCAAGGTCGCCCTCGAGCAGATGCTGGCGATGACCTAGGACCGTTCCCGGCCCACGACCGGCAGACCTCCGACCGCACCGCCGGAGATCTAAAAGGCTATCGAGGCACCTTCTTTGCCCCCGTGCCGCCCCGGCCGTTCGCACTCACGGCCTTCGAACCGCGCGCAGGTCCATTTCCCTTTGCACTTGCCTTGGTCTTCGACGTCGTCGGAGCCCGGGTGGCCCTCGCCGTAGGGCGCGCCGTGGACGAGCGGCCGGAGCCGTTGACCCGGACGCCCAGGACGGGGACGAGCACCTGGCCCGTATAGCTCGACGGGACGTCCGCCACGTGCTCGGGAGTTCCCTCTGCCACGACCCGGCCGCCTCGCTCGCCACCCTCCGGCCCCAGATCCACGACCCAGTCGGCCGTCTTCACCACGTCGAGGTTGTGCTCGATCACGATGACCGTGTTCCCCTGGTCGACGAGCCGGGATAACACGCTCAGAAGCTTGCGCACGTCGTCGAAGTGCAAGCCGGTCGTCGGCTCGTCGAGCACGTAGAGCGTGTGCCCGGTGGAGCGCCTCGACAGCTCAGATGACAGCTTCACTCGCTGTGCCTCGCCGCCGGAGAGGGTCGGCGCCGGCTGGCCGAGCTTGATGTAGCCAAGGCCTACGTCGACGAGCGTCTGGAGGTGACGGGCGATCGTCGGCTGGTTCGCGAAGAACTCGAGGCCTTCCTCGCACGACATGCCGAGGACCTCGGAGATGTTGCGGCCCTTGAACATCACTTCGAGCGTCTCGCGGTTGTAGCGTGCGCCGCCGCACACCTCGCACGGCACGTAGACGTCGGGCAGGAAGTGCATCTCTATCTTGATCGTCCCGTCACCTGCGCAGCCCTCACAGCGTCCCCCGCGCACGTTGAAGGAGAACCTGCCGGGCAGGTACCCGCGCACCTTCGCCTCGGGCGTCTGGCTGAACAGCTTGCGGACGTGGTCGAAGAGGCCCGTGTAAGTCGCCGGATTCGATCTGGGGGTCCTGCCGATCGGGGACTGGTCTATGGCGACGACCTTGTCCACGAGCTTCGTGCCCTCGATCGCCCGGTGCGCGCCGGGAGTCGTGCGGGCGCGGTGAACCTGGGAGAGCATCGACTGCAGCAGGATGTCGTTTACGAGAGTCGACTTCCCCGACCCGGATACGCCGGTCACGGCGATCAGGCACCCGAGCGGGAAGGCGACGTCGATGTCGCAGAGATTGTGCTCCTGCGCGCCGCGCACCACGAGCATCTCGCCCGATCCTTTTCGGCGGCCCTCGGGTACTCCGATGGACAGGTCGCCGGTCAGGTACCTGCCCGTGACCGACCGCTTCGACGAGAGCAGGCCGGGTACCGCCCCGCTGTAGACGATGTCCCCCCCGTGCTCCCCCGCCCCCGGCCCGATGTCGACGACGTGGTCGGCCGAGCGGATGGTCTCCTCGTCGTGCTCCACGACTATCACGGTGTTACCGAGGTCCCGCAGCCGCACGAGAGTCTCGAGAAGCCGCTTGTTGTCGCGTTGGTGCAGGCCGATCGAGGGTTCGTCCAGAACGTAGAGCACCCCGACCAGCCCCGAGCCGATCTGGCTCGCCAGCCGGATGCGCTGGGCCTCGCCTCCGGAGAGGGTTGCGGTCCCGCGGGCCAGCGAAAGGTACTCGAGCCCGACGTCGAGCAGGAACGTGAGCCGCGCCTGCACCTCTCGAAGGACCCTGTCGGCGATCAAGTGCTCGCGCTCGCTCAGCTCGAGCGACGCGACGACCTCTGCGGAGCGCGCGACCGAGAGGCTGCAGAGCTCGTGAATGCTGCGGCCGCCGACTGTCACGGCGAGCGAAACGGGCTTCAGCCTCGCTCCCTCGCATGCGGGGCACGGGACCTCGCGCATGAAGTTCTCGCTCCACTCGCGAACCGCGTCGGATTCGCTCTCCGAATGACGCCGTTGGAGCCACGGCACTATTCCCTCGTACCGGGTCGTGAACGAACGCTGCCGGCCATAGCGATTCCGGTATCTCAGCTGGACCTGTCGCTGTCCGGTGCCGTAGAGCACGATCTTCTTGTCGGGCTTTCGCAGCTTGTCCCACGGCGTGTCGACGGAGAAGCCCTGAGCGTCGGCGACCGCCTCGAGCATCCGGTCGAACCACCTGCTCCTTCCGCCCGCCCAAGGGACGAGCGCACCCTCGGCGATGCTCTTCGACCCGTCTGGAACGACGAGCTGCGGATCGACCTCGAAGCGAGTACCGAGCCCGTCGCACCCCTCGCACGCGCCGTACGGCGAGTTGAAGGAGAAGTTCCTCGGCTCGGGCTCCTCGAACGAGAGGTTGTCGAAGGTGCACGCCAGGTGCTCGGAGAAGGTGATCAGCTCCTCAGCTCCGTCGGCGTCGACGACCGCCACCTCGGCGATCCCGCCCGTGAGTCTGAGCGCCGTCTCCATCGACTCGGTCAGCCTTTGGCGGATGGTGTCGCGCCGCACCAGGCGGTCGACGACGACCTCGATCGTGTGCTGCTCGTAGCGCGCCAGGTTCAAAGCACTTCGATCAGAGAGCTCGACGAGCTCCCCGTCGACCCTCGCTCTCGCAAAGCCCTGCTTGGCAAGGTCCTGGAGAAGCGCTTCGTACTCGCCCTTGCGTCCCCTAACGAGGGGAGCCAGGACGCTGAAGCGGGTGCCGTCCGGAAGGTCGAGGATCCGGTCGACGATCTGTTGAGGTGTCTGTCGCACGAGCGGGCGCCCGCATTCGGGGCAGTGCGGGAGGCCGATGCGCGCATACAGGAGGCGCAAGTAGTCGTAGATCTCGGTCACGGTCCCGACCGTCGACCGAGGGTTGCGGCCTGCGGACTTCTGGTCTATCGAGATGGCCGGCGAGAGGCCCTCGATGAAGTCGACGTCCGGCTTGTCCATCTGGCCGAGGAACTGCCTCGCATACGAGGACAGTGATTCGACGTACCGACGCTGTCCTTCGGCGTAGATCGTGTCGAAGGCCAGCGATGACTTGCCGGACCCCGACAGGCCGGTGAAGACGATCAGCTGGTCGCGCGGAAGCTCCAACGAGACGTCGCGCAAGTTGTGCTCGCGCGCTCCGCGTATCACGAGCCGGTCGGCCATCACGCTGAGGATATCGGTGGCGCCGAGGACCGAAGTCCGCTACCGGAGGCCGACGGATCCCGGTTCATTCAGGAAGCCGGGGCTTCGAGCGAGGGGACGCCCTCGTCGGACTCCTCTGCCAGGGCCAGGCGCATCTCCGCGATCTCGTCGCGCAGCAGCGCCGCCTCCTCGTAACGCAGCTCCGACGCTGCCTTTCGCATCTCGGACTCCAAGCGGCGCACGAGTCCGGCCACCTCCGCCGCCGGCGCTTCTGTCAGATCGGATATCCCCACGTCCCCGTCGAATTCGTCTCCGCCTCGTCCTCCGCCGCCCGCGATTCCGGCCGGCCGGCCGGTCGGCCTGCCGCGCCCGGTGCGGGCTGCACCCGCTCGTCCGGGCCGAGCCCAGTCCCGCCCGCGCCCCCTTGCCTGCGCTCCGCGTCCCCGGGCGCCGGTCGGTTCACTGCCTGCAGGCCGGAGCCGGGCGAGTATGTCCGTGACCGCTTTTCTGATCGTCGTCGGGTCGATCCCGCGCTCGGCGTTGTAGGCCTGCTGCAGGGCCCGTCGGCGCTGGGTCTCCGATATCGCCTCGCGCATCGCGTCGGTGATGGTGTCGGCATAGAGCACCACCTGACCGTCCACGTTGCGCGCGGCGCGGCCCATGGTCTGAATGAGTGCGGAGGCAGAACGCAAGAACCCGGTCTTGTCGGCGTCGAGGATCGCGACCAACTGCACCTCGGGCAGGTCGAGTCCCTCCCGCAGCAGGTTGATCCCGACCAGGACGTCGAACTCACCGAGGCGGAGATCTCGAAGGAGCTCGATGCGCGTGATCGTGTCGATGTCGGAGTGGAGATAGCGCACGCGCACTCCGAGCTCCAAGAGGTAGTCGGTCAGGTCCTCCGCCATCTTCTTCGTCAAGGTCGTGACGAGGATTCGTCCCCCTTTCGCGGAGATAGATCGGATCCTGTCGATCAGGTCGTCGATCTGCCCCGTCGTCGGCTGGAGCAGAACCTCGGGGTCGACGAGCCCAGTGGGCCGGATCACCTGCTCTGCCACCCGCGTCGAGACCTCGAGCTCGTAGGCCGAAGGGGTCGCCGACATGAAGATGACCTGCCCTACCCGGCCCGTGAACTCGTCGAAGGTGAGAGGCCTGTTGTCCAGGGCTGAGGGGAGGCGAAACCCGTGCTCCACCAAGGTGAGCTTGCGGGAGCGGTCGCCCTCGAACTGCCCGTGGATCTGAGGGACCGCGACGTGGCTCTCGTCGATCACGGTCAGGAAGTCCTTCGGGAAGAAGTCGATGAGAGTGTGCGGTGGCTCACCCGCAGCGCGGCCGTCGAGGTGGCGGCTGTAGTTCTCGATGCCGTTGACGACTCCGACCTCGGCCAGCATCTCGAGGTCGTGCTCCGTGCGCATGCGAAGACGCTGGGCCTCCAGGAGCTTTCCCGCGCCCTGAAGCTCGGCCAGCCGCTCCCTCAGCTCGACCTCGATCGAGGCGATAGCGCGTCTGATCGTCTCGTCACCCGCGACGTAGTGGGTGGCGGCGAAGACGATCAGCTCCTCGAGCTCTTCCCCGGCCTCCCCCGTAAGCGCGTCGAACTGCCGGATGCGCTCTACCTCGTCGCCGAACAGCTCGATGCGCACGGCCGCCTCCTCGTAGGCGGGATGAAGCTCGACGGTGTCGCCTCTCACGCGGAATCGCCCGCGACCGAGGACCGCGTCGTTGCGTTCGTAGTGCAGATCCACCAATCGCCGGAGCAAGCCACGCTGTTCGACGGTGTCCCCCGGACGGACGACCAGGATACGGTTCGAATACTCCTCGGGGGAGCCCAGGCCGTAGATGCAGGACACCGAGGCCACGACGATCACGTCCCGGCGAAGCAGGAGGCTCGAGGTCGTCGCGTGGCGCAGGCGGTCGATCTCGTCGTTTATCGAGGAGTCCTTCTCTATATATGTGTCCGAGGTCGGCAGGTACGCCTCGGGCTGGTAGTAGTCGTAATAGGAGACGAAGAACTCGACTCGGTTGTTCGGGAAGAGGTCGCGCAGCTCCGAGGCCAGCTGAGCAGCCAGGGACTTGTTCGGCTCGATTACGAGTGTGGGCCTCTGGGCGGCTTCGATCGTCCAGGCGATCGTCGCGGTCTTCCCGCTGCCGGTGACGCCGAGAAGGGTCTGGTACCGATCTCCCTGTGCCACCCCCTCGGCGAGAATCTCGATGGCGCGCGGCTGGTCACCCGCCGGACGAAGCGGGGACACGACCTCCAATTTGGGCACGGCGCCGATCGTACCGGGGGGGTGTGTCGCCGCGACCCGGCGACCCGGGTCGGCCTCCACAGGTGGGCCACAGCCGCCGCCGGTACTGTTCTGCGGTGCACACGACGGGGTTCCGCCTAGCCAGGGTCGCCGTGGTGCTGGGGCTGGCCATCGGCGGGTACCTGCTGTTCATCCGCACGTCGCACGTGGACCGCCAGCTGCTCCGCAACCTCGTGATCCAGCGGACGCAGGTCCCCGGGCTGCGTGCCCGCCCGTCGCTCTCGCAGTCGATCAAGCCCTCGAGCAGCACGTTCAAGGTCGTGAAGGACGCGGCCAAGTCGGACCCGGGCTCCACAGGGATCTACGAGATCGAATGGACCAGCTCCAACAAGTCTCTCTTCGAGGCGGGCATCCTCTTCCAGCTCCTCCCCGACAGCCAGAAGGCTCACACCACCCTGGTGGACAGTGAGAAGCAGTTCGGCTCGAAGCCACAGCTCACCGGAGAGAACCTCGCGCCGGGCACGAGCTTCGCGGTCAGCGGTGTCCCCGGCGCCGACGCGAACTCCTATGCGATGACTGACTCCAGCTCGGGAGCCGCCTCGGGATACGCCTACACGGTCGTGTATCAGACCGGGCGGGCCGTGGTGACAGAGCTCCTGGAATGGTCGAACACGACTCTCTCAACCGCACCCGCCGACTCCATCGCCAGATCCGAGAGATCCCTCCTCTTGCGCTCGGAACCAGGCTTCTCGCTCGTGCACACCCCGACTCCGGTCATCTCGACGATCGTCTACGTCGCCGTGGCTCTGGTGCTCGCTGTCGGGGCGTACTTCGTCCCGGAGTGGGCGATCGCCGCCCGCGCGAGAAGGCGAGCTCGTCACGAGGAGAAGGAGCGCGAGCGAGCCAGGAGTCAATACCGGGCCCGCGGGCGACGCGCCGTCCGCCGCCACCGGGCCCCTGCTTGGAGACAACCGCGCCGGCGCTGAGCCTGGGCGATCAGGTGACCTCGCCGCTCTTCCGGCGAGACTGCTCCATCTGCACGAGGTCGGCCCACAGGGTCTCGACCTGCGAGACGAGTTCGTCGCGGCCATCTGAGTTGTCGACCACGAAGTCGGCTCCTGCGACTCTCTCCTCGCGGCTCATCTGCGCCGCCATCCTCGCCTTTGCGTCCTCGAGGTCGAAACCGCGTTGGGACACGAGGCGCTCGATGGCCACGTCAACAGGACAATCGACGACCACCACGACGTGGAGGTTCAGGACCTCCCTGTGCACCGCTCTGAGAAGAGGGATGTCCAACAGCACCACTCGATCGGAACCTTCGTACGACTGACGCCTCTCGAGCATCTCCGCCCCGATCACAGGGTGGGTGACCGCGTTGAGCGCAGCGAGCTGCTCGGGGTCCGAGAACGCGAGCGCCGCCAACGCTTTGCGGTCGATCGCGCCGTCCGCAGACAGGATCCCCGTTCCGAACCTCTCGACGAGAGGTTTGTAGGCGGGCCCCGACGGCTCGACCACCTCGTGCGCGATGCGGTCGGCGTCGACTAGGACAGCGCCGCGCTCGACCAGTAGGTCCGCAACGGTCGACTTCCCCGAGCCGATCCCGCCTGTGAGCCCGACCGCGAGCACTTCGTCCGCCAAGTGTCGATTCAGGCTTCAGAGCGAGCGCTCGAGGTGCACGTGGCCGGCCCGGCTCGTCTCGCTCGTCTGGGTGGTCCGGTTCGTCTGGCCGGCCTCACTCGACCCGCTCTTCACCCGCGGCTTGTGCGCCACCGCGAACAGGACCAGCGTCGTGTCGTCGACCGCGTCCGTGACGAAGAAGTCGTCACCGGATATGCCGGTCGTCCCCCCGGAGTCCTTGCGCGCGACGAGGCGGTACGCGAGCGGGAGGAGCCGGGTGTACGCCGTCACGTACCAGCTGCGAGGTATTCGGTGCCTGAGGTCGAAGACATCGAGCTTGAGAAGCTTCGCGGCTTTGGCACGGCGGGCGGCCAGGTCCTGCTTCACCGACACGCTGGCGTCGAGCCCCGATACGGAGACTTCCTCGAAGTGACGCCCCAGGACCGAGGCAAGCTCCTTCGGATCGAAGAGGTGGACATGGAAGGGGTTCTCGAAGTCCGCCGGGGCATTCGGCGTCAGGAAGAAGGCGGTGCCCGACGGGGAGAGGACCCTCGCCATCTCCGAGACGTGGATCTCCGGCTCTACGAAGTGCTCGATGATGTGTGACGAGACCGCCCACTCGAAACGCCCGGCGCCGAGGCCGAGATTCAGGGCGTCCATCCGCGCGACCCGCAGTCCTTCGCCGCCGAAGCGACTTGACGCCGCCGAGGTGGCTCCTTCGCTGTAGTCCACGCCGAAGACTGCCCGGTTCTCGCCCATGAACCTGACCGACTCGAACCCTTCTCCACAACCGACGTCGAGGACTGCCCCCTCACCAAGCCGTTCGATCACCGCTCGGTAACCTGCGTCGTGCAGGGCCAACAGGGAATCGGGAGTAACGCCCTGTTGCGGCCTCTCACCGGTCAGCCGTCCCGGGGAATCCGAAGGACCCGAAGGTCTCGAAGACGTCGTATACACGCAACTCCCCGGTCGGACCTCGTCTCGTGAATGCAGCTTGCGCCGGTGCCACCAGGCCACGCGGGCCTTACACTACCTTGACCTCGAGGGGCTCCGAGCTGTCCACGCTGCAGCTTCGATCGATCGGGGCAGCCCACCTGCCGGTCCCACAACCGGCAGCACCTGCTTCACGATGACGACCACGCAGACACAGACCGAGGCCCCCGCACCCGAGCCCGCCGGCACCGCTATGTCGAAGCGGCTCCACGCGACGTTGACCC
>DAIQQK010000059.1:0-18867 GCA_036786835.1 Acidimicrobiales bacterium | reverse complement strand
CACCGACACCTGGTGCCGCGCCTCTGGAGCATCTCGCCTGGGTGCACGAACGAGAGCTCGAAGATCGATCCGAGATCCGTCAGCCCCCGGCGCCCGACGTTGGAGAACAACGGTGCACGCGACATGACCTCGAGCTTTTCGTCACGCGAGGAGATCGCAGCTGCTGCTTGCTGGGCCCAACGCAGGAGGCTGACCTCTCGACGGTGAGGGTCTGCGATCACAGCCAGCGCCCCCGGCCGCGGTAGTACTGCTCGGGGTAGCTGCCGGGACCGGAGCCGACCGTCGGAGTCTGTGGTGGACCATACCCGCGGTGGCGGTACCAATTGTGGTGCGACATGCGCCAGATCAGGAAGAACACAACGGCGAACAGCAGCCACGGGAAGTGCCATGTCCACATCGCAGACGTGACCGCCATCGCGAACAGGAAGCCGGCGATCAAGATCAATCCCAGCCGCCCCCGCCGGCGACGCGTCTCCAATTCGGGAGGAGGAGGGGTGACTATTGGAGGCAGGTCGGTGAGCAACCCCGCGAGGTCGCCCCGGGTCTTGGCCGACATAGCCTGCTGCAGGCGCTCGTTGAACTCTGCTTCGTTGAGGCGTCCCTCGGAGTAGTGCTTCGAGAGGCTCTCGGCGATCTCGGAGCGCTCGGCATCCGACACCCGCATCTGGGCGTTAGGGACCTCGCCACGTGCGCGTGACGAGTACCACGGAGGCGTGAAGGCACTCATGGGTGCAGTTCCCTTCCCGGGTCGCTTCAGGCGGCCCGCTGTTGATGACGGTGGAGCCAGTCCTCGATGGGCGACACGGGTGCGTCCTCATCGGGGATGAGCAGCCACCCCGCGATATAGGCGGGAATGCCCAGACCACCGAGCAGGCTCAGGACGACGAAGCCGATGCGCACCACCGACACGTCGACGGCGAGGTAATCGGCGATGCCGGCGGCCACTCCGGCGAGAATGCGCCCGTGGTACGGGCGCCGAAGCGGACCGGCCAACTGCCCGCTCGGCTGCTCCATCGAGTTGCTTGTCATACCTTCATCGTCTGCCGACCGGGTCTTCCCGAAAATCGGGAACGACCCTGGTTCTTCCCCGATGCCCCGAGCACAGGTAAGGGTTCCCCCTGATGGCCACCCGGCCCACCAGGCGCGATCATGAGGTATAGACAGCTCGAGAGGCTCTGCGCCCGAACCGCCGTCAGCGCCTTCGCCCCCGCCGCCACCACCACCATCGCAGGGGCGGGGAACGCGTCGCGAGACCATCGAACCCCTGGTCAGCGCCGCGTGGGAGTACTGGCAGCAGCGCCGTGAGCACCGCCACTCCTGGCGGCGGGGCTGCGCAGCCGACCGCTGGTGGGTGGAGCCGGCCGACTCGGGCGGGCCCGACCAAGACCCCGAGGCACGGGCCATGAGCGAACGCTGGGTCGGTCACCGCCACTACGGGCGTCACCGCTGGTGGAGGGCAGCGCGACAGCCCGGGCCCCTTCGGCGCAGCCATGACGACCGCCTGCTCGGGGGGGTGGCGACAGGCGTCTCGCGCAAGTTCGGGATCGACCCGACCGTCGTGCGGCTCGGATTCGTGCTCTCGTCGTTGATG
Source organism: Acidimicrobiales bacterium (assembly GCA_036786835.1). GTDB lineage: Bacteria > Actinomycetota > Acidimicrobiia > Acidimicrobiales > UBA8190 > Bog-564. Next base: position 17,276 of record DAIQQK010000059.1, on the reverse strand, counting down.
AGCGGCTTCGGGGTTGCGCTCTACATCGGAGCGTGGCTCCTCGTCCCGGTCGAAGGCGAGAGCTCGAGCATCGCGAACCGGGCAGTGGGCGACTGGCGAGGCATTGCACTAGCCCTCTCGTTCATCCCTGTGCTCGTGCTGGCTCTCGTCATCTCGTCGTCGCTCGGAGCCGGGTGGGTCGGCACCCTCGCGACCCCGATCTGCATCGGGGCCGGCGGCTTCGTGCTCTTGTGGCGAAACGTCGGCAGCGAGGAGCGCGCCCTCATGGAGCGCGTGCTTCGTCCCCTCGCCCGCCTCGGATTCACCGGACGCGGATCTAGACGGCTGCTCGTGCTTCGTATCGTGGTGGGCGCGGCGATCGTGGCCGGAGGAGTCTGGGCCATTACCGACGGACCCCACCGCGCTTTGCTGCGGCCGCTCGGGGGCGTGCTGTTGGTCGTCGCGGGTGCAGTGGTCGTGTTCGGCCCGTGGTGGTTGAACATCGCGAGGGACCTGCTCGACGAACGCCAAGCGAGAGCCTTGGCCGAAGAGCGTGCAGACATCGCGACGCGGGTGCACGACTCGGTCCTTCAGACGTTGGCACTCATCCAGCGTCGGGCCGACCAGCCGCATCAGGTCGTCCGCCTTGCTCGTGCCCAGGAGCGGGAGCTGCGCTCGTGGCTCTTCGAGGGTCAGGTGCCAGGAACGGGCGAGGACGAGGACGCAACGCTCGGCACGGCGGTGAGGAGGATCCAGCGCGAAGTGGAAGCGCTGCACGAGGTGCCAGTCGAGGCGGTGGTCGTCGGCGATTGCGAACTGAACGACGATCTGAGGTCGATGATGGAGGCCGGCCGCGAGGCGACGGTGAACGCCGCCAAGTGGTCGCAAGCTGACTTCGTGTCGCTGTTCGTCGAGGTCGAACCCGACGAGGTTTCGATGTTCGTGCGCGACAGGGGCGTCGGCTTCTCCGAGGAGAAGATAGCGGCCGACCGACGCGGTGTGAAGGAGTCGATCTACGGACGCATGGCCCGCCACGGAGGGCAGGCCGAGGTGCGGACGACACCGGGGCTGGGCACCGAGGTCATGCTCAAGATGCCCAGGAGCGGTTCGCGCTCCAGCGCGGACCACTCGAACCACGGGAACCACTCGAGCCGCTCGGACCACTCACAGAACGGGAAGCCGGCTAGGACATGAGCGGACCACCGCCCGGCGAGGGAACGCTGGTGAGGGTCTTCCTGGTCGACGACCACGGTTTGTTCAGGGCCGGAGTCAAAGCAGAGTTGGGCGACGCGGTCGAGGTGGTCGGTGAAGCCGATGACGTGGAGCCTGCCATCGAGCTGATCTCAGAACGCGAGCCCGATGTGGTGCTCTTGGACGTCCACCTCCCAGGCGGTGGAGGGCAGCTCGTCATCGAGCCGGTGAAGGCCCGTCACCCCGAGGTCAAGTTCCTCGCATTGTCGGTGTCGGACGCCCCCGAGGATGTCATCGCGGTCATACGCGCAGGAGCGCGGGGATACGTCACGAAGACGATCTCGGGCCCAGAGCTCGTCGACGCCGTGCAACGTGTTGCTGCCGGCGACGCTGTGTTCTCCCCAAGACTCGCCGGCTTCGTTCTCGACGCCTTCGCCGCGCTTCCCGCAGAGCAGGTCCCGGTCACCTTCGACCCCGAGCTGGACCAGCTATCGGCTCGCGAGCGCGAGGTGCTACGCCTGATCGCCCGCGGCTACACCTACAAGGAGCTCGCCCGCGAGCTGTCGATATCGGTCAAGACCGTGGAGTCCCACGTCTCGGCCGTGCTGCGCAAGCTCCAGCTCTCCTCCCGTCACCAATTGACGAGATGGGCGACCGAGCGTCGCCTCGTGTGACGCCCGGTCGCCTGCTCGTGCAGTCCGGTTACTTGTTCGGCTGGGGAGTCACCCGAAGGTAGGGCTTGAGCTTCTTGAAGCCCTTGGGGAACTTCTTCTCGGCCTCCTCGTCGGAGAGAGCGGGCACGACGATGACGTCCTCGCCGTCCTTCCAGTTGACAGGGGTGGCAACTGAGTAGTCGGCGGTCAGCTGGAGCGAGTCGAGCACCCTGAGGACCTCGTCGACGTTGCGGCCGGTCGAGGCCGGGTAGGTGATGATCAGCTTCACCTTCTTGTCGGCGCCGATGATGAAGACCGAGCGCACGGTGAGCGTGTCGTTGGCGTTCGGGTGGATCATGTCGTAGAGGTCCGCGACCTTGCGGTCGGGGTCGCCGATGACCGGGAAGTTCACAGCCTGGCCCTGGGTCTCCGCGATGTCCTTGTCCCACGACTTGTGGGACTCCACGGAGTCGACCGACAGGCCGATCAGCTTGGTGTTGCGCTTGTCGAACTCGCCCTTGGCCTTGGAAAATGCCGCCAGCTCGGTCGTGCACACCGGGGTGAAGTCCTTCGGGTGCGAGAACAAGATCCCCCACGAATCCCCGAGCCACTCGTGAAAGTTCACGGTGCCCTCTGTCGTGTCTGCGGTGAAGTCGGGGGCGATGTCCCCGAGGCGTACGGCCATTTGTTCCTCCTGGATTGCGGTTCGGCGCGTTGAGTGTACCGGGGTGCGGGGCAATTGTCGACCCACCAAGTCGGGATTTCTTCTGGGAAGATGCGTCCTGTGGCCGAGGGCTCTCAGAACCTGGAGATAACCAGAGACGGGCCTGTAGTCGTCGTCGCCATCGACAGGCCCGAACGGCGGAATGCGGTGGACTCGGAGACCGCCAACGAGCTACTCCAGGCCTTCGAGTCCTTCGACGCGGACGACACCGCTTCGGTGGCGGTGCTCACTGGCAATGGGGGGACGTTCTGCTCGGGAGCCGACCTGAAGGCCATGGCTGACGGGGACAGGCGCCCGGTCAGGGACGAGGGACCTGGGCCGATGGGGCCGACGCGGCTCGAGCTGTCCAAGCCGGTCATAGCTGCGATCGAAGGTCACGCCGTCGCCGGCGGAATCGAGCTCGCTCTGTGGTGCGACCTGAGGGTCGCAGCGACGAGCGCGATCCTCGGAGTGTTCTGCCGACGTTTCGGAGTCCCCCTGGTGGACGGGGGCACTGTGCGATTGCCCAGGCTCATAGGCCAGAGCAGGGCACTCGACCTCCTCCTCACCGGCCGCGGGGTCGGAGGGCCCGAGGCACTCCATATGGGCCTCGTCAACCGCTTGAGCCTTCCCGGCCGCGCTCTGGCCGACGCCGTGCAGCTGGCACACGAGCTCGCCTCACTCCCCCAGACTTGCATGCGCAACGACAGACGCTCTCTTCTCGCACAGTGGGCACTCAGCGAACACGACGCCATGGTCACAGAGGCTCGGCTCGGGCGCGACACCATCTCCAGCGGGGAGACGTCCGAAGGCGCCATTCGATTTGCATCCGGTGCCGGGCGCCACGGAGCTCCCGCTGCAGCCGCCGGCCCGCCGACGTCGCACGACCGCGCCCCCGCGGCGGACTGAGGTGAGCGAACCGGCACAGGCGAGGCAGCCCGAAAAGCAACCTGCGCCGGAGAGCGAGACGGATGTCCGGCCCGAAGTCGCGGCTTTCGACTTCGACGGCACCCTCACGAAGGGTGGGAGCGTCTGGCAGTTCCTCGTGGCCATGGTCGGAGCGAAACGCGTGGTGTTGGCGGCAATAGCGCTCGCGACGAAGCTCGCGCGCGCAGCTGTGTTCGGAGGACACGCTGCCGACGAGGCGAAGGAGGCTCTCTTTCGCCGCACCCTTCGCGGACTGAGCATCAAGGACGTCGCCGCACGCGCAGCAGCCTTTGGGCCCTCCCACGTCCAGCGTCGGGCCAGGGCGGACGTACGCGCACGTCTGGAGTGGCACCGCCGCCGCGGCCACCACGTGGTCATCGTCTCTGCGTCACCCGAGCTCTATGTGCGCGAGGCGGCCGCAGCGCTGGGAGCGAGCGACGTAGTAGCGACTCGGCTCGAGGTCGACGCCGACGGGCTTCTTACGGGCAGCTACGACGGAAGGAACTGCCGGGGCGCCCAGAAGCTCGCTCGGTTGGAGGAGTGGATGCGGACCACAGGTCTCGGCCCCGAGCCCACGGAGGACGCTGTCGGGCGGGGGGCGGAAACGCACCGGCGCGCGCCCTTTCTTTGGGCGTACGGCAACAGTGCGGGCGACTTGGCGCTTCTTGCCGCGGCAGACGTGGGAGTGGACGCAGGACGCATGGGAAGGCTCGGCAAGCTACGCCGCTACCCGCGGCTCAAATCCCTCCGGGATTGAACGTTCCCGCTCACCATGTTCGCCGCAGCCGGTGGTAAAGGCCGGGCGCAGCGGCGCGGAAGACCGTCGCGAAGTCGGTGAGACGCGACGCACTTATGTCGAGCGTCCTCCCCCCTAAGCCCGAGAGCACCACGTGAGAGACCTCCTCCTCGGTGCGGCGCGTCAGACGCGGGGGCATTCGTAGCCCGCGCTGCAAAGCCGCAAGTCCCATGTCGGTGGGCATCCAGGCCGGGTAGACGACGTGCACCTGGACCCCGCTCCTTGCAACACGGAAGCTCACGCTCTCGCTGAACGCACCCAGTGCAGCCTTCGAAGCCGGGTATGCGCCCGGGCCCGGAGAAGGAAGACGTCCGCCGTCCGAGGATACGTTTGCGATGATCCCCCGTTGTCGCTCGACCATCCCCGGGAGCACTGCCAAGGTTCCCGCGACGGCTGCGAAGAAATTGACGTCGAAGACCTTCTCGAAGTGTTGGACGGTTATGTCGGCGAGGCGGACCCCGGGATCGGTTGCAGCGTTGTTGACCAACAGGTCGATCCTGCCGAACTCCACCTCTGCCTCGTCGAGCAACTTCTTCCACGCAGCGGTCTCGGCAACATCGCAGCGCCTGGTGCAGGATCCGGGTGAAAGCGCATGTAGCTCCGAGTCGAGCTTCTCCAGCAGCTCGGCGCGCCGGGCGACCGCAACCACGATCGCGCCCGCGGCCGCCAAGTCGAGTGCCAGACGACGCCCGAGGCCGCTCGACGCACCCGATATGACGGCCACCTTGCCCCGATATCGCCCGCGGTACTCCGGTGCTCTGCCGCCCCTCACGTCCGACCGCCAGCATGAGCGCGTCGAAGTGCAAGCACGAGTTCGAGAGCCGCCGTCGTGATCCGAGCGATCCTACAGAGCGCTGCCTGACCGGAAGTTGGAGTAGGCAAATCTCCGCCCCGGGGCTCGCTTTGGGTCCTTGTAGCATTGGGCAAGTGCCCGACCACGAATCGCCCGGCGCGGAGGGCAGCGAACCGAAGAAGCACAGGGAAACACCTCGAAGGCCTGTACACGCGCGCCCTTCGCGCGCAACTCTCAACAGGCGTCGCTTTCTGGCCGGACTCGGTGCCGGCGTGGTGCTCGGAGCCGCAGGTTACGGGGTCGACGATCTTCTGACGGGGTCAGCTCCATCGCGCCGTCCGAAATTCGCTCAGCGCTCTTCGGGCAGGGCGCGTGCGTCTCGCGCCGTAGAGGCGGTGGAGCTGGACAGCGGTGTGACCGTGCCATCCGCGAGCTGGGTCGTCGCTGAGAACAAGCTCCCAGGCACGCTCGGCTGGCTCGTCAACGCGCCTCCCGGCGTCGGGGTGATCCAGGGATATGCCAATCAAGTGAGCACCCCGCAGGGGACCGAGGTCACCCTCTTCGTCGACTCCCCGAGCCCGACCTTCCACCTCGAGGCCTACCGCATGGGTTACTACCAGGGCCTGGGGGCCAGGCTGGTCTGGACGTCGAGCGAGGTACCCGGGATCGCACAGGCCACACCCTCTCCGAGCTCCTCGACGAACATGGTCGAGTGCAAGTGGTCGCCGTCCATCACTGTCCCTGTCACCAGCCACTGGCCGCCGGGCGCCTACCTGCTCAAGCTCGTCGGCAGTAACCAGTCCCAGGGGTACGTACCCCTTTGCGTCCGTGACGACTCGAGCACGGCCGCGTTCGTGGTCCAGAGCAGCGTCACCACATGGCAGGCCTACAACCTCTTCGGCGAGTACTCGCTCTACTACGGACCCGGAAGAGACGGACAGACACGATCGCGTGTGGTCTCGTTCGATCGTCCGTACGCGTACAGCTGGGCATGGGGAGCCGCCGACTTCATAGGGAACGAGTTTCCTCTCATCCATCTGATGGAGAGGCTCGGGTTGGACCTCACCTACAGCACCGACCTCGACCTGCATTTCCGTCCGGCATATCTGACCCAGCACAAGGCTCTGTTCAGCCTTGGGCACGACGAGTACTGGTCCAGCGCCATGCGTGACGCCGCCACGAACGCGCGCGACAAGGGAGTGAACCTCGCTTTCCTCGGGGCCAACGCCTGTTACCGGCACGTCCGCTTCCAACCATCCAGCTCGGGAGCTGCTCTCCGCCAGCAGGTCTGCTACAAGTCCGATTTCGAAAGGGAGGACCCCATGTGGGGTGTCAACCCTTCTGAGGTCACCTCCGACTGGCCCGACGGCCCGGACCCCCGCCCTCAGCAGTCGCTAGTGGGTGCTCTCTACGTCGACGTCGGTGCATCGGCAGACCACGTCGTCGCCGACGCGTCATCGTGGGTCCTCGCAGGCACCGGTTTGACCAACGGCTCACACGTTTCGAGCATCGTCGAGGGTGAGTACGACCGCTACGAGCCTGGAGTGTCAGGAGGGCCCGACAACGTAGACCTCGTGTTCCATTCCCCGGTCACTAACCGAGGGCACGGTGCATACGCAGACATGAGCTACTACTCCGCCCCGGGTGCGGGCGGCGTGATCGATACGGGGACGGCTGCTTGGGTGAACGGGCTCTTCTCCGGCTCCCAGGTGCCGACCAACATCGTGTGCCCCTCCGGTCAGATCTCCGCCGCTGCGCCGACTCTCACTCGGATCATGGAGAACGTCTTCTCGGTGTTCGGGAAGGGTCCGGCCGGTGAGACGAATCCGTCCAAGGGGAACTGGCAGAGCATCCTCGACGGAGCTCCTACGCAAGCGCCTTCTAACTCGCCGACCGCCTGACCTGACGCGGTTGGCGGCTACGAGAAGTAGCCGAACTCGTCGACGACGATGTTCGCGGAGGTCGTGGTCGAGGGACCGTTGTAGACATCGACCGACCCGCTCGAGCCGATCGTTCCGAAGGCCGCGTTGGCGACGATCGTGTCCGTGTCGGCCGAGACATAGTTGACGTCGGCAGCGAACGGAGCGCTTTGACCGGCCGGGTAGACCGTCAGGAAGTTTCCTTGAGTCGCGAGGTCGATCACGTCGAGGACGCCTGCGGTCGCGGTCGCCGGGACGCCCTGGGTTCCTGCAACGGCGACGGAGTAGCTCGCTCCTCCCGCAACTCCTCCCGGGCGGGTGTCAGCAAGGCGGACTGGCGTCGGTAGCACGTTGAGAAGCGCCCCCGAGGCTCCGGGAGCACCGAAGTAGCCGTCGACGTCCACCACCACATCGACGTTCGCGTCGTGGTTGGCGAGCGTTATCGAACCCCCCGAGCCCACTCCGATGATCGCCTTGGTCGAAAGCGTCTCCCCCCCCACCCAGTTCTGGTCGACCGTCGGAGTCGACGACGACGGAGGAGAGCCCGTCGGGTATCCCTGAATGAAGCTCGGTGCCGTGGTGTTCGTCACGCCGATGTTCACGACCACGGCGGACACTCCCGAAGATGGCACGCCCCCGAGCCCGAGGACCGGAACCTGGACGCTTCCTCCATTGGTCAGTGTCTGGCCTTGTCCGGGTTGCCCCGAGCCTTGCCTGGTGTCGAAGATCCGCGCCGGGGTCAGAGGAACATAGGGATCACCGGAGCCCGCGCTTTGGGGCGCGTAATAGCCGTACAGGTCCAGGGTCATGTCGGTGTCGGGCCCGGTCGTGCCGGCAGGCCCGTTCAGCACGGACACGGCGAGCGATCCGTTCGTCGCGTCGGTGCCGAGCGCGACGGTGACGAGGTTCCCCACGTCCTGGCCGGCGACGAAGTTCACGTTCGAGGTGCCCGGTACAGGCGTACCTGCCGGATAGACCGAAAGAAACCCGCCCGACGTCGGTGTCACTGCGGACAGTTGCGCCACGATCGCCGAGGCCGCCGGCGGCACGTCTCCTGCGGGTATGTCGACGGTGAGCGAGCCTCCCGGACAGAGCGTGTCGCCGGCGTACTTGGAGGGATCGGTGGCGCCCGACCTCGTGTCGGCGATGCGCACGGGCGACGCGAGCGGGGTGAAGCCGAGGCTCGTCGTCTGGATGACGCGAGCCGAGTGCCCGGAAGCGCTCACGGCCCTGTCGTTCGTGTTGCACGGCGGGGGCGGACCCGTCGAGCACGGCGACGCAACCGGAGTCCGGAGGTCTGGCACGAGCGCGCCGGCGATCGGGGTGCCCAGGCCGGACGCCAGGTCGTAGTGGCCGGCAGTCGGGTAGTACGGGCCGCCGGTCAATGGGACGCCGTTCGCGTCGGTGGGGAGGTACGGAGCCGGAGGCTGGTTGTTGCCCGCGGTGATGTCGTTGAACGGAGGACTGGTCAGGCACCCAGCGGCATAGAGAGCCGGATCGATGAAGCCGACCGAGCTCGCTTGACCCTCGTCGGCGAGAGCAGTCAAAGCTGCCCACATCGGCGAGCCCATGCTGGTACCTCCGACTCCTTCCCAGGTTCCCCCTACGTACTCCGCGAACGGCGAATTGACCGGGTCCGCATCCGCGGAGACGTCCGGCACCTCGCGACAAGAGGAGGTTCCAGCGCCCGAGCTCATCGGACACGACGCCGAGCTCGTGAAGGCGTTCTTCACTCCCGGGCCGACCTGCCAGGTGGGCATCGTCCACATCGAGGAGATTCCCCCCCCTCCGGCGCCCGAGAAGTTGTCCCAGACCAGCTCTGAAGGAGGCGGACCGAACGAGTTGAGCGTCGTGCCTCCCACGGTGGTGACCCACGGCTGGGTGGCAGGGTCGTCGACGGCCAGCACCTGGTCGTTGGTGGTGCCGTCCCCGAAGCAGTCCTCTGAGCCCGAGTCGCCCGCCGGCGCAGTGATCGTCTGACCTTGCGCGACCGCCTGTTCGAACAGCGAGGCCTCGGCTTGGATCTGGGCGGGCCCGAGATCGCGTTCGCACTCGCCCCAACTGGTCGAGATCACCTTCACCGCGTCCTGGTTCACCATGGCCGCGTAGGTGCTCAGAGCGTCGGCGTTGGAAGCTCCCGTCCCGAGGTCCGATCCCACGTACACGTCGACCGTGACCTGAGGAGCCATACCCACTGCCATCTCGACGTCCAATGCCGACTCGCCCGAACCGGAATTCAAGGTCGGGCTCGCGCCGTTCACCGAGACCGGCTGTACCGAAGCAGTTATCGCCGGTGAGTAGCAGCCTTCGTACGCGCTTATGTCGCTCGGCAGGTAGGGCTCGAGCTCGTAGACGCCGACGGTGACACCTTGGCCTTCGTCGCCTGATCCGTACAGGGAGGAGAACGAGTAGGCCTGTGCAAGTTGCGTTGCGCTCAGGCCTGCCGCGGTCAGTGCCGAGCAGCTGACCTGGGGACCGGAGGTCACTCGAGGTCCGACCGTGTCTGCGCCGGAGGTCGCTGCCGGCGAGCCCGTCGACGACGGCCCTGACGCTGAGAATCGCGGCGTCGCCGAGCCGATCGGTGCATGAACGAGTTGAGGTTCGGGCCTCGCTAGATCGTCCAGGCCTACGACCCCTGTGACCTGCGCGGCGAGGTCCGCGGGAACGAGAGGTGCCGCAGTCGGCATGCGCGCAATGCGACCCGACGGCAGCCTGTACTGCTCGAACCCGACCCCGAACGCTCGTCCAAACGTCTCCGCGGAACCACTAGCGGGGACGATGAGGCCGTCCGGAGAGGTGGCGCCGACCTCGAGTCCCTTGGACGAGAGCCACGATCTCACTGCGGAGATCGTCGCCGGCTCGGGACCGAACGTGGATGCGAACGAACCCGGGGGAAGGTAGTGGCGGAACACCGAGGATCCCGGTGTCGAGACCGCCGATGCGAACGAGTCGAGTGCAGCAGGATCGCGCGGTCGCAGTGCCACGTCGACGGTGAAGACCGAGGCGCCGGGCACCGAGCCGACCACGCGGCTTCCGATAGGAACGGCCGGCACGCTGCTCGGGCTTCGCACGGGTGGCACTGTGGTCGGGGGGCTTCCTGCAGCACCTGCTGTCGCCGCCGGCAACGCAAGCCAGGCCACGACCAGCCCGGCGAGCAGTTTGGCGACACTGAGCTTCATCCCCTGGCTACCCGCTCTCGACGTGAACATCGGCCAACACCGAGGACGACGTCATGGCTCGCCGTCGACGGCCGGATCACCCTGATCCGGTCGTGAGATCATAAGCGGTCGGCTGTGGCCGAGTACGTCGCCCGCGCGAGTTGCCGCTTGCATCTGCGAGGCAGCACACTCTCCTACCGGCGCTTCGGGGCTGATCCGTGGCGTGCACTGCCGACGGCGGGGAGGTCAACTGGTCAGAATGCCCTGGAAGCGCTCGACCTCGACGGAAACGAACGTCGTGGATGCCCGGGAGCTGCCAGGGGGATCACCGACAGTTTCACTTTGGCATCGCGCGGGCCCTCCGGGCCTCGTCGTCGCGGCGTACGTGGTTGCGGCCTTCATCGGGTTCTGGCACGCGTGGTCCTCGGACCCCAGCCAGTACGCGCTGTCCGGAGCCGGCGACCAGGCAGCCTCGATGTGGTTCCTCACGTGGGCCCCGTATTCGATCGCCCATGGCCACAATCCCCTGTTCTCGCTGTACGGGAACTACCCGTACGGGGTCAACTTGATGGCCAACACGAGCACGTTGCCGTTGGGCTTGCTCGTGGCACCGGTCACCCTTCTGTTCGGGCCGGTCGTGAGCTTCGACTTGCTCGGAACGCTCGCACCGATCCTGTCGGCCACTGCCGCCTATGCGCTGATACGCCGGTTCACGACTTGGCGCCCCGCGGCCTTCGTAGGGGGGCTGCTCTACGGCTTCTCCCCGTACATGGTCGCGCAAGGGATCGGCCACATGAACCTCGTCTTCGTGCCGCTCCCTCCCCTCATCTTGCTGATGCTCCACGACATCGTCGCCCGGCAGCGAGGCCGTCCTGCACTTCGTGGGCTCGTACTTGGGCTCCTCATGACGGTGCAGTTCTTCATCTCCAGCGAGATCCTCTTGGGGACACTGGTGATAGGAGTCGCCGGGGTGATCCTCGCCTGCCTGTTCGCGAGACGTGAAGTGCGCAACCGTGCCCACTACGCAGTCACAGCGCTGCTGAGCGCCGCAGGGGTCTCACTGGTCCTGCTCGCCTATCCGGTTTGGTTCCTCTTCGCCGGACCGGGACACATCGTCGGGCCCATCCAGACCGCTGCCCAGGACTACAGGGCGGACCTGCTAGGGCCCATCTTCCCCGACAGCCTTCAGCACTTCTCTCCCGCCACGTTTGCCAACGCGGCGAACCGCTTTGCCGGAAACGGAACGGAGAACGGCTCTTACATCGGCCTGCCTCTGTTGATCCTCTTGGTGGTGAGCGTCGCCGCCCTCTGGAGGGTCGTGATCGTGAGGATCGCCGGGATCCTCGGTCTGCTCGCCTTCATCCTCTCCCTGGGCTCGAGGCTCGTCGTCGACAACCACGTCACAGGCTTGGCGCTGCCGGAGGCGATATTCGATCACCTCCCCTTGTTCAAGAACGCCGTGCCATCGCGATACTCGCTGTACACGGTGCTGTTGGGGGCAGTCATCCTCGCGTTCACACTGGAGCGTGTCCGTGGTGCGCGCCTGTGGAGGAGCAAGGCCGTCGCCTTGGCCGTACCGGGGATGTTGTCGCTCGCCGTGCTCTTACCTTTGCTTCCCGCGTGGCCCTACAACATGGAGCCGACAGGCGTCCCGACCTACTTCACCAGTGGGGCAGCCAACGCCATCCCGGCCGGTTCGGTGGCCCTCATCTACCCGTTTCCAGACGCCACGTTCGCGAATCCGCAGAACTGGCAGGCGAGCACCTTCCTCCGCTTCAAGATGCCCGGAGGGCGCTTCATAGTCCCCCAGGCGGGAACCGGGGCTGTTTCCGCCAGTCGGCCTTCGTTCACCGACGACGTGCTCACCGCCCTCGCGGCTGGGAACCCACCACAACGCACCGCGCAGCTGCGATCACGGGTGGACCAACAGCTCCGCTCCTGGCGTGTCACGAGCATCGTCGCGGTCCCGACAGGCGCCGACCCGGCTCAGGCGATCGCCTTTCTGACCTGGCTGCTCGGTCGCTCCCCGACGCAGTCGTCGGGGGTGTACACCTGGTACGGCTGGAGCTGAGAGGGTCCTTGGCCTCTTGGCCGGCGGCCGGCCGGGGACTCAGGAAAAGGTCACCTGGATGGCGCTGCCGGCGCCCACCGAGATCTGATCGCTGGTCTCCGCGCTGCGCAGGAGGATCCTCACGGCGGTGACCGCCTGAGAAGCGCTCAACTCGACTGTGCTCACTGCGCCGGTCGCAGATGTCGTGGTACCGGCGTCGGAGGACGGAATGGTCACACCCGAGATCGCGAAGTCGAACTCGGTCGGAGACGCGAAGTGCGGGTTCGAGATCCTGCTGCTCAAGTTCGAGACGTGAGCCTCGATCGTGAACAGGACGCCTGTCGAGTAGATCTGCACCTCGATCGCGGCAGCTGCAGGAGCGGCGCTCGTGGACGTCGTCGAGCTCGAGCCCGGTGCCCCGGTAGTCGTGCTCGACGAGGGAATCGAGGTCGTCGAGGACGTGGAGGCCCCATGTGGTTCGCCACTGCTTCTTGGTGAGGAGCACGAGGCGAGCACCACCGCTGTGCCGACCACCGTTGTCAGCGCGATCTGCCGCAGGTGCACCAGTGGTCTCGTGGGAGTAACGACACCCGAAAACGGCATCCCCGATTGGATGCCCCGCTTTCCACTTCTCGTAACCCCCGCCCCGAAGGCTCTACGGTCCGCAGTCGACACCACTGTCGGAGAATTGGACCGTGTTGTAGGGAGCACCCCAACCGCGCACCGTGTTCTCGTCGGCAACAGCCGGGCACCCACCGAAGTACGCGATGTAGCCGGTCACGTTGGCACCTGGCCTGCCGAATCCCCCGCCTGGAGCAAAGGGCTCATTTCCTTGAATCGGGCTGACGGCGATGAACGCAGGAAGCCCGATGTTGGAGAGGTTGTAGGTCGCGTACTGGGACTGATCCGCGTAGAACCCGGGATGCAACGCTCCGTCCACCGACAACAGCCCCTGTGCCCAGCCTCCCAGCCAGGCCCCCCAGTCCGAGGGCGTGGTCGGCGTCCCGTTGTATCCCTCCGGGTCGAGGATCACCCAGTCGGGCCTGATCGCATCGGTCTCGTAGTCATGGTCGATGGCCTGGGCGGCAGCCTGCCCCGCTTGATACCCGTCGCTCTCCCACGAGTCGCTGCCCGTCGGGCCGCTCACCGTCCAGAACGAGAGCCATGTGACACGGATCTTCATGGCAACGATCGCCTGCCCGACGTTGAGGTCGGGGTTGCTCACGAGCTGCGCTGTGTACGGCGCCCCCTGGGTGCCGAGACCGCCGGTGTCGCCCAGGATCGGCCACCCGTCGCCGATGGCCTGTCCCGCCGCGGTCCACGACGAGAAGCCGTACACCCCGACCCCTGTGAGGGGCGGCCCGCCGGGAGCGAGCGGCCCGCCGGCGTAGACGTGGGTCGTGCCGTTATAAACGAGAGCGCTCGGATTGCAACCGATCGTCGCGCCCTGTGATTCGGTGGTGATGTCGTATGCGTTCCAGACGTGGCCGTGGAGGCCGTCCGCGATGTACTCGACGAGGTCGTTGCTGGTCGGGCGTACGAAGACGTCGATGAGGCCGGTCACCGGATCGATCACGGCCGAGGGGATCCCCGTTATCGGGCCACCGTTTCCTGCCTCCTGGGTCTGGTCGTACGCGTTCCAGATATGCCCGTTCTGGTGGTCGGATATGTACTCCAGAAGGTCTCCGTTGGTGCCCTGAACGAAGATGTGGATCAGATCCTGAGCCGGGTAGTAGATCGGGTCGGGCGTGGCCGCTATCGGCGCTCCTCCGCCGGCCCACACGGTCAGGTCGTATGCGTTCCATACATGGCCGTTCGCGTGGTCCGAGACGTACTCGACCATGTCGCCGTTCGCGCCTTGGACGTAGGCGTGTATCAAACCTTGCGCTCCGTCATAGACGGCACCCGGCGCCCCCGAAACAGGGCTACCTCCGCCGGCCCACACCGTCAGGTCGTATGCGTTCCAGACATTGCCGTTCGCGTGGTCGGAGACGTATTCGACCATGTCGCCGTTCGCAGAGTGGACGTACACGTGGATCAGCTGCTGGGCGGCGTCGTACACGGCACCGGGCGTTCCCGTGACCGGGCCTCCACCACCGGCGTACATGCTCAGGTCATAGACGTTCCACGGATGGCCGTTGAGCCCGTCGTTGACGAACTCGAGCAGGTGTCCGTTGGATCCCGTCGCGTAGACGTGGATGGCGCTTTGAGCTGCGTCGTAGACGGGGTCTGGGGGTACTGCCAGACCGGTGGTCGAAACGGCCTCCGCGCTGATGTCGTAAGAGCTCCACGGACCACCGTGGGTCTTGCCGTCGTTCACGTACTGCACCAACTCGGTGTCCGCTGCACGTCCGAAGACGTGAACGAAGCCGTCCGCGGGGTCCGAGACAGCGTGTGGGTCCCCGATGAAGGTGGGGCCGTTCAGATTGGCGGTCTGGTCGTAGGAGTTCCACGTTCGCCCCGAGGCGTGATCTAGGACGAATTCCTGCAGCGGAAGCGCAGCTCCCGGAACGTCCGCCCCTGCGCGAGGAGCGGAGGGCCCGAGGAGGACCACTCCGGTGAGGAGGGGTGCCACCACCAGCATCGCGCCGAGAACGCGCCTGCGCATCAGTCCTGACAGTTTCAATCGGGGTGCTTTCGACGTTGGGTGCGTTACGGCCGCGGTCACAACCGGGGCGAAACTTTAGCAGGGGTCCTGATTCGAGTGGCGGCGCGTCCTCCCGCGTTGTGCGGCCCTCACCAACCAACGCAACATCTGGAAAACTCCGGGAACACGCCGAACGGCAGAGTAGACGCGATCGACAAGTCGATAGCCGGCACGATCCTTGATCGACTCGAGCTGCAGCTCCAACTGGTCTGCGAGGGTGCGCAGCGCAGCTATCTCAGATGCGGAATCCGCGCTGCGGGTCCGTTCGGCAATTATCTCAGTGCGAAGCTCGGCGATCTCGTCCAAACGCGCGTCGAGGTCGGCGACGATCTCCGACGCGAATTCGTCTTTCAAGGCGAGCTCTCTCCTGAGCAGAGATCCGTCGCCGTCCTGCACTTCCGTGAACCTCTCGTCCGCCAGTGCTGGAACGACGGCACCTGGCATCGGGCGCCGTCGGACTTCCTCGAAGGCGCTCATTATCGCCGCCGGATCGTCGGGCTTCGGCGGCGGCCTTCTCTCGAGGAGCGGACCCCAGCGAGCGACAAGGCGGCGTCTGTTCCGGTTACCGAGGAACTCGCGATACTTGAGAGGCGATGTCGACCCATGGTGGTGGACGACTGATGCCGGCTGTACGAGCACTTGGAATCCCTTTGCCTCGAGCTTGAGACAAAGGTCGACGTCTTCGTAGTACGCGGGAAAGTATCCCTCGTCCATCCCGCCGATCGAGATCCAAACGCGTCGCGGCACGAGGAGCGACACTCCGCTGCAGTAGTCGACTCGGGTGACACCGTCCGGGACGAAATCCTCGGGCGCCTGTCTGTATCCGACGAATGTCACGGTGCCGTCCGACCAGATCACCACGCCGTTCTCCTGCATCGTGCCGTCCGGAAGCAACACGCGGCTTCCAATCGCCCCCGCCTCGGGATGCAGCTCTGCCGTGTCCACCAGGGTCTCGAGCCAGCCTTCCTCGACCTCGGCGTCATCGTTGAGGAGCACGACGTACTCGCCTCGCGCTGCCGCCACCGCCCTGTTACAGGTGCCTGCGAACCCCACGTTCGAGTTCCAGGCCAGGATGCGTGCGCCTCTCACGCTTCGCTCGAGTCTCTCCTTCACAGCGGGAGATGCTTCGCTCAGCGACACGATCACCTCGTAGGAGACGCCTCGGACGTGAGAAGCGATAGAGGCGAGACAGCGCTCGACGGTCGGCGCGGACTTCCAGCCCGAGACGACGATCGACGCCCTGGGTGCGTCATGCGAAGCAAAGACCAGGTCGTGGTCCAGTCCCTCTTGCGAGCTCACTGACACACGAAGCTACTTCGGCGAGCAGCGCGCCCTTCGGTTCCGCCGGCGTCTCGAGGGATCATGCAGACGGGCCGTCGCCATGCGCAAGCTCGGTGACTCGACGCGAGATCGCAGCTCGCACGGAAGCCGGCGTTCCGGCGGGTGAGACACTCGACATCTCCTCGAGCATCGCGAGGAAGAGCCTCTCGTAGTTGGCTTGCGAATAACCCTCGAGATGGCGGGTGACCGCCTCGCTCCAGCCCGTCCTGCTCATGGACCCTCTATCCGTGGGCAATGCCTCATCGGCTCCCGAAGCGTCTGCTTCGCAGACGCTGTCGATGAACGCGGAAATGGCCTCCGCCAGCGCGTCCACGTCGCCCGCAGGCACGAGCGATCCGAGCCCACCGAGAACGTTTGGCAGGTTTCCTGCGTCGTACCCGATGACGTATCGACCCGCAGTGAGCGCTTCGACTGCCGGGACGCAATACCCCTCGTGATAAGACGGGATCACGAGGGCGTCCGAGTGCGCGTAGAGCGCCGCAAGTTCCTCGTCTCCGGCATTGGTGACCATTCGCGCCATGCCGTCGCCGTCGTGGCGCTGAGCGAAGTCGCTCACTCGGTGGGCGACCGTCTCCTCCGCGAATGCCGGGTTTCCCACCAGGGTCAGGTCGAATCTGTTCTCCCCGCTGTTCCAGAGAGCCTCGACCGCCGCGAGAAGGTCGCCTATTCCCTTCGCACGCACGAACCGTCCGACGTAGAGCAGCCTCACTCGCCGGCGACCAGAGCCGTTCTCGGGCCGCTCGGTTTCCGTGAACGGCCTGTGCCCCGGTGGGAGATGCATGACCGTCAGCATGCCGTCCGGCAACCCGATACGACGGTCGAGCTCCATGTTGAATTCACTGTCGCAGATCACACGATGAGCGAGAGCCATGTTCTGACGCTGAACCAGCGACAGCTCGCACTCGCGCTTCATGACGGGGTCGTCGACCAACTCCGGTGGTGTCGTGTTGTGTTCGGTGACGACGATCCGCCGGTCGTGCGGGATCACGAATACAGAATCGAACAGGTCGTAGCGCATTGCGAACTCGAACATGTGGATGTCCGCATCCCAGAACTCCTGACGTCGAAGGAGTTGCTCGACTGAATCGAGGGAGCGGATGTACGTTCCCGTGTAATCGC
>DAIQQK010000199.1:0-4995 GCA_036786835.1 Acidimicrobiales bacterium | reverse complement strand
GGAGACTTTGGTTTCCTCGCCGAAGCCGGGGCGTGGTCGGCCGAAGGCTGCTCGCGTGCCATGGGCTGACACGGCTTGGACGTAGACAATGGTGCGACCTGTGCTGTGCACCCACTCCCGGCGCCCTCGCTTCGTGGTCACCACGCCGAGACCGCGCAGCCCGAGCGCGAACCCGTCCGCCCAACCGTCGAGACGGGCGGCCGCGAGGTGGTCAGCCCCAAGAGCCAGGGTCCGTCCGAGATCGGCGCTCGCGATGAATCCCTGACCGGTATAGCCACGTCGGGCGAACACCGTCTTGTTGAACTCGGACAGTGGGAGCACTCGTCGCTCACGAAGCGAAGTCGCGGTCTCTACGGGATGGCATCGCGCCCATTCCACGAGCGCGTCCAAGGGGACACGGTGGTGCACGTCGAGGGCGTCGTCATAGACGAGACCACCGTCGAGAACGACCGAGCCGGTGGACACCATGAAAGCGCCGAGCCCGAAGCGCTCGGGTATCCGGCCGCGCTCGGGCAGCGAGAACATAGTGAGGCAGAGCCGAGATCCGATCCGCTCGACCGGCCACTCCTTCGGTGCCCTCCAATGCCTCTTACCGGGCCAGTGCCGGAAGTTTGCTCGCACGAGCGATGCCTGCGTCATCAGAAGCTCGCCCGCTTCTTCAGTTCGTCGCCAGTCTCCACGAGGAGGCGAGCCAACGCGGCCCAGAAGCGTGACGGCGTGAGGATCCAGAGACCGCTGTCCGCAACGCGCAGCGAGCTCAGCGCCACGCGGCGAACGCGGGCCTCGGCCAAGTCCTCCACGATGGTGAGGCCGTTGGCTTCCCAGGCCTGGTAGCCGAGCACGTTGCAGCGGTGACATGACGGGAGCCACAGGTCCGGGTCGGACTGCGCGTTGTCGCTCGCCTGGCGGCCGGACAGGTGATCACGATCAGTCGCCGGCGCGCCGCAATAGACACAGGTCATCGTCGCCGGGTCGTCGGTCGGCGCGGCGAACGACGGTGTCCACCGCGCTGACGCCGAGGCGCTCATGCCGCTCTCCGATTCCGACGGGGTCGGGAGCGGCCGCTCTCGAAGACGAGGTCGTCGCGCGGCGTCGTATGGGCGAGGGCGAGGACGGCACGCGGGTCGTCAAGAAGGCGGTAACCCGCGATCGGTGACCGACGCCGCACCCGCTCCCGGAACGACTCCGGGCTGATGCGCTCCTCCCGCAGAGCCCTCGTCAATTGCATGTACCGACCGGAACGCTGAGCCGTTCGACGGTCGGTGGTGACTGTGACGACCCGAGGAGGGTCGGCGGCGTAGAAGGTGGTGGTCCAGGCGGCTTCGGAGAGAATGGCACTCGCCGGCTGCTCACCTCGATGGGGCTTGCCGACCGATTGGCTAGGAGTGAGCCCGAGCTCGCCGCCTCGGGCAACACGTTGACGATAGGGAGTGGACCCGCGCCGCTCGGCACGGGCCTTCTGGCGCGCGTAGCGCACTGCAGACGGCATCTGGGTTACCGAGCCGCGCTGCTCAGGTGAACGGGTGAAAAGCCTGCGAACATGCCAGGACCTCTGCTCCGCCGTAACGGAGGTCGTCCTGGGTCAGCACCCACCGCGGGGATGTTGCTCCCCGCTCATAAGAGCGTTACTGACGACAACATTAGTGTGCGTGAGGGTGAGCGTGCAGAGATCTCTGAGGCCGGTCGTGCTTCACCATCTCTCGTGCGCCCAGCGCTTCGGCGTCGAGGCACCCCTGTGCTTTGTGACGCATCCTGCTTGTCTTCCTCCTGATCGCTTCCCGGATCCACCGTCCTTTGACGACGATGAGGCGTGGCGTTTTCGGGCAATAACGATTCAGGGCAAGCTCGCCTCGTCGCGCCAGACGCACGAGCACGGTGTCGCCCCGACGCCCGTTTGGGAAGACCTTGAGATTGTTGCGCTTGACTCGCGGCCGAGGCGTGTAGCTCGGCGGGAGACGGCACCGAGATTCTTCACCTTTCAGGCTCCACAAGACGCTGCCGGGCGTCTGCTTCTTCGCTGTTCGCGGTGTACCGCACGTCTACACGTGGAGCGATCTCGGCTCCTCGCCCAGGTTCGCGCACAACCGAACAGCAAGCCCAGCGCTACGCCCCACAGCGTCCACGCCTACCTCGCAGACCAAGGTGAGGTCGTCTATCGGCTCGATTCGTACGCGGAAGAGCTCGTGACCAGAGACAAGCGTCGTCGTCGCTCCAAGGGTGCTGGTTGAGCCAGTTTCAGATGCGATTTCGGGAGGCTGCGGGCGCCCAACAGAGGTAGCGTTGTCTCACAAGAGCAAGTGCCCCCGGCGGTGCGACGAACACCCCGGGGGCTGGACCAGGAGGTGTTGGCTCCATGGCCAAGTCCGACGTTACCCGCGTCATCCGCACTGGCACCAAGGTCGTCCGAGAAGGACCGCCGCTGACGGTTGCGGACATCGACGATGTCCTCTATGGCTTGGAGGCGGGCTTCTCAGCCGATCCCGCCGGACCATCCGTTGCAGTCGTCCTCGGTCACGGTGCCCGCGTCGACGTCTTCTCCGGCCACCTCCGCGCCCGGGACGGCGAAGGTTGGTACCGGCGGGAACGGAGCTGGAACCGGGCGACCGCTCGACTCTCGCGGCTAATCATCGGCGCCGGATCGGGTGCCATCACGCTCGGAGCGATCCGCTGGTGTGCCGAAGCCGACGTCTCGGTGCTGATCGTCGACGACGACGCCAAGGTACTGCTCGCTCCAGCCGCAGGAGCTTGCGATCCTCGGCTTCTCCGCCTACAAGCGTCACCGCCGGATGGCCTCGACGTCGAAGCTGCCACGATCCTGCTCAGAGCCAAGCTCCGCGGACAGGCAGGTGTCACGAAGACCATCCTTGGCCGGCCGGACTTGGCCGAGACGATCATCGGGCTTGCCGAAGGACTCGACGCTGCGAACGATGTCGCCGAGGCTCGCCAGCTCGAGGCCTCGGCGGCTGCCTGTTACTTCGATGCTTGGTGCGAGCACCCGGCGACGACGCTGCGATTCACGACCGGTGACGCTCGCAGAGTGCCGACGCACTGGCCGGTCTTCGACGGCCGGCGCAGCCTGCTCACGAAGGGCACGTCGAACCGCAAGGCCGAACGGCCGCTCAATGCGGTGCTCAACCTCATGTACTCGCTGGCCGCCATCGAGGCTCGGCTCGCCTGCGAGACCGTCGGGCTCCATCCGGCGCTCGGCTTTGTGCACGCCGATGAGCCTCGGCGCGACAACCTGGCGCTCGACCTCCTCGAACCGGTGAGACCCGAGGTCGAACGGTTCGTGCTCGACCTCGTCGCAGAGCGCACCTTTGCCCGCCGTGACTTCGTCGAACGGTCGGACGGCTCGATCCGCATCGCTCCGGACCTCGTCCAGCTCCTCGCGGCAACCATGCCGATGTGGGCACGGGCGGTCGCTCCCTACGCCGAACAGCTGGCCCACCTTCTCGGTCGAGCCGTGGCTGGCAAGTGGCAGGCGCGGACGCCACTGACAGGTCGCAACCACAGGGCCGCACAAGCCCGTGTCCGGGCACGACAGCAGGTGGCTGGGACGATGTCTCGACAGTCGGTCGATCCGCGCCGACAGGCGCAACGTGTGGCGAGTAAGACGGCGGCGACGGTGCTCGCCACGTGCGTCGACTGCGGCGGTCCTCTGACGAGGAGTCGGCATCTCCGGTGCCCGTCCTGCTGGGAGTCGACGCCGACCCAATCGCGCGAGGTTCGCCGGCGCCGAGGACGAGCGATCGCGGCGGCACGATCCGCCCAAGAGGCATGGCGGGCCGAACACCCCGGCACGGTCATCGACCGGGCCGACTTCCTCGCCACGATCACGCCGAGGCTGAAGGAGGTCCCGCTCCGGCAGATCATGCAGGCAGCCGGGGTGACCAAGGCAACCGCGTCCGGCTACCGCAACGGGAAGTCGGTGCCGCATCCGTCGTACTGGCCGGCCCTCGCCGGCCTGGTCGGCGTCGATGAGGATCTCGTCCTTGGCGGCGCGTAGCCCTACGGCTTGGGCTTCAACGAGGCGGCGATCTGTGCGAACTCGGCCAGAGCAGCTTCGAGATCCTCGACGATCTCTGCCGCGATCACATCGGGCGGGGGCAGGTTGGCGGAGTCCTCGAGTGACTCGTCGCGCAGCCAAATGATATCGAGGCTCACCTTGTCACGCTGGAGCAACTCCTCATAGCTGAAAGAGCGGAACCGCTCCGACTCGGTCCGCTCGTGGCGGTTGTCGGCATGGAATGCTGCGATGAAGTCGGCGAGATCCTCGTACCGGAGCGGGTTCTGCTTCAAGGTGTGATGGACGTTGGTCCGGTAGTCGTAGACCCAGAGCCGCTGAGTCCACGGCGTTTCAGAAGCGGGCTTGCGGTCGAAAAACAGCACGTTCGCCTTCACGCCTTGGGCATAGAAGATGCCCGTCGGTAACCGTAAGAGCGTGTGAACCTCGCATTCGTGCAGGAGCTTCCGCCTGACGGTCTCGCCGGCTCCACCCTCGAACAGCACGTTGTCCGGGACGACGACGGCGGCGCGTCCGTGCATGGCGAGGAGGGTCTTCACGTGCTGGACGAAGTTCAGCTGCTTGTTCGAGGTGGAGGCCCAGAAGTCGTCCCGGAGGATCACAAGGTCTTCGCGCTCGGTGTCGCCCTCCGCATTGACCACGGTCATTGACGACTTCTTGCCAAACGGCGGATTCGTGAGAACCATCTCGAAGCGGTCACCGGGATCGGACTTCAGCGAGTCCTCGACACGGATCGGGCTGTCTGCATCCTCCGAGCCGATGCCGTGCAGCAGCATGTTCATGACGCACAGCCGGGCGGTGTTATCCACGATCTCCCAACCGTGCAGGGCTTCGAAACGAAGGTGGCGCTTCTGGTCGGGATCGAGCAGGTTGTTGCTGGCGATGTACTCGTGTGCAGCAAGGAAGAACCCACCGGTGCCGCAGGCAGGATCGCAGATCGACATCCCGGGCTCGGGCCGCATGACCTCGAC
>DAIQQK010000198.1:0-5021 GCA_036786835.1 Acidimicrobiales bacterium | reverse complement strand
ATCGGCGATCTGCACCCTGAAGGGCATGGCCGCACTGTCCACGGCCTGGTTGAGTGCCTGACTCTCGGCATTGTCGACGGGATTCGCGTAGTCGAGCGAGTAATAGTTGACAATAACCACTTGCCTGCGGTAGTGGGCCTCTTGGCGGATAACCGTCAAAATGTCGGTGACATTCGCCGAGATTCGCTTGAGCACGGCCGGCAGCTCACTGGCGCAATCGTCCGTCGTAGTCTCCTGGCAAAGGAAAGCGTCGTTGGCGCCGATCATCAACGTGACCAGGCGCGTATGTGGATGGCTCCTGAGGTACTGGACGGCGTACTGGAGTTGCGTCCCGCTATAGCTCACGTGCAGTGGGAACGCCGTCCGGTAGCCAGGACCACCACCGGGAGAGTTCTCGCATCCGTTACTCGGCACGTTCGCCTCGACGAGGCTGGTCGAGGTCTCTCCCGGACAGGCGGCATTAGCGACCTGCAGGCCCAAGGCCGCGCCGACGTCTTCTGGGTACCCGGTGAAGGTGGATGCATCCAAGTAGTTTGGTGGAGGCAACGTGGCCGGCTCCCGGTAACCGAACGAGACCGAGTCGCCGAGCGCCAGATAGTCCGGATTGGCTGTCATCCACGCAGTAGCACGCCGCGGGGTAGCGGCGAACGATGCCGTGATCGGACCGACTAGGCCCGCCACGAGCAGGCCTACACAGGCCAAGCCAACCCCGGCACTGCCTTTCTTGTGCGACCGGATAAATCTCATAGGATCGATGAATCTCATAGGATTACCCCTTTCCCCATAGGGTCCGGACCCCTCGGTGCCAACAACGCAACTTGTCACACGGCAGTCGGATGTGCAATCAGCGGCGTGAGATGCGGGTTCACGGCTCTCCTGGCCGCGCTCGCGCGCGACGAGCGCCTGGCAGCGACGCGGGCCGGGATAGTACCCGACCCGCGAACCCGCCGATGATGGTGATCACGACACCAAGGAGCGCGACCCACACCCCACACCCCACACCCCATAGGCGATGCTCGCACCCGCACATGACTGGACTGAAGGGTCGCGGGACCGCCGCAGTAATCGGCGATCCCGGTCACGACCCTCAGAGTGGGTCCGATGTGCTCGTCGTTGGAACCGCGGTGGGCGCAGGCCGCGTTGACGACGTAGATGATGCTGGTGGCTGCGAAGCGGAGCTGGTACACGCAGCCAACATCCGCGCCAGAACCACCATGGCGACCACGCCGAGCTTGCGCACCGTAAGGCTCAACCCGTCTGGCGGTGCCGGTCATGTCACGACGACATGTGGCAATCCACGCGAGCATCCGAAGGTTTGCCAGCAAAGGTGTTTCCCGCAATCGACACCGGCCAGGATTCTTGGAACGAGGAAGGATGTCCGCCTGGCGGCCTAGCTGAGATGGTGGCACTAGCGACCAACTTGTTCCAGCGCCACACCTTGATCTTGCACACGAAGAGACCAGAAGGGGAGCCACCGACCATGAAGTCAATTTGTTCCGCTGGTATGCCCGAAGAACCATACTGAGGGTTGTAGGGCGTCAAGGTCGCGGTGACCGATGTCACCTTCACGGGCAAAGAGCCTCGGGATGTCGGAGCCGTCGTCGAACTCGTACACGCGGCGAGCGTCAGGACCAACAGCACGATGACACCGAGCTTGCGCACCATGGTCATCGTCTCACGAAGCAGGGACTGGAGTACTTCGCGTACAAGGCGCTGACGAGTACAACTGGCCTCAGTCGTTGAAGAAGTTGGCGGTGACGGTTCGACCAGTCCTAAAGGCGACGCGCTTTGGGGCGTAACTCTCAGACAGACGGCCCGACTAGGCCTGCTGAACCTTCACCTTGTACACCCGTGGGCTGATAGCGAATCGGTACTGGAACTTTGGCACCTGGGAGTGTCTTCGACTCTACGAGGGTCGGCCCGGAGAAGAGCAGTACCCTCACGCGTGTAATCGTTCCAAACCTGAGGCCGATGCAGGCCTGGGCAGTGCTAGCCACGACACCGGTGGGGTTGAGCTGCTCGTCTTGCAGCTGGCCACGGTGATCGCCAGGACCACCATCGCGACCGCGCCAAGCTCGCGCACCGTGGTCATCGCCTCATGCAGCGGGAATGGGAGTGCTTCCCGTGACAGCCGCGGCGCAAGAGTCGGTCGCACTACAGACTTCGTCCTTTGGAATATCCAGTCTGAGCACTCCCACCACCCGCCCCTGTTGGTAGGCGACCAGCGTGGAAGGCACAGCCCGCACGGCTTCAAGCAGAAGGGCGACGCGCAGGTGGTCTGCAGCCCGGGCGGTCTTGATGACCCGAAACGCGTCGGCGGGCGTGATCGTGACGTGGCTGCCCTGCTTGCAGCCTGCCGCCACCCGCACATACACGTCTGTCGGGCCGGTGACAACCGAGCGTGGATTGAAGCCCCTGGCGGTGATGTCGTAGATGAACGGTTCTCCAATCTGTCGGCTCAGGGTGACCCCGCACACCACGGTCGACATGATCGGTGGAGGGCCGGTTGATGGCTGCCCGCAACCAGCGAGCACCGAGCCAAGGAGCACGAGGAGCGGCAGCAAGGCTTTCCTCACGGGAGATTAGAGACCTACGGCGGTCGGAAGGTTCCGGGTGCTCACCGCCGTGAACCGACCCCAGGACGGTCCGGAGACCTTCTCAGGTGTCGGGGTGAGGGTGCCGACCCCGATTCCGATGACGAACATGGTGATGGGATGGTGGACCTGTCGCATCGTTTAACCGATGGGCTCAAACGAGGCGAGGAAGAGCTCCACGGTGCTCGCTGGCGCTGGGGAGAAGGCGAACAACTCCCAAAGTACCCGACCGTTTGAGACGAGCCGAGCAACCTCGCAGTGGACGTTGGAGCATTGTGGTCCGATGGTCATGACCGAGAAACCGTTCGCGTGGTTTATGGATTCAGTCGCCCCAGCGACGAAGAAGTACTTCTTCAGAACACCTACATCTTGCTCGATTGCGGTGTTGCCGAGGTTCCCACGGATTGCTTCTTGGACTGTCACCGCGTCAACCTCGCCCGTGCCGACCCAAACGCCAGCCGATGCAACATCGAACCACGGACTCGGTGAGTTCGAATAGATGAAGGCGGGCAGTCCGAAGGGTGTCCTGAGGTACTGCACGATCTGTGCGCTGGACGAACGGCCCGCAGGCTGAGCTTCCCGAGACTGGTACAGACGTCCAGGGAGCGCCACCGTGAACCGACCCCAGGACGGACCATAGACCCTCTGATTCGTTGTGGCAGCAAGTACCCCAACGCCGATGCCGATGACTGCGAGCACGGCCACAACGAACATCACGATGGGATGGCGGACCGGTCGCATGTCGTCAGTTGCCCAATGGGTCGGAACGAAGCCAGAAAACTACGGACAGGACCTGGATGGCAATACACGGCATTGCTCGGCTTGATGCTCGAACCGCCTGTCGGCTGCCAGCCGCATACGCAACTCCTGGACGACAGCGCGGTCAAGGCGTTCCTGCGCTCGGAGACGGACTCGGCACAGGGACTGGGCTACCACAACCTCAGGCTACGCGGCTACGGTCAGAGTCGGTACCGCGTTCCGGCCAACTCCGGGACTTGGACAGGGGCGGCGAGGCGTTCACGGGTAGACCTTGACTCCTGTCCCGGCAAATGGACCGTTCCCAGTATCGAGGAACCAGCTGAACTTCGCCTCACTATCTGCGACACCGCTGGTACCGCCATCTCCATGGCGAAGCTTGCTGACTTACCGGCGGCAAGCAGCCGAACAGGCTGGCAGTTCAGTTCGTAGGACCATGTGTGGACCTGAACGTTCGCGCCGATGAGCAAGCCGAGTATCTCGGTGTAGCCAGGGCACGGCACCAGCGACACGGCTCGGGAGGACGGGTTCGAAAGGACAACGACATAGTGAAGGCGATGGTCCCCTTCGATACGGCGGGAACCTTGACGCTTGATTGCAGGGAGGCGAGTGCCGGGTGCCGGCACGAACACGGCGGGCTCTGGTGGCTCAACACCAAGCTGGCTCTCGCTACTGAAACCGCACGGTGGCAAGCGCGTCACGGTGAACGAACCCTCATCGCCGGGCAGCTTGACCACGACGGCATGGTAGGGCAGGGCAGGGGTGGCGGACCGGTGAAGGTGGTCGGGACGTTGAGACATCCAAGGGTTCCGCCAAGCTGGAACTGACCAGTGGCACCTGGGCGCAGATCTCTCGGCACCAGGTCAGCGAAGAAGTCCCCGTGTTGAGCAGGCAGCGGGACCTGCTTGCCAGACGCGTTCACCCCGAACAGTTCCGTGTAGCCCATCAGCCGACAGGTCGTCGTGTCGACATTGGTCAGCAGGAGCGTGACCGCGACGTTCATCATGGCTTCAGCTCCACGTCCAACGTTCAATCGCAGCTTCGACGCCAAGCAGAGCGGCGCGGGCGGAAGCGTCGTCGTGGTCGTGGTAGTCGATGTCGTGGGCGAGGCTGCAGTTGGTGCCCAACCGACCACGCCTAGGGCGATCCCGCTCTAGGTAGTCGGAGGGACCGTCTGAGCGCTCGTGCACGCGGCGAGAGCCAGTTCCAGGACCACCATCACGACCGCGCCGAGCTTGCGCAGCGTGCTCACCGTCTCATCTACACCTTCGGGAGTCTCACTTGCTGCCATGAACGCCCCCCATTGGTGGTGCGCCGCATCACATTGCTCCCCGTCGGCGAGAATTCGAGCGCCACCCATGATGTGGTGCTTACAAGAGCTACGTCGAAGCCGTTCTGCGGATTCCGGGACCGCAACACCGTAAGGAAGTGTTGTCCGCCGTCTCGGGTCAACCACACGTTCGGGCGGTCCCCGTTCTGGAAGACAGCCTCGGTTCGCGAAACGGCAAGGATGTTGCCAGCATTCGAAGAACCCGGCTGACCCGACAAGTACGCGAAGTGCTTCCCGCCGTCGGTTGAGCGCACCGCGTATCCGGCGTTGCCAGTAATACAGAAACCCCAAAGGATCGTGGCAGACGTAGCGGTGGCGTCGCAGGCGAGACCGAGCATCCC
>DAIQQK010000197.1:0-5026 GCA_036786835.1 Acidimicrobiales bacterium | reverse complement strand
ACCACAGCGACCCGAACGTCTCAAGGTCGACCTCACCTCGCTCGAGCAGTGCCCATGCATTGCCGTCGGGATTGGTGGCGTTCACCGTGCGAATGAAGTCAGTCGGGAGCCCGCGCTCCACCTCGAGGTGGGCGAACGCCTCGAACGGGCTGGACGAGATCACCCCACCGAAGTCGAACATGATGGCTCGAATCACTCACGGCCTCCCAAAGATCCGTCGTCATTCTCGCGTCCGGCGGCCGAGTCTGTCGCACCACGTCGGCATGATCCGCCCGATCCGGGCGTCGCCCCAGCCCGTCGTGGATGCCGCCGCCGGCTCCGATCAGCGACGCAGCGACCGGTATCCCCGCGACGATGCATCACGTGAAACCGCTATTTTGAGAGGACCTGCAGTTGAGAAGGCGGTAGCCAGTGCGTACCGCACCGTCGCGGAAGCCAGGTCGTCTTCCGTCATCTTCGAATGGTCCCCGGACCCAGGATCGATGACCCATGCGTTGTTCGATGTACACATGAAAAGAACGCAGACGGAGGCACCGGGCCCGGGTGCGAGCAGTGGGAGGCCATGCAGGTGCCGCCTTTCTCAGCGCCCGATCCCTGGAGGTCGGGAAGCGAGCTGGGCGACGACGTGGTAGCCGTCTTCTTCGCAGCTCTCGCCGCCTTCACGAACGCCCTGACTTCCGTGCTGCAGCGCATGGGCGTCGAAACGGCGCCGGAGGCGTCCGCCCTCAAGGCGAGCCTCATCGGCCACGCCGTCCGGCAGAAGATCTGGCTGATCGGGTTCGCGTTCAGCTTGGTGCAGTTCGGGTTCGTGGCCATCGCACTGAAACACGGTGAGTTGAGCTCGGTGCAACCTGTGCTCACGACCGAGCTGCTGTTCCTGCTGCTGATTCTCGCCGTCTGGTTCCGATATCACCTCGGAGCGCGGGAGTGGGTCGGAGCGGTGACCGTGGTCGTCGGACTTGGTGGGTTCTTCCTGGCCGCCCGACCCCATGGGGGCCAGGAACTCCCTTCCACGACCCAGTGGGTTGTGGCCACGGCGGCCGTCGGTGGCGCGATCGCCGTCGGTGTCATTGCCGGGTTACGGGGCCCGCGCTGGTGGCGAGCGGCAGCTCTCGGTGCGGCCACCGCCGTGAGCGCCTCGTACACGTCGGCCCTGACCAAGGCGATCACGAGCTACCTGAGCCACGGCTGGAGCGCCGTCTTCACCCACTTCGAGCCGTACATGCTCGTGGTCGTCGGCGTCGGCACCGTCTTCCTGCTCCAGAGCGCGCTCCACGCCGGTCCGATCACCGCGTCTCGTACGACGTTGGTGACAACGAACCCGCTCGTCAGCATCGTGCTCGGGATCACGCTGTTCGGCGACATCCTCCGGGGTGGCGCATTATGGATCAGCCTCGAGGTCCTGGCTCTGGCTGTGCTGGTGGCGGGCGTGGTCATCCTCACGAGGTCGCCCTTGGTGGCGGGCTCACCGGACGGCCACGTCGACGACGAGAAGCTCGGAGGCGCTCGAAGGCGAGCAATGACGGTCCCGCCGATCGAGGCATTGCCCTGAGCCGGCAGCGCTGGGAGGCTTGCCGGCGGTGATCGACCTGTCGTCTCACTCCAGCGTTCGGTCGGGACGCCGTGGAGCGGAGCGGCATTGTGAGAATGTCAACGGTTGCACAATGAAGACCTGACTTTCGATCCCTGGTCGTCGTGGATCGGGCCATGGTTAAATGTCGAGGCGAGGAACGGGGGTGTGGCCTTGCGCCACTCCAAGGCGGTAATTGTCAGTCGAGTTGGTCGAACTGCCCAACGGCCCATCCAATGAAGATGGACGACTCCGGAGCGGTGAGGGTCCTCCTGGTGGAGGACGACGAGGACGATTACCTGATCACGCGTGATTTGCTCCGCCAGCAGAACCGAACTCGCTTCGTTCTTGACTGGTGCTCGGACTTCGAGACGGCGATGACGGCCATCGGTGAAGGGCGACACGGCGTCTACCTCATCGACCACCGCCTCGGTGCGCACACCGGCCTCGACCTGGTCCGCTCGGGCTTCACCGGTCGCCCCGGGGCACCGGTGATCATCCTGACCAGCCAGACTGACTATGAGATCGACCTCGAGGCGACGACGATCGGTGTCACGGACTTCCTTCTGAAACAGGAGCTCACTCCGCACTCGCTTGAACGGTCGATCCGCTACGCCATCAGCCACCATCGGGCCCTTACGGAGCTGGCACACAGGCAAGAGGGCTATGCGTTGGCGGCCCGTGCGGTCAATGACGGCATTTGGGACTGGGACCTCGACGCCAAGCAGGTGTACTTCTCGCCCCGTTGGCGCGCCCTCCTCGGTCAGCCCGAAGCGGCCGGCTATCAGCCGCCGGAGGCCTGGTTCGACCTTGTGCACGAGGACGACCTGCCTCGGCTCCAAGAGGCAATTGCGGCCCACCTGAGCGGCGGCACGTCACACATGGAGTCCGAGCATCGCATGCGGCACGCCGACGGCTCCTGGCGATGGGTCCTGACCCGGGGCCTGGCCATGCGGGACACCAGGGACGGACGGCCAACGCGGATGGCGGGCTCGCTGTCGGACATCACCGAGCGCCGGCGAGCGGAGCGCCAGCTCCGGCATGACGCGTTCCACGATTCGCTCACTGAACTTCCCAACAGGGCCCTCTTCATGGACCGTCTCGAGCACGCGCTGCGGCACAATGAGCGAGACCCGACTCTCTCCCTCGCGGTGCTGTTCCTGGACATCGATCGCTTCAAGCTTGTGAATGACAGCTTGAGTCACGCCGTGGGGGATCGGCTTCTCGTCCAGACGGCGGCGCGGGTCGCGGAGTCCCTCAGGCCCGGAGATACCGTCGCTCGAATTGGCGGTGACGAGTTCACGATTCTGCTGGAAGACGTCAGGTCCGAGGAACCGGAGCAATTCGCGACGCTGGTAGCGAGGCGAATCCAGGAAAGCCTGAACGAGGTATTCAGGATCGATGATCATCGACTCTTCGCGACGGCAAGCATCGGTATCTCTGTGAGCACAGCGGGAAACAGCGCCGAAGATCTCCTGCGAAACGCCGACATCGCCATGTATGAAGCCAAGCGTCGCGGCCGAGGCCGCTGCGCTGTCTTTGACCAGAGCATGCACCATCACGTCACCAACCGCCTCACGCGGGAGAACGATCTCCGCCGAGCGATTGAGCAATCACTGCTGCGAGTCCACTACCAGCCGATCGTGGACCTGAAGACGGGTCGCCTCAGGGGCTTCGAGGCCCTTGTCCGCTGGCCCGAGTACTGGTCGTTTGTGGAGACCGGGGAATTCGTCTCCATCGCCGAAGACACGGGTCTGATTGGCCCGATGGGGCTTCAGGTGCTCCGTATTGCGCTTGCCGACCTGACGGCGTGGCGCCGCGGCGGGCTCGTGGCAGACGACGTCCGTATGAGCGTCAACGTCTCCGGCCGCCAACTCGACGACCCCAACTTTCCGCGGGATGTCCTCGACGCCATTGCTGCCGCCGAGCTCCCGGCCGAGCTCATCAGCCTTGAGATCACCGAGACCACGTTCATGCGCGAACCCGAGCGGATCTCGGCGATCGTCTCAGAAGTCGGCACGCCTGGAGTGGGTCTGGAAATGGATGATTTCGGAACCGGGTACTCGTCGTTGGCGGCGCTGCACAAGTTCCCGGTCAACGCTCTCAAGATCGATCAGAGCTTCGTGGCATCACTCGACACGACAGGAGATGGAGAAGTCATCGTGCGCTCCATTCTTGCGCTCGCCGAAAACCTCGGGCTGCGGGTGATCGCCGAAGGAATAGAGGGGCGCGACCAACTCCGGCAGTTGCGAGAGCTCGGCTGCGAGTATGGACAGGGCTTCATCATCTCCCGGCCGTTCGCAGCCAATGAGATAAAGGCGTTTCTCGAGGACTGGTCGGCGACAGACATGGCGAGCTTGGCTGATCCTGTCGATCCGAGTCACGGTGGTCCCGCATTTGCTCCCGTGGGTCAGGCATGACCTCGCTCCCGGCGTTGGCCGGACTGCCTTCGTCAGGACACACCTAATGGGCCCTGACGCTCCGACCTCGACGCCCGGCAGTACCATCCACCGATGCGCCCCGGGAGGTCAAGAGTACGGAGGGGCTTCGCCCTCCTCGCTCTCTGCTCGCTCGTTCTCAGCGGCGTCGTGGTGGTCGGCGTCGCCGGCTCTGCGTCCGCGGGATCGAGCCCGCCGAGCCAGGGTGTCACTGCGACGACCATCCGGGTCGGCGTCCCGTACGTCGACCTCTCGAGTGTCCGGAAATTCGGCATCACGCTCGATCAGGGGAGTTTTCCCGACGCCTACAACGCGCTGATCTCCAATCTGAACTCACATGGCGGCATCGACGGCAGGCATCTGGTGCCCTATCTGGTGGCGGTGAATCCGGTTGGAACCGCACCTGCGATCACGGCCTGTACCCAGCTTGCCCAGGACGACGACGTCTTCGTTGCCATTGCTCCGCAGCAACCCGACTGCTACCTGCAGCAATACCACGTACCAACGATCGCGGGGAGCTTCC
This sequence comes from Acidimicrobiales bacterium, assembly GCA_036786835.1. Lineage (GTDB taxonomy): Bacteria > Actinomycetota > Acidimicrobiia > Acidimicrobiales > UBA8190 > Bog-564. Next base: position 495 of record DAIQQK010000197.1, on the reverse strand, counting down.
AGAATGTGCAATCCGGTGGCGCACCCAACTTCACCCTGGAACCGCCACTCGCGGCCTACGACCCGCGGCAACTGTCCGTCTTGGCACACCGCGGTGTGTTCAAGGGGAAGGAGGTTGGTCTGTTTGCCGGATCCGAGGCGGATGGACGTGAGCTGCAGGTCGTCCAATCTGCACTGAAGCCATTGGGGGTACGTGTCGTCCGGAGCGCCATCGACAGCGCACCGGCGGGCGACCAGGCTGCGACCTACCAACAGGCCGCCGACATCACGCAGATCTTCCAGTCCGCTGGGGTCAACGAAGTGGTCGCGGTGGGTACCGGCGCGACGATCTGGCCGGAGTCGCTGCAAGCCAACCAGAGCACCTACAGCCCACCGTGGATCGCCACCAGCGAACCCGGCCTCGAGAGCGCCGTGCTGGGCTCTTCGATCGCGCCGAAGTACCTCAAGAACGTCCTGACCTCGAGCCCGGTTCCTTCGAACTATCAGATCTGGCACA
>DAIQQK010000058.1:0-19491 GCA_036786835.1 Acidimicrobiales bacterium | reverse complement strand
CCCGAGGTAGAGGCGCTTGCGGAACCACGCCGTGGCGAGCATGAGCACCGCCATACCCAGCAGCACGAAGACCAGGTCGTGGTACAGCGTCACGCTCACATGCAACTTGTTCGGCTGACCGTTCTTGAGAAACGCCGAAGGGTCGTGGGAGATCAGGTCGTTGATGACGAGGATCCCGACCGCGGCTGCGATCGGGGCGGCCATGAGGCCTATGAGCCTTTCCTTGTCGTTTGCGAACTTTGCGGCTTCTTCGAGATCCTCGACCGACGAGGCCTTGACCGGGGACTTGGCCCGATCGGACGCCGCGCCGGGCTCCTCGGGCTTCAGCACCGCCTTGCGGAGCCTGTCGGTGAGGGGGACCTTCTCCTTGTCGTGCTTCAGGTGAGGGAGGGCCAGTATGAGACGCTGCGAGAAGCGCAGCTTCGGAGAAGCGGCTCCTTGCGAGTCGTCGGGGTCGCGGCCTGCCGGCATCGAGCAAGGCTACCGCGGCCGTCGAAGGGCTCCGAAGCGACCTGATCGCGCAACTCCGCTCGAACTATGGACCCCAAAGCGACGCACGCGTAGCCTGTGACCCCATGGCTGCCAAGCGTCCTCAAATAGACCTGGGCGACATCTGGTTGTTCTCCGCGTGTTCCGCCAGCCAGCTGCGCACCATCGGAAGGTCGGTGGAAGAGGTGACCGTGCCCGCCGGTTCGGTGCTCGTGGAGGAGGGCACGATAGGGCGCGAGTTCTTCTTCATCGTCGACGGCACGGCATCGGTCCGCCGCAAGGGTCGCAAGATTGCGACCCTCGGACACGGCGCTTACTTCGGCGAGCTCGCTTTGCTCGACCGAAAGCCGCGCTCGGCCACCGTCGTGGCCGAGACCGACATGACACTGCTCGTACTCGAGCAGCGTTCGTTCAACGGCCTCTTGGACGCGATGCCTGCCCTCTCGCACAAGCTGCTCGTCGCAATGTCACAGCGCCTTCGCGAAGCGGACAGCAAGGCTTTCACCTAAACGTTCGCCTAGGGTTCAGTCCCCTGCGCCATCGGGCGCGCCCTCTGCGATTGCCGCCGCACCGTCGGGCGCCGCCTTTGCCACCGCCGCCCCGAGCGAGGCCTCTACGACCTGAGACAGGTCGAGCACGCGCACCTCATCCTCTCGCTGGCGTGCCTTGACCGCGTCGTCGAGCATGATCAGGCAGTAAGGGCAGGCGGTCGACACGATGTCCGCACCGGTCGTGAGGGCCTCGTCTGTGCGTTCGAGGTTGATCCTCTTGCCGAGCGTCTCCTCCATCCACATGCGCGCTCCACCCGCACCGCAGCAGAAGCTCTTCTCGCGGCACCGGCGCATCTCGATCTGCTTGACCCCGGCCACCGCGTCGAGGACGCTGCGAGGCTCGTCGAGGATCCGGTTGTGCCGGCCGAGGTAGCACGGGTCGTGGTAGGTGACGGTGGCGTCCATCGAACCGGGGGACAACCGGCCCTCTGCGACGAGATGGCTGAGCAGCTGCGAGTGGTGGACGACCTCGAAGTTGCCCCCGAGGTCGGGATACTCACGTGAGAGGGAATTGAAGCAGTGCGGGCAGGAAGCCACGACCTTCTTCGCTCCTACCTCCTCCAGCGTGGCGATGTTCGCCTTCCCCATCTCCTGGTACAGGTACTCGTTCCCCAATCTGCGCGCAGGGTCCCCGGTGCAGGTCTCGCGTGGTCCGAGGATGCCGAAGCGCACACCGGCCCGGTTGAAAAGGCGCGCTGTCGCCTGCGTCGCCTTGCGCGCGCGCTCGTCGAGCGCACCCGCGCAGCCGACCCAGTACAAGTACTCGACGTCGTCGGGTATGGACCCCGAGAAGACCGGCACGTCGAAATCGAGGCCCTCGGTCCAATCCGTTCGCTTCGAACCCCCGAGGCCCCACGGGTCGCCCTGGTTCTCGATGTTGCGCAGCATGAGTCCTGCCTCCGTCGGGAAGCGTGACTCCATGAGAACCTCGTAGCGCCGCATCTCGACGATGGTGTCGACGTGTTCGATGTCGACAGGGCAGGCCTCGACGCACGCGCCGCAGGTGACGCACGACCACAGGACGTCGTCTTCGATGGTGTGTGGGACGAGGGTGGGGGCATCGGAACGCGCTTCGCGAGCCCCTTCCTCGGGGTCGACGCTCTTGCCGACCTCGGTGTGGACCGTGGCCCCGACGAGCCTCGGGGCGGACTCGAACAGGTTGTCGCGAAGGCCCATTATCAAGAGCTTCGGGCTGAGCGGCTTTCCTGTGTTCCATGCGGGGCACGCGTCCTGGCACCTCCCGCACTCGGTGCAGGTGAGAGTGTCGAGGAGCTGTTTCCAGCTCAGGTCCTCGATGTGGCCTGCGCCGAAGACGGTGTCCTCGGAGACGTTCTCCATGTCCATGTCCGGCGTGTTGTAGAGGGGACCGAGGGCGCGGGGTCGACGAGAAGTGGCGACGTTGATCGGTGCGAGGAAGATGTGGAGGTGCTTGGAGTACGACAGGAAGACCAGAAAGCCCATGACCAGCACGATGTTCAAGATGAGCATCGCGGTCTCTACGTTCTGAGCAGCTCCGAACGAGAGCCCCGCGAAGGCCCGGCCGATCCCGTGCGAGGCGAACGCCCACCAGCCGTAGGGAAAGTGGCCGGTGTCGGTCTGCAGCGCCCTGTACAGGAGCAGGGTGATCATGACTCCGGCGATCATGGCGAGGGTTATCCACGCGGCGTCGAGGTGAGACCCGTAGAAGCGAGAGGCGCGATCGCGACGGCGGGGGGAGTTGGTCAGGCGGATGACGACGAACACGAGGATGGACAGAAGAACAGCGCACGCGAAGAAGTCCTCGATAAAACCGAGCACTGCGGTCTGCCCGATGAGCGGTACGTGGAAGGTCTTCTGGAAGAGGTCGCCGTAGGCTTCGAGGATCGTGAACAGAAGAATGGTGAAGCCCCAGAAGGTGAAGGCGTGCGCGAGCCCGGGCACCTTCTTCTTGAGGAGCTTTCGCTGACCGCCCACCTCCGACAGCTCGGCCCAGATGCGCGCCGGGACGTTGCGGAAACGCGCTGGGTCCGAGTGGCCCGCGTTCACCAGGCGAAAGAGATAGAAGAATCGCCGTCCCGCGATGGCGAAGGCGAGGACGGTGACCGCCAAGCCCAAGATGATTCTGATCGTCATCGTCTCTCCTGGAAAGGCCTGCTCACGGCGCCGCTCGGTCTCCCAATGAGGCCGTGGTCCACTTAGGGACCTGACAGGGTCGGCCGGGGAATGAACTTAGGCGCTCAAGCGACGCGCAGGTAGTGATCTCAGATTGACTCTCTGCGGTTCTCCGCGCGGCCGCTCCGACCCCGGAGAGCGAATCGGAGCAGGATATTGTGACCAGCCACCAGCGGGCGTAGTTCAGCGGCAGAACATCAGCTTCCCAAGCTGAGAACGCGGGTTCGATTCCCGTCGCCCGCTCTCGTCTCCTCTTGTCTCGGATTCATCCTGGTCAGCGCCATCGCCTCCGGCCGCACGGTGCCGTGACCCGCCGAGAGTCGGCTCGAGAAGCGAATCCTTGCCCTCGGCACCACAGATGATGTCATTTCGGCCTTGATTCGGCATCAATATGGTGTCATAATGGCACCATGGAATTGACCGAGTACACCGAGAGCATCCGCAGGCAGTTCGCCGCCGCGGCGGAAGCGGGGGGGGACGAGGCAAAGGCGCAGGCCGAGCGGCTGTTCGCCCCTCTCGAGTCGGCCATACGCCTCGCTCTGCAAGACGCCCTCGCCGCTGCGGCCGAGGAGATCACCTGCGAGCTGGCACCCGGCTCGGTCGAGTTGCGGCTGAGGGGCCGGAAGCCCGAGTTCGTCGTGAACCTCCCCCAACCCGAGCCTCCGGCTGAAGAAGTGGAGCCCGCTGTGTCCGGGCTCGGCTCTCCCGAGGGAGACGAGGGTGCCACCGCCCGCATCAATCTCCGCCTCCCCGAGCACCTGAAGGCCCGGGTGGACGAGGCAGCCGCAAGCGAAGGCCTCTCGATCAACACCTGGCTGGTTCGCGCGACGAGCGCAGCTCTGGAGCGAGGCAGCTCGTCTCGTCGCCAAGACAGGCGACCCCCGACTGGATCTCAGCGATACACCGGCTGGAGCCGGTAGTCAGGGAGGAACCCAAATGACCATCTTCCAGACGCCCGATTCGATCTCCGTCTCGTTGGAGTTCGGGGTCGGCGACATTCGCCTCGTGGCCGACGGTCTCGGCGAGACGGTTGTCGAGGTGAGGCCGACCGATCCCGCCAAGAAGGATGACGTGAACGCGGCGAACCAGACCCTGGTCGAATACGCGTCGGGTGCCCTGTCGGTGAGGGGCCCGAAGAATTGGCGCCAGTGGACCCCTTGGGGTGGTCGCGGGTCGATCGACGTCGAGATCCAGCTACCTGAGGGCTCACGCGTGAGCGCAGACGTGGGAATGGCCGCCGTACACAGTGCAGGTCGCCTAGGCGAGCTCGACCTCAAGACCGGCATGGGAGACATCCGGGTGGACGAGGCCGGTCCGGTGAGGATCAAGACCGGGCTCGGCGAGGTGATAGTCGGGCGAGTCGAGGGCGACGCGGACGTGAAGACCGGATCGGGTCGGATCGAAATCGGTTCGGTCGGAGGCTCGGCCACTGTCAAGAACTCGAACGGGGACACCCGCATCGGGGATGTCGCGGGCCGAGCACAGCTGCAGAACGCGAACGGCAGCATCCAGGTGGACAGCGCTCGCTCGCACGTGACGGCCAAGACCGCTTTCGGGGACGTGCGCCTGGGCGCCTTGTCGCAGGGAACCACCGAAGCCAAGACCTCCTACGGGCAGATCGAGATCGGAGTGCTCGACGGGGTGGCAGCCTGGTTGGACCTCTCCACCAGCTTCGGTCGGGTCAACAACGAGCTCGAGGACACAGGCCGCCCCTCGTCCGACGAGCAGTCCACCGAGATCTGCGCACACACGGCTATGGGCGACATCGACGTCCGTCGGGTACAGGCTCGTGCCGAAACGGGGACGAGGGCATGACTGCCACCGCGGTGGAAGTGAAGGGCCTGGAGAAGTCCTTTGGGCAGAAGAAAGTCCTCGACGGACTCGACCTCGAGATACAAAGGGGAACGGTCTTCTGTCTTCTAGGCCCGAACGGCGCGGGCAAGACCACGATGGTCCGGATCATGTCCACCCTGATCCCCGCGGACGCGGGCCAGGTGTACGTGGCGGGTCACGACGTGCTCGCGGACCCCGACGCCGCACGCGAAACCATCGGTGTCACCGGCGAGTTCTCCGCCGTGGACGAGCTGATGACCGGCGACGAGAACCTTCGCCTGCCAGCTCCGGCTCAAACTGGTCGCGGCCTGGCGCGAGGCGATGGTCTTCACCGAAGCCGAGCGCGCCGCCCTCGAGCTCACCGAGCAAGGCACTCGCATCGCCGATGCGGCCTGGGGCGTCACTGACGAGGCCTGGGAAAACGCTGCCAAGCACTACGATGAGGAGCAGCTCGGAGCCTTGGTATCGCTCATCGCCCTGATAAACGCCTACAACCGCGGCAACGTCATCATTCGCCAGCCGGCCGGTGACTACCAGCCCGGCCAGTGGGACTAGCGACCCGGCCGAAGGAGGACGCGACATGACATCCGACACGGCCACCCCGGCGGCAGGCGCCACCGAGGGACGGCACGTCGCCGATTGGATCGTCCTCACCATTGCATGCGTCGCCCAGTTCATGGTGGTGCTCGACGTCTCGATCGTGAACGTGGCGCTTCCCTCCATCGGACGCGACCTCCACTACAGTCCCGCTGGCCTGCAGTGGGTCGTGAACGCCTACGTGCTCACCTTTGCCGGATTCCTGCTGCTAGGCGGGCGGGCCGCCGATCTGTTCGGCCGCCGCCGGGTCTACCTGTTCGGGCTGTTCCTGTTCACCGCCGCCAGCCTCGTAGGCGGAGTGGCTCAGAACTCCGCCTGGCTGACGGCGGCCCGGGCCATGCAGGGCATCGGCGGGGCCATCGTCTCGCCGGCCACACTGACGATCATCGTGACAACTTTCAAGGGCGCGCAGCTCCCCCGCGCGCTCGGCGTCTGGAGTGCGGTGGCCGGAGCTGGTGGCGCGACGGGCTCCATCCTGGGCGGGGTTCTGACCGCCGAGCTGTCGTGGCGTTGGGTGCTGTTCGTGAACATCCCCATCGGCATCATCGGCATGGTTGCTGCGCGGATGTACCTCGTCGAACTGCGCGCCCGCGACGAGGAATCGGCACGTTCGCTCGACGTCACCGGGGCTCTCACGGTGACAGCCGGCCTCGGTGTGCTCATCTATGCCATCGTCGGCACCGACACTCACGCGTGGTTGTCGAGCTACACGCTGTCCTTGCTGGGCGTCGCGGTCGCCCTGCTCGCGGTGTTCACCTACATCGAGCTCAAGGTGGCGTCGCGACCGCTCGTGCCTTTCCGACTGTTCCGATCTCGTTCGGTGACGGGTGCCAACACTGTGATGTTCTTTGTAGGTGCCGCGTTTTTCTCGATGTGGTACTTCTTGTCGCTCTACATGCAAAACGTGCTCGGCTACAGCGCGCTTCGGGCCGGGCTCGCCTTCCTGCCAATGGCGCTGACGATCATCGTCGGCGCGCAAGCCAGCTCGCGAATCCTGCCGAAGACCGGAGTGCGGCCGCTGCTACTGGTCGGTACGGCGGCTGCCACCGGTGGGTTCGTCTGGCTGACCCAGATCCACGCACACAGCTCCTACGTGAGCCACGTCCTCGGCCCCGGCTGCATCATCGCGTTGGCGTTGGGTCTACTCTTCACACCGCTCGCATCGGCTGCCACAGCCGGCGTGCACATCACGGAAGCCGGGCTCGCCTCCGGCGTGCTCAACACGTCGCGGCAGGTGGGCGGTTCACTCGGGCTGGCCGCGCTGGCCACCATCGCCACCGACCGCACCCACAGCATGCTCGGCGCCGGGCGCGGCGCGGTCAGCACCACAGTCGCTCTTACGGACGGCTACGCACGGGCCTTCGCAGTCGCCGTCATTCTGGCGCTGGCGGCACTGGTGTGCTCCCTAGTGGTGCCTTCGCTGCGCGCTCGCCGTGCGGCGACGGGAAGTAGTGAGGCACCGGCCGGCTCGGCCCCACAGGAGGGCCCCGACGATTTGGCCTTCGACCTCGGGTCCGCCTAACCCTGGGATGCTGCGGCGATAGCAGCGGTCCAGTCGATGGCGAGGGCCTCCTTGGGCCCCGAGGGATCGAACTTGGCGGGCACCTTCGAGCCCGGGTACAGCAGGGCCACAGCCTCCGCCGGAACCGGGTTTCCGACCGTGATCTGATACGGAGGAGTGCCCTTCGCCATGACGGTGAGCACGAAGGCATACATGTCGATGCCATTCGGGTTCTTCAACCCAGTCGGCTCGAACTGCACGATGACTGCGTCGCAGGGCGTGCCAGTAGCGAGAATGGCCGCCGCCGAACCTTGCGCGCTTCCCGCTGCCATCCGGACCTCCGGAGGTGCAGTTTCGAGATCGATGCCGACCTTTGTGTGATCCGTCGGATCGACACGAACCGCAACCACTGACTGGCCCGGGACGAATTGGCCGATCGCGTATACCGGAATTCGCTTCCTCGCCTGTGCGGCGAAGGCGGGTGTGTCGTCCAGATACACCTGGAGATCGAACTCACATACTTGCTCGGGAGGCTGCGCTCCATGTTGGACGGACATGCCCTTGATCGTGACGTTTTGCACGATCGCGCGGCCCAGCTGCCCGTTCGCCATCAGCTGAGGATCGTCACCCCCGAACGATTGCTTCAACTTTCCGAACAGAGCCATGGCAGCCCCCAATCTCGAGAAGCGGACGGAGCGCCGCTCATTCGACCCTCTTCGTAGCATTTGCCATTTGTGGTTACAAGGGTTAGCGGCGGAGAAATTCCTCCTCCACTCGACGACCGGAAAATCAGGTCGACCACACCCTGTAATCGCCGCGTCCGCCCGATTGAAGCGGGGTTCGTCCTCGCATTCGTAGACTCGGCCCGTATGGCTCGAATCTCGATTCCCGACGGTCCCGGGGGCGATCCGGCAATGGTCTGGTCTCTTCGTCCGGAGATCGGGCGCATGGTCGAGACGATGATCCAAACCGTCTATCAGAAGAGCGTCCTGCCACCTGAAGAGCGCGAAGTTGCCCGGATGAAGATCGCACAGTTGAACGCTTGCGGCGCGTGCTCCACTTTCCGTGCTCCGTCGGTGTTGTCAGCAGGTGTAACCGAGGACCTGTACGAGCACCTCGACGATTACAGGACGTACGACGGATACACCGACCGTCAACGCCTTGCCATCGAGTACGCCGAGCAGTTCGCCAACGAGCACACTTCTATCGAAGACGAGCTGTTCACGAAGCTCCGTTCGGCATTCAGCGACCCCGAGATACTGGACCTGACGATGTGCGTTGCCGTGTATCTGGGTCTCGGCAGATCCTTGGCGGTGCTAGGAATCGAAGACAACGTCGGGATCGACATCTAGCCGACTCGCGCGATCCTGCAATCGGCTTTGGGGTAAGCGAGGAGCAAACCTCCCGGGCACGGGCCGGCCCCTTGCAAACTTGGAGACCGCCCGCGCCCGTCGTCGCCTCTGGGCCCTACGAGGAGCTCGAGGAATGCTTGCAATGGCCGTTCGGCATATGGGGACTCGAAGACGAGCCGGAGGGACCCGGGCCCGAGGACCCGGACGAGCCCGAAGCCCCAGGCGACGCCCCCGAGGAGCTCGGTGTTCCCGAGGAACCCGAGGATCCCGAGTTGGACGAGCTCGGCGTGCTCGAGGACGGGTTGGTAGTGGTCGAGCTGCTCGTCGTGGCGTGCGCCACGGCGGCAGCCCCTCCTACGACAACACCCGACACAGCCAGGGCGGCAACTGCGTGCCTTAATCGCATCTTCACGTATTCACCTCCTCCTCAGAGCGGAGCTTTCGTGTCGTAGCCACTCTGAGACACCGGCCTTTACCCCGGCTGTGCCCCCGGTCACAGACCCCTGAGACTCTGAGGGTGGAGGGTTGAACTCCGAGAGAGAGGAGCCGCTCTAGCTCGGCAACGCTGACTCGATCGCCTCGACGAGCTGCGGCGACTCCGGCTCCACCATGGGCCGGAATCGCGCGGCCACGGATCCGTCGAAGGCGATCAGGAACTTCTCGAAGTTCCATTGGATGTCGCCGGCTTCGCCGTCCGCATCCTTCGTGGACGTGAGCTCTGTGTAGATGGGGTGCCGCTCATCGCCGTTCACATCGACCTTCTCGGTCATGGGAAACGTCACGCCGTAAGTGGTCGAACAGAATGTCTCGATCTCCTCGGGCGTTCCCGGCTCCTGGCCGGCGAACTGGTTGCACGGCACGCCTAGAACGCTGAATCCTCGCTCCGCGTACCTGCGCTGAAGCTCCTCGAGACCGGCGTACTGGGGAGTGAGGCCGCACTTGGATGCAACGTTCACGACGAGAACAGCCTTTCCCCGCAACTCGTCGAAATCGAGCGCAGACCCGTCGAGCGAGTCGATGTGGTGATCGAAGATGGTCATGTCCAAACCCTACTTTCAGGGCGGGTCTGAACTCCACGGGGTCTCGCCGGACCGGCTAGGCGGCATAGTTGCGCAAGAGCCGCAGCGCAGTCTCCCCATCCGGGCCGCTCGCGACCAGGCGCGAGCTCTCGGCCGTCAGTCGCTGGGCGCCCACTCGGCAGAAGTCCCCGGCAGGACCCGCAATTCGCGACGGTGCCGCCGGGGAGCCGAATTCCCATGTCCCGCCGTGAGGACCCGACAGCTCGCAGAACACCTCCGCAGGTTTCTCTCCCGCCAGTGCAAACTCATACGGAAGCGAGCGATACGCGAGCCACGCGACGTGGCGCAGGCGGTCGGTGTCGGCGAAGTCGATGGCGAGAGGCGTCGTGATGTCGATTCCATGCGCCCAGTGCTCGGCAAGTCGCGTCGTGGCCAGTGTCGCCGGCCGCAACGGGTTGGTCGCCCACGAGATCGTCTCGTGCGGGTCGGCCTCGCGCAGGATCCTCAGAGCGTCTCGTCGTGCCTTGCGCCACCTGTCGAACACGACCTCGGGTTCGGATCGCTCGCTGCGCACCATCGCGTCCATCACCGAGTCCAGGTCCCGGCCGTCCGTCTCGGCTCGAAGGGACGAGCTCTTCGAAACGGAGCTCGCGACGACGATCTCCTCGCTCTGTGCCAAGTGCAGCACGACGTCCGCCACCGACCAGCCTGGTGCTCCGGACTCATGGCGCCAATCCCCGTCGGCCAGCCCTTCGAGAATGGTCTCCAGCCGTTCTTCTTCGGCGTCGAGGTCCTCGAATATCGTCACGACCGCTCACGTTATCGGCAACGACCGGATGTCGGACCGTCCACGGATGACCGAGACCCGCCGTCGAGCCGACGCCGGTGACTAGCGTTCCTCGTGATGAGCGTCGAGCAACCGGTCATCAGGAAGTTGCGCGATCTTGCACCGCGCGACCGGGATCGGATCGTCCAACAGGTCCAATCCGAGGCTCAGGCGGCCAGATGGCACGAGCTGAACGCGGCCCAGAAGGCGAAGCTCTACAGGCGCTGGGAGGAAGAGCACCGCCTGAGTCACGCTGCCGTCAAGGACGGCATCATGAAGGGCTTCGATGCATCGCAGCACATCCCGCCATCGGGGGAGGCAGCCGTTCACACCTCGCTCCGGGAGCTGCTCGAAGCCTCTTCGATCCCCTACGTTCGCTCGAAGGTGCGCCGGCGCGAATGGCGGCGCGAGGTCGACTTCGTCCTCGGCTTCTCACCTTCGTTCCTCACCCACATAGTCGAGCTCGAACCCGCACCCACCTGGCAGTTGGGTCTGCAACAGGCGCTTCTATACAAGTCGCTCTACTACCAGGAGACCGGCGTGCAGGTCCTACCGACCTTGATCGTCTTCGGCGACGTCAGCCGCTTGCGTTGGGAGGAGATCTCGACGGTCTGCGTGGATCAGCGCGTGCTGCTGCTTCCTTACCAGCTCTTCATCGACAGCGAGCATGCCAAAGGAGACGTGGTCGAGCTCCTGCGACCTCCTGAGATTCAGCCCCTCTTCTGAAGGAGCTCTTTCTCGGTCCAGAAGCCGGGCTCGGGACGAGTGTGGCGCCCTCCTTCGGCGTAGCGCTTCAGCCGATCGAGCCGATCTTCGGCGAGCATCGCCACCACGTCGAACACGGCTGAGGGTCCCGCCGCTCGGATGGCCATGTCGCCTTCGCTTCTCGGTCTCGGGAGATGGGAGGTCAAGAACACGACCGGGTACCTGTGGTTCTGGGCCAGGACGCTCGCCCGCCCGAGCGACCTCCAAACAGCGTCGGTCCTCGAGAGCCCGCCCCTGGTGGTGGTGAACGCACCCGAGACGTCGAAGTACCAGGGAACGTCCTTGGTGTCGACGGCGATGAGGCTGACGGTCACTCCCAGGCCCCGGACACGAGAGTTCCTGTGCGTGATCCTGAACCCGCAGTCCACGAGGAGTTCCTCGGCGATCTCCTGAGCCACTCTTCCCTCTTTTGCGGCCCGGGCTTGCAGAACTTCCGGTGAGGCAGAGCCCGCATCCGAGACGGGCCGCTGCGATTCCTTCCCGCGCGACGACGCATCCTTGGCGGTAACCACGACCCTGAGGGGAGCGTGTCTCTTTAGTTCCTCTCTCACCCGGCGCTTGGCGACCCGCACGTACTCGGCATCGGAGTCGTATGCCAGGTAACGACGGCCGGCGCGAATCGCGGCCACGGGGGTCGTTCCCGATCCCATGAATGGGTCCACGACGAGGTCGTCTCGGTACGTGTAGAGGCCGATGACACGCTGGGGAAGCTCCACGGGAAACGGGGCAGGGTGATTGACGCGCTTGGCGCTTTCGGGAGGGATGCTCCACACGTCGAGGGTTGCTTCCATGAACTCGTCCGGCGAGATCTCGCTCTGGTGCGGCAGGCCAAGTTCTCGTCGGCTCTCGATCGACTTCGCTCGGTCGAAGCGTCCCTTGCTCGCGACGACCACCCGCTCGGTCACGTCACGCAGAACGGGATTCGAGGCGCTTCGGAACGATCCCCACGCGCAAGACCCGCTCGCGCCTTCACCCTTGCGCCAGATCACCTCACCGCGCAGGAGCAGGCGGAGGTCGTCCTGGAGGATGCGCACGACATCGGAGGAAAGGCTGCGGTAGGGCTTTCGCCCCAGGTTGGCGACGTTGACTGCGATACGTCCTCCTGGCTCGAGCACCCGCTTGCACTCGGCGAAGACCTCTCTGAGCATCTGGAGGTACTCGAGGTAACTGCCTGGGACGTCGCCTTGTCCCAGTGCCTGCTCGTACTCCTTTCCGGAGAAGTACGGCGGGGAAGTCACGACGAGCGCGACCGAATTGTCCGGAAGTCGACCTCCGTCGGGGAGGACCATCGTTCGCGAATCCGCGCGTATGCACGCAGCGGGTCCCTGCTTCAGATCACGCAGTGGCTCGACCGTCTCGTCGCGTGACAGCTCGGGCTTCTCGAATCGCGCGTAGAACTCGCTCGAGTCGTGGTTCTCGCGGCGCCCGACACCGAAGGCCGACGTCGCCGTGCTCACTGCTCGCGCCCTTGTCGGGTCGATCAACGACATCGTCTCACTGGCCTCCATGCCCGTCGGCCCCCACGGTAGGGAGCCGCGCGCGGCGATGTCAGCATACCGAACGGGTGTTCGGTGGCGCGAGGTCCGCTGGAAGGGATGCTGCCAACGAGGACCTCGGGTATCCATCCACCCCGGCTACTGGTCGCGGTCGGACTGGATCACGACATTCGAGCATCTTCGGGCGGGGCATTCTGGTTCGTATGGGAACAGACCCACGGAGAGGCGCGAGGGCTCGAGTCTCGGCGTCGTTCGACCGGATCGCTGATCTCTACACCCGAGAATTCTCCGACGAGCTAGACCGCAAACCATTCGACCGGGCTCTTTTGGAGCGGGTGAGCACCAGGCTCCTAGGACGGGGCGTCGTCTGGGAAGTCGGAGCGGGGCCGGCACACGTGGGAGGTTTCATGGCTGCGCGTGGCGTTCCGCTCATCGCGTCCGACATTTCGGAGGGCCAGGTTCGTGAGGCCCGCTCTCTCGGGTTGGTGGGAGGGGTCCTTCGCTGCGACCTCGCGCGCCTGCCCGCAGGACCCGCAACGCTCGCTGCCGTAATCGCCTTCTACTGCCTCATCTACGACCGCGCACAGGACCTCGAACCTGTCTTCGCCGATTGGCGTCGAGTCGTGAAGCCAGGCGGAATCGTCGTTGCGGCATTCCACGGAGGCTCCGGAGAGATCCACGAGACCGAGTGGCGAGGACGAGCCGTCGATCTGACCGTCATCCTTCACGACCCTGACGAGGTTGCGGGCCACCTGACCGCAGCCGGCTTCCAAGTGGAGGAGAGTCTCACGCGCGACCCCTACGAGGACGAGTACCCGACCACGCGCTGCTACGTGATCGCCTCCACTTGAGCGAGCCGTCTACTCGGCTTAGGTCAATATCGGAAGTGGGGAGAAGCTCCCTCCGAGGAAGGACTTGGAGTCAACCCCGATCACGTTCTCGAAGACGGTGGCGTACACGGATCGGAAGTCTGTCGAGAAGACGAGGTTGCCATAGTCGTCGAGCTTGGTGAGGCTCGGGGGGTCGCCGTAGAAGCCGCCCTTCACGGTTGATCCCGCAACGAAGACGACGTTCGCCGCGCCGTGGTCTGTTCCACCGCTGGCGTTTCCCGTCACCCTCCGGCCGAACTCTGTGTGGATGAGCACCACCACCGGCCTGCCGTGAGGCGCGTTGGCCACTTCGCCGAGAAAGCTGCTCACGGCCTGGTCGAGCTCGGCGAGGAGCGTCTTCTGAGTGTCCGCCTCGTTGGTGTGAGTGTCGAATCCCCCGAAGCTGACTGCATAGATCTTCGTCGGAACAGCGGCGTTGATCATCGTGAGGACCAGGTCGAGTTGCCCGGCGAGAACCGAGCTCGTGGACAGCCCCCCTCCTCCCTGGGTGATGGCGAGCGCTCCCTCGCCCGCTCCCTCGAGGCTCGTCCCACCGGTGCCCGCGGTTCCGCTCGTTGCCGAGCCGCCGGACCGATTCGGATCCAGCACCGGCGCCAAGGTGCGCTGCACGCTCAACAGGTCCGCACCCGAGCTCGCGACGTCCGCCAACAGCCCCGCCTCTCCGTGAGAGACCACTTCCATCCCGGCGTACGCGGCCTGCTGAGCCTTGGTGCCGGGGAGAGATAAGGGAGGCGGAGGCACCGCGGCTCCCTGGACCTTCGCGCCCATCAGCGCGAGGGGCAGGGTCGGCCCGATCGACGACGCGCGCAACGGGTCGGTGCCCGTGGCATCCAGCCACCGGCCGATCCAACCCGAGTCTTGGTTGCCGTCGGTCATCGCGCTCTGCCAGATGTCCATCGACTCGAAGTGGCTCAAGTTCGGGTCCGGATACCCGACTCCCTGGACTATCGCGAGCTGGTTTGCTTTGAAGAGCTTCTGGAAACCGGGCATCGACGGGTGCAGCGCGAACCCGTCGGACAAGGGGAGCACCGTGTCGATGTCTAGCGCCATGCTCCCGCGTGCCGAGGCGTAGTTGGGATCCTTGTACGGCACCACCGTGTTCAGCCCGTCGTTTCCTCCGTACAAGGTCAGCAGAACGAGGATCGGGCCGTCGGCAGCGCTCGCAGTCGAAGCCGGGGGGGCGCCGCTGGCAGCGAGATGGGACTCGAGCGCTCCACTTCGCCAAAGACCGAGCCCCACTCCTGTCGCTCCGAGCGCGCCGACCCCGCCTACTACGAGAAATCCCCGACGTGAGAACCGCCCGGTCCTCTGGAGGGAGCCGGGTCCTTCGATCTCTGTCGTCTCCGTGCCGGCTTCTGGTTCCACGACCCTCAAGTCCTTCCGGCTAGTTCGCGACATACTCGGGCGACACGAGCGCGAGGGTCACGACCCCCTGCGGATCGCCTGCAACCCTCGAGAGAGCAGACGCCGTAGCAGGCGACCAGCCCGCGACAGACAGGAGGGTCGCGGCCGCGTCGGGCTGGTCGGCCGGGGCCGCGTCCGCCACCAGTGAAAGGTCCGCACCTGGCATGGCCGTTATCTCGTTCGCCCATTGCCAGCGCGCGAGCGCGGCAGCCGTGGAGAGCCATCCGCCGTTCTGCGGCCATCCACCGACGCTCGGCGGATCGAAGGGCACCTGCCCCAGGCCGGCCAGGATCGGATAGACGTTCGGCTTACCCGCAGCGACTGCACCCGGGTCGAACCCGAGCGCCTTCAAGGTTCCCGCCACCCACTCGACGGGTTGCTTCACGAGGCCCGAAACGGCTTGCTGGGAGGCGAACGTCGGGTGCAGGAAGATCGCCTCGAGCAGGTTCCCGACGGAGAGGTCCTTGGCGTATCCCGGAGATAGCTCGGCGACCACGGGATCGCTCGGCTGGACCGGGTATGCGAGAAAGCTCCACATCCGGCTGGTCACCCACTTGGCGGAGGCCGATGTGTGTGTCGCGATCTCGATCACCTGCTCTCCGGTGTTCACGCCCGATTGCCCGAGAAAGGTCTGTGGCTTCGGGTCGTGCGCGTTCTGCTGGAAGAAGAAACCTCCGGTGGCGACGTCGTAGCGCCAACCCGTGAAGCAAACCGCCGCTGCGGTCACATCGGTCTGTGAATAAGTCCCTATGCCCATGGTGAAGCGTTCCATGAGCTCGCGCGAGAAGTTCTCGTTCGGGTGCCCTTTGTTGTCGGTGCTCGCGTCCAACCAGATGAGCATCGCCGGGTCCTTCGAGATCGCCTCCGTAAGAACGTCGAAGGGACCGGAGCCCTGGGAGCGCATGATCTGGTTCTGCTGGAGCATGAGGCTCGGGAACTGGACCTTGGAGACGGCCGTCGGGAACTGGTTGTGCAACAACAGAGGGAGCTTCTCTGTGAGCGGATTCGAGGCGGCGATCATGCGTGCGACCCACCACTGGATCAGGATCGGCAGCTGTCGCCTTGCGCTCGCCACGAGCTGCCTGCGGGCCAGTGAGCCGGCCGGGTAGGAGGCGAAGCTGCTCGGTACCGCAACGAGCTCTGGAGGCTGGATCCGACCGGCAGCGGGGTCCGGCTCCCCGAGTCCTGCGACCCAAGCCTTCGCAGTCGCGGTGAACCCGGACGCGCTCGCGGCCTCCAACTCCGCGGGTATCGCTCCGAAACCCGCTCTGCGGTAGAGATGGACCAGATCAGCCGGCACTGCGGACATCTCTAATACCAAGCCACTGCCGTGTCATGGCGGCTTGAGAAGAAAGTTATGGAACTGTCAGGGACATCCCAGAGACTCGGTGCTCGACTGGGAAGACATTCAGACCTCCATGTGGACGGTGGCGGTCACCACCGCCCGACCACCGATGCTCACCCGGTCGTCCTTGCGTTTCATCCTCACCGTTCCGCCGCGAGAAGACGCCTGCTCTCCCACCAACTGCTCCTTGCCCAGGCGTTCGCCCCAATACACCGCGATGGTGCAGTGGGCAGAGCCCGTGACGGGGTCCTCTGGTATCCCGACGTTCGGGGCGAAGACCCTGCTCACGCAGTCCATACCCTGCCGGTCCCCGCGAGCGGTGAGGATCACCGCACGCGATCCGAGCTCGGCAAGCGCTCGAAGATCTGGGACGTAGCCGCGCACGGCTTCGGCGTCGGCCAGCTCGATCAGGACGTCCTCTCGTCCGCGTCCGGACCAGCGGATCCCGTCGATGGCGATCGCCGGCGGAAGCTCCGTGCGTGACGGACGGTCGGAGGGGAGATCCATCTCGATCCAGCCCCCGTCGCCAAGAGCGCAGGCGAGGACGCCGCTACGAGTGTGAAAGCGCGCTGACCCTCCGAGGACGCATGCAGAGGCGAGGGTCGCATGGCCGCAGAGATCGACCTCCACCGAAGGGGTGAACCAGCGCAGGTCGTGATCTCTGTCTCCCCTTTGCACGACGAACGCCGTCTCCGAGAGGTTCATCTCGCGAGCGACGCACTGCATGTAGTCGACGTCGGGGAAAACTTCCACGATCGCGACTGCGGCCGGGTTACCCGAGAAAGGTCGGTCGGTGAACGCGTCTACGACGGTGAGCTCGAGCCCCATCCGCGATCAGTCAATCGCAGTTCGATTGGGAGGCTCAAGCGTTGCGAGAACCGACGGTCCCACCCCCGACCGGCTCGATGCCCAGGTCGTCGTACGTCACCATCGGACGGTAGGGAATACTCCTCTCGGCGAAGAACGCCGAGGCTGTATCTCCCCTGTCCACGAGGGTGACGGCACCGACGACCTCTGCTCCGATCTCCTCGATCACCTCGCAGGCCTTGCGGATGGAACCTCCCGTCGTGACCACGTCGTCCACGAGCAGCACGCGCCATCCGGGCCCCACCTTGGCGCCCTCCACCAGCCGGTTCGTCCCGCGGCCCTTCGGGTCCTTGCGGACGACGAACCACTGCTTGTGGGCCAGCACCGCCACGACGTGTGCGAACTGGTCCGCGCCCAACGTCATCCCGCCTATCGCGTCGAAGTCGAGCGGACCCAGCCCCTCGATGATCGCTCTGCAGGCAAGCGACAGATCGTCGCCCCGGGAAAGAGCGGCTTTGGCATCGATGAAGTCCCGGCTCATCTCACCCGATGCCAATGCGACCGGCTCGTCGAAGTGAATCAGGCCCCGCTGCCGGATGACGTCGATCACCTGGTCGCGAAGACCGCTCACAGTGCTGGATCTTAGGGCTGGAGGCAGATCGCGGCACCCTCCGTGGCGCGCCCAATGACAACGATCGAAAAATGCTGATTGTCCTCGGAAAATCACGATTGACCAACCCACCATCCAGGGTTGAACAACACGGACCGTAGTCATATCATCACCCGGGGACGATATAGGGGGGCGACAATGCGGAAAGTGGTGGGACAACCTGGTCTTGTGACACAGAGTGAGGACCCGCAGCAAGGCTCGATCCGACGCCTTTTGAAGGGCGTCTCGAAGGGCCATTCCCGCAAGCCGGCCGCCCGACGTTCGAAGAGCGGCACGGCCGGGTCCATGAGCGTCCCCTGGCGCCGTGGAGTCGCGGCGGCAAGCGTCCTCGGTGTTGCTGCTCTGGCCGGGTCAGCGATAGCCGCCACCCCTGCGTCCGCCGGGCTCCTCAGCGGCCCCACCACGGCTTACATCGTCTCGGACACCGGGGCGCCTGACGCCTCGGCAGCCTTAAGCGCCGTCGGCCGTGTAGGCGCTGCGGCAGCCGAGGAGCTCGACGCGGGCGACGCTGTGCTCGCAAACCTCACGTCGCTGCAAGCGCAAATACTGGGCCACATCCCGGGTGTGGTGCTCACTCCCGACGTGTCTGTGTCCGTCCAGGACACCACCTCGCAGCCCTCTGCGACGCGTGCCCCTGCTGCCGTGTTCGCGCAGCAAACCGGAGCGCCGGCGCTCTGGACTCAGGGCGACACCGGAGCCGGAGTCAACGTCGCAATCCTGGACACCGGCATAGACCCCCTTCCCGATCTCGCAGGAAGGCTGACCCCGGGCGTGGACCTTTCGGGTGAGGGCAACTCTCTTCAGGACAGCTACGGGCACGGCACTTTCGTCGCCGGTCTCGTCGCAGGCAACGGAGCCTCCTCGGGCGGCGCATACACCGGCGAGGCACCCGGTGCCGGCCTCGTCTCGGTGAAGGTGGCCGGAGCCAGCGGGCAGACCGACCTTGCGACGGTCATCCTGGGCGTGGGCTGGACGATCCTCCACCGAAGCGCCCTCAACATCGGCGTGCTGAACATGTCGCTGGGCTACCAGTCACTCGTCTCTACGGTCTTCGACCCCCTCGACATCGCAGTCCAGAAGGCGTGGCAATCAGGAATCGTCGTCGTCACATCGGCCGGCAACGCCGGGCCCTTCAACGGAACGATCCTCTCGCCCGGTGACGACCCACTCGTGATCACCGCAGGTGCCGTCGACGACCAGGGACAGGCCAACCCGGCCGACGACGTCATGACCGCCTTCTCCAGCGTCGGACCGACCGACCCCGATGGATGGTTCAAGCCGGACCTCGTCGCCTCGGGGCGCTCCGTCATAAGCCTCAGGGCACCCGGGTCGACGATCGACACCAACTACCCGAGCGCACGCATCGGAAGCTCCAACTTCGTAGGGTCGGGCACGTCGTTCAGTGCGGCGATCACGAGCGGCGCGGCCGCTCTCGTTCTGCAGGCAGATCCCGGCACCACGCCGAACGACGTGAAGGCGCGACTTCTCGGCAGCACCAACCCGGGGCCCGTCGGGAACCCATTCGTGGACGGTTTCGGATCCTTGAACGTCTACGGAGCGGTCACGGACGGGCCTGACGGAGGCGTTCATCTTTCACAGACGACTCCTGTAATGCCCACCCCCTTCGGCGCCACGGTCTCGCTCGAGACGACTTGGAGCGGATCAGCGTGGAACGGGAGCGCCTGGAACGGGTCTGCTTGGAACGGGTCTGCTTGGAACGGGTCTGCTTGGAACGGGTCTGCTTGGAACGGGAGCGCTTGGAACGGGAGCGCTTGGAACGGGAGCGCTTGGAACG
>DAIQQK010000196.1:0-5112 GCA_036786835.1 Acidimicrobiales bacterium | reverse complement strand
GACGATCGTCGTAGAGGGCACTGCGCTGGCCTTCGACGCGGAAGATCCGGTCGGCCTTCCTCAGCGCTGGGTCACCTTGCTCAACCCGGGCGACACTTGGGACCAGGCCTCGATCGTCAGGGACGAGCCATGTCAGGTGTCGATCACTGCGCTCACCCCGATGGTCCTTCTGATCGCCGACGCGCGCAACTACCAGTGGCTCGTCGAGCACTACCAGGCTCTCTCCTCGGGCCCAGGTGCAGCGACACCGGCTCCGCATGGAGACCGGAAGGAATCGACGTCGCGGGCTCAGACGCGGCCCCGCTCCCGTCAGTCTCCGGCAGTCGACGAGGACTCGGCGCCGGTCAAGGTGTCACGGAGCTGACGCTTCAGCACCTTGCCCTGAGGGTTGCGGGGCAAAGGATCCGACATGAACCAGAAGTGTGTGGGCACCATGAACGAAGCGAGCTGTTCCTTCGCGTGGCGGCTTAGCTCGTCGGCCGTCACCTTGGTTCCCGTGCGAAGCACCACGGCAGCTCCCACCTCCTCGCCCAGAACCGGGTGTGGCACGCCTATAACGGCGACGTCGGCGACCGCCGGGTGCTCGAACAGCGCCGCCTCGACCTCGACGCTGGAGACGTTCTCTCCTCCACGTATGACCATGTCCTTCGCCCGGTCGACGATGTAGACGAACCCCTCCTCGTCGATGCGGCCTATGTCACCAGTGTGGAGCCAGCCCTTGCTGAAGGCTGCGGCGGTGTCTTGCGGTCGCTGCCAGTAGCCGCGCACGACGTTCGGCCCCTTGACCCAGAGCTCTCCGGGCTCGTCTGTCGGGCCGATCATGCCGGGGGCCGGCTCGTCTCGCTCGTAGCCGTCGGGCACCACCGCAACGTCGCAGACCGGGACCGGCGGGCCGACGCTCTCCGGCTTGCGCACGTAGTCGTCTCCCGTGTTGAGAGTCGTGACGGAGGAGGTCTCCGTGAGTCCGTAGCCGTTCGAAGGAGAGCCGACCGGAAAGTGCTCCTTTATCCGGCGGACGAGGTCGGGTGGCGCGGGTGCCCCCCCGTAAGCGACCGCGCGCACCGAGGAGGTGTCGCGGGTGGCGAAGTCCGGTGAGTCGATCACCTGCATCACCATCGCCGGCACGCCTCCGAAGGTGTTGATCCGCTCGCGCTCGATGAGCTCCAGAGCACGCGACGCATCCCAGTGGTGCATCATCACGAGCTTGTTGCCCGCGGCGGTGTTCGCCACCAGGATCGAGTGGCATCCCGTGGCGTGGAAGAGAGGAACCGACAGGAGATATCCCCCAGGAGTCACTTTCGAGTCGGTGCTGGGAGACTGTGCCTCGGACTGCGCTTCGTCGTCGCCCGTGAGGCTCGATCCCCTGAGCATTGCTCTGGTATTGACGAAGAACAGGCTCATCAGGTTCGTGCACATGTTGCGGTGAGTGCCGACCGCACCCTTCGGAGTCCCGGTGGTACCGGAGGTGTAGAAGATCGTCGCATCGTCTTCGGGCTCGATCGTCCTGTCCGGCAGCAACGCGTCTGGCGCGGGATCACCTACGAGCTCCCGAAACGAGATGATCGGTACCGGAGAGCCAGCGGGGGGAGTCACGTCCACTCGGTCCTCGTGGGTCACGACGACCGCACGCAGATCCGGTAGCTCACCCAGGTGTGGTCTGATGCGCTCGAGGCGAGCAGCGTCGACGACCGCCACCGAGCTCCCCGAGTCGCGCAAGCCGAAGCCGAGCTCTGCGCCTGTCCACCAGGCATTCAGGGGGACCACGATCGCCCCGCCGACTGCGGCCCCCCAGAACGTCATCGCCCACTCGGGCAGGTTGCGCATCGCGATCGTCACCCGATCTCCCTTGGTGACGCCGAACCGGTCCTCGAGCGCATGGGCGATTGTCGCGGCGATCCTGAAGTGCTCCTCGAAAGTGGTCCGCTCGTCCTCGTAGACGAGGAAGTCCTTGGCTCCGTGTGCTCTCGACAGCTCCAACACCACACGAAGGTTGTCGGGGCAGTTCTTCCACACCCGCGTGGTGACCCCGCGGATCTCGACTTCTTCCATCTCGAACATCTGCCCCGGCGAGATGAGCTGTTGCGTAGCTTCGGTGATCGACATCGCCGAGCTCTCGGACTTGTCCGGCACGGTCCCTCCTCTACCGATTCGGCGCGTCGGCCCGCGCGTCTTCAGCCTCGAGACGAACATTCACTGGCGGTGTCCCCGAGTTACCTCCGGACGCCGCCGCCTCCAGGCGTCTGCCAAGGATGGTGGAGTCCAGCCGGCGTCGGTCGCGTCCAAGGTGGAGCCCGGAGGAACGATCCCGTCAATCTGGTCGAGAACCTCGTCGGAAATTACGGAGTCCGCACCACCGAGAGCGCCGAGGAGGTGCTCCATCGTGCGTGGCCCGATTATCGCCGCTGTCACCGCGGGATGTGTCAGGACGAACGCGATCGCAAGGTGAGTGAGCGTCATGCCGGCCTTGCTGCAGAGTGTCGACAGGGCTTCGACGGCATCGAGCTTCGCCTGGACCTCGGAGCGGCTGAGGTCGAAGCGTGCAGGTACCCGCGAGGGTCGACCGTCAGCCGGAATCGGCGAGCCCTTGCGATAGCGCCCGGTGAGCCAGCCTCCGTTGAGTGGGCTCCAGACGATGACCCCCATCGCGTAGCGCTCGCACGTGGGAAGCACCCCCGACTCCACTCCCCGGGCGAAGATGGAGTAAGGAGGCTGCTCGCACTCGAAGCGCTCGCGCCCGCGCCTCTCGGCGACCCATTGCGATTCGACGATCAGCTCGGAAGGGAACGTCGAGCAACCGATCGCCCGAACCTTGCCTTGGTGCACCAGATCGGACAGGGCGCCGAGCGTGTCGTCGATGTCACAAGTCGGGTCGGGCCGGTGCACCTGGTAGAGATCGATCCAGTCGGTGTGCAGCCGACGCAGGCTGTTCTCCACCTCTCGCACGATCCAGCGTCTCGAGTTGCCTGACATGTTACGGTCGGCGCCCATCGGAGCGTGGAATTTCGTGGCAAGGACTACAGAGTCACGCCTGCCGCCTGCCAGAGCCTTGCCGACGATCTCCTCCGACTCGCCGCCGGAGTAGACGTCGGCCGTGTCTATGAAGTTGATTCCCGAATCGATCGCGGCGTGCACGATGCGGACACACTCTTCGTGATCCGGGTTGCCCCAGGCCCCGAACATCATCGCCCCGAGGCAGAGCGGCGAGACGTGGACTCCCGTCTTTCCCAGTGTGCGAAGGTTCATCAGCTGCTGCTTTCGCCGAGTGGTCTTGCCGTCGGGAGCGGCGGCGGAGCCTCTGCAGGGTGAACGAAGATGGCGTTTCGGTAGTACGCGAGCTCGGCGACGGACTCCCGAATGTCGTCGAGTGCGCGATGCGCGGTCTTCTTCACTGGGGCTGCTTTGAGGACCTCCGGGTACCACCGCCGGCAGAGCTCCTTGATTGTGGACACGTCAATCGAGCGGTAGTGGAGCCAGTTCTCGACTTCGGGGAGTTGAGCCGCTAGGAACCTGCGATCGGTGCCGATCGAGTTGCCGCACAGAGGGACGCTCGCGCGCTCGGGTATGTGAGACCGGAGGAAATCGAGAGTTTGACGGCCGGCGTCCTCAAGGCTCAGCTTCGAAGCCTGGACCGCGGCGAGCAACCCTGACTTCGTGTGCATCTCCTTCACGACGCGCTCCATCGACTCCAGGTGCGCGGCGTCGGCGTGCACGACCAGATCGGGGCCCTCTGCGAGGACGTCGAGGTGGTCGTCGGTGATCAAGGTCGCGATCTCGACGATCACGTCCGAGCCCGGGTCCAGGCCCGTCATTTCGAGGTCCATCCACGCCAGCACCGGCGAGATGCTATCGGCGGCCGAGTGTAGGGCCCGGGCCTCACGGTGGCCCCTATGCCCACGACGGATATCGTCGCGCGGTGCTCGAAGTCCCCCTCGTCAGGATCGACCCGGAACTGCCCGTGCCGTCCTACGCGCACGAGGGGGATGCGGGGGCCGACCTCTACGCCCGCGAAGGTGCGGTTCTTCCACCGGCGGGCGGTCGGGCGCTCGTTCCGACCGGTGTGGCCCTCGCGGTTCCTCCCGGTTATGCGGGCTTTGTCCTGCCACGCAGCGGATTGGCGCTGCGACACGGAGTCACGTGCCTGAACACACCGGGACTGATCGACTCAGGTTACCGCGACGAGCTGCGTGTGATCCTCGTCAACACCGATCCCGAGACGGCCTACGAAGTGAAGCGAGGCGACCGGATAGCACAGCTGGTGCTCCAACAGGTGGAGGAGGCCAAGTTCATCGAGACCTCCGAAGCGGATCTCCCTGCAAGCACGAGGGGCCTCGGTGGTTTCGGCCATACAGGTCGGTGACGAGGCGACACGGCCCGGCAGGTGGGCCAAGAGGCGACAGGGTAACCGTGGAGGAAGGGCTTCGGCGTGATTGAACGGTTCAACGGCCTCGATGCTGCCTTCCTGGCGCTCGAGACCCCTTCCATGCACATGCACGTGTCGGCCGTGATGGTCTTCGAACCTCCACACGATTCGCCGGAGATCCAAACGCCAGGGGTTCAGTTCGATCGCATGCGACAGGTCTTCTCGGAACGAATTCACCTCGTTCCGGCGCTGAGGCGGCGCGCTATGCGCGTGCCGTTCGGTCTTGGCCATCCGGTCTGGGTGGACGATCCGGCGTTCGATCTCGACTTCCACGTGAGGAGGGGGAGCCTGCCCGCACCCGGAGGTCCTTACGAGCTCGCCGAGTTCGCAGCGGAGGTCGCGAGCCGTCCGCTTGAGCCTCAAAAGCCTCTTTGGGAGATGCACCTGGTGGAGGGGCTCGAGTCCGGACACGTCGCCGTGGTGCCCAAACTGCACCATTCAATGATCGACGGTGTGATGGGCGCCGAGGTGATGGGTGCGTTCATGGACCTGAGTCCGGCCCCGACGAGCTGGGCAACGCAATACCGTGTTCAAGCGAGGCGCCAAGACCAGGTTCCGAGTGATCCGGAGCTGCTCGCTTTGGCCATGTCCTCCCTGGCCCTCCAACCCCAGAGCGCGTTCAATGCACTGCGCACGACCATCGGGGCGGTGAGGCAGCTGGCCGAGCGCAACCGTCGCTTGCGCGAGGAGCA
>DAIQQK010000057.1:0-19549 GCA_036786835.1 Acidimicrobiales bacterium | reverse complement strand
CGGCCGCGTCGCGATGAGCAGGTCGAACCTCTCGACGCGCCACGGTCCTGACGGGCAAGTCGAGCAGGACCCGGCGCAGTGGTGGCGCTCGGTGAAAGAGGCATGCCTGTCGACCGTCGCCATGGCGCCGGCCCGACGCGGGATCGACGCGATCGGGTTCAGCGCTGCGCGTCAGACGTTCGTACCGGTCGACTCCGAGATGAACACCCTCGGTGCAGGCCTGTTGTGGTCGGACCGCAGGGCGCACGCGGAGGCTCCGTCGCTTGCTGCACGCCACGGCGGGGTCGAGGAGTTGCACAGACGTACGGGCGTGTACCTCGACTCCGGCGCTGTCGCGTCCAAGGTGGCCTGGCTGGCGACGCACGAGCCGAAGCGGCTGCAAGCTGCGCGATGGTTGCTCACTCCGCGCGATCTCGTCGTTTCGAAGATGACCGGGAGAGTCGCGACGGACATCACCATGGTCTCTGCGACCGGTCTGTTCGACCAAGACGGCACCTCGGTGTACGACATGTCCGAGGAGCTTGGTTCGCCGCGGGCGCCTTTCACGGTCCCCGACCTGATTCCGGCGGCGAGCCCGCCGACATGTGTAGTGGGGATGCTGCTGGACGAGCCCGCACGCGATCTCGGGTTGGACCCGGGGATTCCCGTCGTCGTCGGAGCCGGAGACCGCCAGTGCGAAGTGCTCGGGGCCGGCGCGTCACCCACCTGTCCGATGGTCTCGTGGGGCACGACGGCCAACGTCTCGGTTCCCGTCGACGCGCGCCCCGATCGAATCCCCCGGGGACTGATCCTCACTCGTGCGGCGACAACTGGATGGCTGCTCGAGGGAGGCCTGTCGGCCGCAGGGTCGCTGCTCGACTGGATCGCAGGCATCACCACGAGGGACACGCCGTCGCTCGTCGAGCAGGCGCGGGGGAGCCCCCCTGGAGCCCGCGGGGTGCTCGTGATGCCTTGGCTCGGCGGGGCCCGTGCCCCGTGGTGGCGTGACGCCTGCGCATCGGTCGTCGGACTCCGCCCGGACAGCGAGCTGGGCGACCTGGTGCGGGCGGCGATCGAGGGGGTCGCCTTCGACGTGGCTCGATGCCTCGAATCGGCCTTCTCGATCGACAGCACTCGGGAGCCTGAGATGCTCGCTCTCGCCGGCGGCTCGAACAGCGACATCTGGCTCGAAGTGCTCACAGGTATGACCGGGGTTCCCGCCGTTCGCAGGCACTCCGGCGAGGCGGCCTCAGCAGGGGCAGCGCTTCTCGCCGGGCGCGCGGTCGGCGTGGACCTCCACCTCGACGAGATGGAGCCGGTCGTTTCGCAGGTGAGACCCGACCCCCAAGACGTCGAGCGCTATGCCGCGCTTCGCCCGGTGGCCGACAAGGTCGCGAATTCGATGATCTCGATGGGAACCATTCCGACAGTCCGATAGGAACCGCTCCGGCTCTCCGAAAGGAACCGCTCCGGCTCTCCGAAAGGAACCGCTCCGACGTTCCGGCAGCGAGGCGGGCTCAGCCCGGTACTACCAGGGCGTTGGCCCTTGCCACCGACCCGTACCACGAAGCGCTCGGCTTGGGCTTCCGCTCGAACGTCCGGCGGTCCACAGCACACAGGCCGAATTTCGGGCCGAAGCCCTGATGCCACTCGAAATTGTCGAGAAGGCTCCACACGAAATACCCACGGACGTCGACTCCGTCTGCAATGCAACGGTGCAGCCCCTGCAACGCCTCGCCCAGGAACTCGACGCGCTCGGAGTCGTCCTGCGTGCCGATTCCGTTCTCTGTTACCAGGACAGGGAGTCCCGTGAACTGGGCCGCCCGCCGCACGGTGTACTCCACCACCTGTGGCCAGTACTCATAGCCGAGCTGGGTGAGCCGGGCGCCCGGCTCCGGGGGTAGCGCGTCGGAGGGCCCGAACACCCGGCGCTCGTAGCACTGCACCCCGATGAAGTCGTCGCCCTCGGTGGCCCGCAAAAAGGTGTTCTCGAGGATCTCCTCGGCTGCGTCTCGCGTCTGCTCGCCTCCCGGTGCTGCGGTCATCTCCTCCATCGACACCGTGAGGCCCACCGGGAAGACACCCGGACCTGAGCGCAAGGCGTCGACGGCCGACCTGTGAGCGCGTACCAGTGCGTCGTTGACTGCGAGGTGTCTGCCTATCTCGTCCTTCAGCCCGGGCGGGTATACGCCGACCGTGTAGCCGAGCACCGCCACCACGTTCGGTTCGTTCAGTGTGCAGGCCCGACCGATCAGGTCGCCGAGATGCCTGGTCGTACGCTCGACGAATCGAGCGAACCGATCGGGCGCGTCGGCGGCTTCCCAGCCGCCCCGGTCGGCGAGCCACCGCGGAGTCGTGAAGTGGTGGAAGGTCACGACAGGTTCGATGCCGTTCTCGCGACAATGCGAACAGATCCGCCGGTAGTGCTCGAGAGCGACGGTGGACCATTCACCCTCGGCCGGCTCGATGCGGCTCCATTCGAGCGAGAATCGGTAGGCGCCCAGCCCGAGGTCGGCCACGAGGTCGACGTCCTCGGGCCAGCGGTGAAGGGAGTCACAGGCGTCCCCGCTCGATTCGACGCAGCCCGACCCGGGGTTGTGCTCCCAAGCCCACCAGTCGTTGTTCACGTTCGCCCCTTCGATCTGGTGGGCAGCGGTGGCCACACCCCATGTGAACTTCTCGGGGAAGGTGAGCGTCCCACCGGCTTGTTCTCCATGGGGAACGACCACGGCGCAAACGTAGCGTTCGACTCCACAGGCTGTACCGATTCCGAGTTGTTGTGCTCGTTCTCGAACCCGAGCCGCCTTTCGGGTGCCTGAGGCATTACCTTCGTGGCCCAAGGGGGGCGTCCCGGAGGTGCCCTTGCAGGGGGGAGTGGAAGTGGCGTGATCGAACAGCCGCTGTTCGGGTTCGCAGTCCCCGACGAGCTGCTCAAGGAGGCTGTGGCCAAGAGCCGTCACGCCGAAGCGGTAGCGGACGTCGCGCTCATGCCCGGCACCGGCGAAGGAAAGCCTCCGCCCCTCATGGCGATACTGCGCAAGAGCGGGTTCGCACCCCTGGTGCTGCTCACCTTGGCGGCGGTCGTGCCCAGCTCCTTCGGCAACGGCATCAACCTGGTCGGCAATTACCTGGAGAAGTCCTTCCACCTCCGTGACGCGGGGCTCGGCGCAGTCGGCTTCGTGGGCTCCGCTGCTCCGCTCCTTTGGGCGGTGCCACTCGCTCTCTGGGCGGACCGAAGGAGCCGCAAGTTCGTAGCCGGCGTGGCGCTGCTCGTCTTCGCCATCCTGGCACCCCTGATGGCGCTCTCGCCCAACGTGTGGTGGTTCGTGCTGTTTTACATGTTCATCTCGGTCGGAAGCGCTTGCAACAACACCGTTCACAACTCCTACCTCGCAGATGCCTATCCACCTGAGGCGCGCAGCCGTGTCTTCTCTTGGCACTACCTGCAGGACCCCATAGGACAGACGATCGGCATCCTCGCCATCGGCGCCATCGTCTCCTACACCGGTGATTGGCGATGGGGTCTCGTGGTGGGAGTTCTCGGCATCCCCCTAGGACTGGCGCTGCTGACGCTGCGTGAGCCCGCCAAGGGCTCCAATGAGTCGAGCCACATCCTCAGAGCCTCGGGAATGGACGTGCACTC
The DNA here is from genome assembly GCA_036786835.1 of Acidimicrobiales bacterium. Taxonomy (GTDB): domain Bacteria; phylum Actinomycetota; class Acidimicrobiia; order Acidimicrobiales; family UBA8190; genus Bog-564. The sequence goes on along the minus strand of DAIQQK010000057.1, from coordinate 15,927 downwards.
CCAACAAGAGCAGGCACCCCGGGTGCTTCTCGGCTCTGCGATCACTCGCCTGCTTCGTATCCGCTCGCTCTACTACCAAATGGTCGCCGTCGCCGTGCTCGGCTTCGTCGGAACTGGTTGGGGGCTCTTCGGAAATCTCTACTTCGTCCGGGTCTGGCACCAGGGAACGGCACACCGAAGTGAGATCTTCTCGATCATCGGGCTCGCGGCTTTCCTGGGGCTGCCCCTCGCCTACGTGGTCGGGGACCGTCTGTTCCGTCGCGCCCCGCAGGCCCCTCTGGTCCTGGCAGGAATCTGCATAACCGTCTACGGGGTCTTCTTCACGGCCTCTCTCTACATGCCCAAGCTGTGGCTGGTGGTCGCCTTCCAGCTGCTGGCCAACGTGGCGATCGCACCGATCGCCATCGCGATCTTCCAGACCCTTGCAGCCACCGCGCCCGCTGAGATGCGGACGATCTGCTTCGCCATGTTCGGGGTGTACTCCGCAGTCTTCGGCGGCTTCGCGGGCGGCGTTCTGCTGGGGGCCATCAGCGATTCCTCGAACGTGACCACCGCTCTCACGCTCATCGGCCCGGTGTGCGCGGTCGGCGGGCTGTTGCTGGTCATCGGCTCGCGTCACGTCCGGCGCGACATCACCCTCGTGATCGAGGACGTGCTCGAGCGCCACGCCGAGGGTCGTAGACGCCAAGCCGGAGGAGACGTCCCGGCATTACAAGTGCACAATCTCGACTTCTACTACGGGACGCAGCAGGTGCTGTTCGACGTCGACATGGAGGTCGCCGAGGGCGAGATCGTGGCGCTCCTCGGGACCAACGGAGCCGGGAAGTCGACGCTGCTTCGAACGGTCGCAGGCTTGGAACACCCGCACCGCGGGGTCATCCGGATCTTCGGCACCACGTGCACGTATCTCGAACCCGAGCAGATCATCGGGCTCGGGGCGGGATTGCTCATGGGAGGAAAGATGACCTTTCCTTCGTTGAGCGTGAGGGACAACCTGCGCATAGCCGAGCACTCGTTTCGCGGTGATGGCGCTCGGGCAGCTGCGGCCCTGGACGAAGCGATCGGAGTCTTTCCCGAGCTCGAGAGCCACCTGAACCAGCCGGCCGGGTCACTGTCTGGGGGGGAGCAGCAGATGCTGGCCCTGGCTCGGGTCATGATGACGAAGCCGCGCTTGGTGATGATCGACGAGCTCGCCTTTGGCCTCGCACCGATGACCGTCGACCGTCTGATGGAGATCGTTCGCGCCGTCAACGCGGCCGGCACAACGGTGGTTCTGGTGGATCAGAGTGTCAACCGCGCCATGAGCCTGGCAGATCGCGCTTACTTCTTAGAGCGGGGCGAGATCAAGTTCCAAGGACCGATCGTCGATCTCTTGCAACGCTCCGACCTACTGCGTCCGGTCTTTCTGACCGATGTCACAGTCGGGGGGCTCTCGGCGGACGACGTGACAGCCAACGCGACAGATGAATTGGATGGTGAGGGCTGAAGTGTCAGTGCCCATCTCGGTCGTAGTAGAGGGGGCGATCCTCGGGCTGAATTACGGCTTGCTCGCCATGGGGCTCACCCTCGTTTACCGCACGAGCCGGGTCGTCAACTTCGCGCAAGGTCAGCTGGGTGTGGTCGCCGCCGTGTTCATGGTGAAGCTCTACTACGACTTCGGGTTCTACTACTTGGCAGCGCTCGTGATCGCGTTGGCCCTGGCGGCGGCGGCGGGTGCGGGGTCCGAGCTCCTCCTGAGGCGGCTGTACGGGCGACCGCGCGTCCAGGTCATGGTGGCGACCATAGGTCTCTCCCAGGTGCTCTACCTCCTCACGGTGCTGCCGTTCATTCGTCCGAAGAAGCTCTTTCGTCCTTTCCCCGTTCCGATCCACTTGACCTTTCACATCGGGAGCTTCCTCTTTGCTCCCGGTCAGGTCCTCACTCTGATCGTCGCACCCGTGGTGACAGTGGCTCTCGCCCTGTTCGTTCGCTACTCCTCGTGGGGCCTGGCAATGCGTGCGATGTCCGAGAACAGCGATTCCGCCCGGCTTTCGGGAGTCTGGGTACGCCGTGTCTCCACGATGGCATGGACCATTGCGGGGGTCCTCTCTGCCGTCACCGCCTTCCTCGCTTCTCCGAGTCAGACGAGCGCTCTGACGCAGGTTCTGAGTCCTGATCTCCTGCTGCTCGCTCTCCTAGCCGCGCTGCTCGGCGGCATGTTCAGCCTGCCGGTCGCCTTCGTCGCGGGGATAGGCGTGGGGATCGTGCAGGAGGTCTTGGGCTGGAACATAAACAGCCCTTCCACTGGCACTGCCACGGTCGAGCTCATCCTGTTCGTGCTTCTTCAAGGGGCCCTGCTGCTTCGCGGCGCATCGCTGCAGGGCCGAAGGCGGGGTGTCGAACGGGCCTCTTGGACGACCGGCACTGCTTCGTTCCGACCTGTCGGAGAAGCGTTTCGCCTGAAGGTGGGAAATGCAGGCGTCGTCCTGGCGCTGGTCGCCTGCACTGCCCTTCCGCTCTTCGTCGGGGTGGGCCGTTCGTTCCTCATGTCGCAGATCTGCATCTACGCAGTGATCGCCCTGTCGCTCACCGTGCTCATCGGGTGGGCAGGGCAGGTGTCACTGGGCCAGGTGGCCTTTGTCGCCGTTGGGGCAGACGTGGCCACCCACTTCTCGCAGTCGGTGCCGCTTCTTCCCCTGCTGCTGTTGGCGGGTGTGATCACAGCGGCGGTCTCTGTGCTCGTCGGGCTGACGGCACTTCGCATCCGCGGGCTCTATCTCGCCGTCTCCACGCTCGCCTTCGCTCTGTTCATGCAGACCTCGGTGCTGTCCACCTCTTGTTGGACCGTCCCATTCGTTCACCGCAGGATCTGTTCCGGCTTGCCCAATCCGGAGTCGACACTCGTATCCCGCCCCTCCCTGTTCGGATTGAGCCTGTCCTCTGAACGGGCCTTCGCATGGTTCTCGCTTGGCGTGTTGGTCGTGAGCGTCCTCATTGTCAGGTTGTGGCGAGACCATGGTGTGGCGCGCCGTCTTATAGCCGTGCGCGACAACGAGGAAGGGGCCGCAGCAGCGGGAATCCCCGTGATGCGCACGAAGCTGCTCGCCTTCGCTCTGTCGGGGTTCATCGCCGGGTACGCGGGGGTGTGCCTGGCGCTTGCGACCGAGCGCTTCAGCACGGCGACCTTCGACCCGACTGTGTCGCTGTTGGTGGTCTCCATGGTCGTGATCGGCGGCCTTGACTCCGTGCCGGGTGCCGTCCTCGGGGCGCTCTACCTTGTCGGGTTGCCGGCGATCTTCGGTACCACCTCCACCACGCAATTCCTGACGAGCGGCATCGGTCTTCTGGCCTTCATCTTGTACTTGCCGGGGGGGATGGCTGGGGTCATGCACCGAGGCGGCGATCTCGTGGCAGACGCGCTGTCACGCGGGCTCGATCGGTGGCGAACCAACGAGGAAGTGCCACCGAGTGCAGCCGTCGGTGACGCCGTCAGCGAGGCCCAGGCGTGAGCGAGGAAAGGCCTGTAGCTGCCCGACTCGAGGTCACCGATCTGTCGGTCTCGTTCGGTGGGTTGCTCGCCCTGGACGGGGTATGCCTCGTCGTGGAACCCGGGAGCGTGACCGGGCTTATAGGAGCAAACGGCTCGGGCAAGACCACCTTGCTCGACGCGATTTCCGGTTTCGTGATCCCGTCCGGCGGGACGATGCATCTCGACGGCGTTGCCCTGTCGGACTACATACCCGAGGAGCGCGTCGAGCTAGGAGTCGTTCGCTCGTTCCAGGACTGCACGCTGTACCCGGAGCTCACGGTGCACGACACTTTGATGTTGAACGAGGACGCACGTCGAGCCGTCGGCGTGATCTCGACCAGCTTGCAGCTCCCCTGGGAACGCCGGACCGAACGTGCAAAGCGACGAGCGGTGGACAACGTGGTCGAGTCGTTCGGTCTCGGACGCTTCCGTGACCACTTGACAGGTCATCTCTCCACCGGCACACGTCGCGTGGTGGATCTCGCTTCCATCGTGCTGGCGCGGCCTCGGCTCCTCCTCCTCGACGAGCCCACGGCCGGGATCGCCCAGCGCGAAGCCGAGGCGTTCATTCCGCTCCTCCGTCGATTGCACGAAGTGACCGGGTGCACGGTCCTGATCGTCGAGCACGACGTGCCGCTCGTCTTCGAGCTCTGCCCGATGGTCTACGTCATGCAGAGCGGCACCGTCGTGGCATCGGGCAGCCCCGACGAGCTACGCCACGACCCACGCGCCGTGGCGGCCTACTTGGGGGCGAGCGAGGAGGCGACTGCCGTGACCGGGCCCATCGGTCGTGCCGGGCCGTAGGTGGGCTCGCCGCGCAGTGTCACCCTGTGGGCGATGCGAATCTCGTTCCCGTAATCGTCGAGCGCGTAGTGCAGGGTGGCACGGTTGTCCCAGAAGGCGACTGCACCCGCTTTCCACCTGAACCGACACGAGAACTCCGGACGCTGGCAGTGCCGATACAACATGGACAACAGAGCCTCGCTCTCGAGCTTCGAGACACCCTCGATGAACTGTGTGAATTGGGAGTTTACGAAGAGCCCGTTTCGATTGGTCTCTGGATGAGTGCGAACGACTGGGTGTGAGGTCGGATAGAGCTTCTCTTGCCACACTCCGTCCCAGAGATATCCACCCTGCGCCTCGACGTCCGCGGCGAACCACGGGTCATGGTGCCAGGCGATCAGCCTGTCGCACATCGCGCGCACTGGTTCGGCCAGCGCGTCGTAAGCCGCTTGGAGACTCACCCACATGGTGTCCCCACCGACTTCAGGTGCAGTTCGCATGTGCAGGATCGATCCCAGGGGAGGAGTGGAAAGGAAGGTGACGTCGGTGTGCCACCACGACGCGCGGTCGACGCTCCCGTCGATCGCGAGCACCTTGGAGTGGCCTTCGATCGAAGGCAGGACCGGATGCGCCGGGGTGACCTCGCCGAATTGGGAGGCGAAGTCCGCTTGCTCCTCCGGGCTCAGATCCTGCTCGTGGAAGAAGAGAACGAGGTGGCGGCACAAAGCGGCACGGATCTCTCTGACGGCGTCTTCCCCCAGCGGTTTCGAAAGGTCGATGCCCGAGATCTCGGCTCCGATGTTCGGCGAGATGGGCCGCAAATCGATCGAGGTCTGAAGCGCCATGCATACATGGTGGCGCACCTCCTATCGTGATGCCACCGGGGAGGGTCGGCTCTTGCTGCCCTCTAGGAGTCGGAGGGGAATCCATGGCGAGTGGGGGAGGCTCCAGGGTCGTGGGCCGCTACTGGCGACGCCTCCGCCGGCGCCCGGCAAGCTTCCAGATCGGGACATTGGTCGTCGCTCTCGTGGTCGTTGGTGGAGCTGCGTATGGGATCGTGGCCGGCACGTCCTCCTCGGGTGGTCCCGGCACGAGCACGGCTCCCGGCACGGCGGGACTGGCGCCGAGCGGCGTAGGCGTCGACCAGGCCTCGACGAGCACTCGAGGTGTGAGTGCCTCTTCGATCAACGTCGTCTTCCCCGTTTCGAACCTGACTTCGCTCGCCTCGAATTTCGGCTTCGCCGGTGACGCCGAGTTCGACGTGCAGCAGACGGCCATACACACCTATGTCGACGCCATCAACGCCGCAGGAGGGATAGACGGTCGCACGATCAACCCGATCATCGTGAGCTTCGACCCCACCAACGAGGCGTCGATGAGGGCACTGTGCAAACAGTGGACCGAGGGCAGTCCCCCTGTGTTCGCCGTGGTGGACGGACTCGGGGACTGGACCGGCAACGACGAGCTGTGCGTGGCCCAGGAGGGTCACACACCGTTCATCGGCCAATGGACGACTGTCTCGAGTTGGACCCAAGCCGCAGCCCCGTACTTGTGGTGGACGGGCCCAGACCAGTCCCAAGTTCTCAGCACTCTGGTCCAGTGGGCGAAGAGCGCCGGCTTCATAGGGGGAGGGCACAAGCTCGGGATCGTCGTCGGTGATCGCACGAGCGACCAATCGGCTCTCGATTCCTACCTGCTACCTGATCTCCGCGCGGCGGGCATCACGAGCGAGGCGATCGAGACCCTTCCCTCTCAGGCCTCGGATCAGGCGGCGACCAGCGCGGCGGCGCCTCTAGTGGTCCAGCGACTCGAGGCGGCCGGCGTCAGCGCGGTCATACCGCTCATTCCGTTCAACGCTCTGTTCCCGTACCTGGGTGCCGAGACGAGCCAGCATTATTTCCCGAAGCTGCTTCTCTCCGACTACGAGTCCTCTGTGACTGTCTCGCTGGGGCTCATCCCCATTCCCTACGAGCAGGCCCTTGACGGGCAAGAAGGTATATCCGTCGAGAATGTCGGAGGAACCGACGCCCCGGCGACGGTGGTGAGCAGAGGAGGATACGACCCCGGTGTCCTCAACTGCTACAAGATCTGGCACGCGGCCAACCCCAATCCGATACCCGGTCAGACGCTCATCAACGGGGAAGCACCTTCGCCCTACATCGAGGCACAGGGACCCATAGCAGGTTGGTGCCAGGGGATCACCGTGTTCGCCGACGCAGCGAGAAAGGCGGGGCGAGACCTGAACCGCCGCTCGTTCGTCCAGGCGATGGCGAGCATCAGCGGCTTTGCCGGGACCTATTCACCGGTCCTGAGCTACGGAGCGGATAAGTTCGCCGGGCCCACCGAGTACGAGGTGGTCGAATTGCACAACAACGTCCTGCCGTCCTCGCGGTGCGTGCTGACGTATCAGGGCAAGACACAGGGGACCTGCTGGGTCGTCGTCCAGAGCTGGAGACCACTTGCCGGCAGATGAGCCCTCTTTTCCGAGGCCGCGCCGAAACTACTCCCCTTGGTACTCATGGATGGTGAAGCTGGAGGCGACGCGCCTCGAAGATCCCATGCCTATCGATCCGCTCTCCGATCAGCTTGCTTCGCCTTCATCTACTGGGGTTGCGACGCCGGCACCGACCGGCGAGCTCGGGGAGTGGATCGAAAGGCGCCGCATATGCCTGGCGTCTCTCCTGGGCCCGCTCCCCGAGCGCGTCCCTCTGAGCCTCGAGACGCTCGAGAGCGTCGACTGCCACCACTACGTGAGACACAAGGTCGTCTTCGACACCGAGGAGACGATGTCCGTGCCCGCATACCTATTGGTCCCCATCGGGCGCCAGGGACCTGGACCCGCGGTCCTTGCAGTCCACGGTCACGGTCCGGGCAAGTCACAAGTCGTAGGCCTCGAGGAGACCGAGACCCCCGGAGGTGACTACGCACACAAGCTCGCGCTGCGTGGATATGTCGTCTTGGCTCCCGATCTTCGTTGCTTCGGAGAGCGCGCCGACTGGAACCCGCCGGACCACTACGCCTGCGACACCAACCTCGTCCATGCAGTCATGGCCGGAGTGAGCCCATTGACCCAGAACCTGTGGGATCTCGCGCGCTGTCTCGACGTGCTCGAAGACCACGTACTCGTGGCACCTGATCGCATCGCAGTGGCAGGGCTCTCGTACGGCGGAACCATGTCGTTGTTCCTGGCCGCCTGGGATACCCGTGTAGCAGTGGCCATCGTGAGCGGCTACTTCTCCTCGTGGAAGGACTCTCACAAGATGCCTTGGAACATGTGCGGCTCGCAGGTCCTTCCGGGGATGCTCGGGAAGATCGAGCACCTCGACTTGGGGTCGCTCGTCGCTCCGCGGCCGATGCTCATAGAGAGCGGAGATGCCGACGATCTCTTTCCGGCTCCGGTGGCGAGGGCCGGGAGTGCGAAGCTGCGCGCGGTCTACCAGGCGCTCGGAGCAGAAGACCACCTTGCACACCACGTCTTCGAGGGTGGGCATCGTTGGGACGGCGAAGAGGTGTACCCGTTCCTCGAGCGCTGGCTGCACGACGGGCGTGGAGGAGAGCCCGCTTAGGATCCACCGGCTGCTAGGGAGCTCCTTCACCGGCTCGTTCAGCCGTCAGGAGTGACGCGGAGTCCCGATCCAAGTGCAGCACCACGTTTCTGCACGTGCGAAGGATCGAGGCGGGACATGCGCTCTCCACCGGTCCCTCGAGAGCTGCGCGCACCGCTCGTGCCTTGCGCAGTTCAGGTACGACCGCGAGAACATCGACCGCTCGTAGCAAGGCGGGAATGGTCACGGTGATGGCGCAGGGCGGCACCGATTCGATGTCCGGGAAGTGTCCTTCGTCCACCTGCTGGCGCCGGCACGCCTGGTCGAGCTCTACGACCTTCACGTCACTCGGGTCGTCGAAATCGGCAACCGGAGGATCGTTGAAGGCGAGGTGCCCGTTCTCTCCGATCCCGAGGCAACACAGGTCCATTGGGTGGCTCTGCAGGAGCGACGCGTAGGCAGAGCACTGCTCTGCCGGATCGGCGGCACCTTCGATGTAGTGGGCTTCGCGGGGATGGACCCTGTCGCAGATGTGCTCGCGGATCCATCGTTGGAAGCCCGCCGAGTGATCAGGGCCTACACCCACGTACTCGTCCATGTGGAAGATCGACACATCGGCCCAGGGCACGCCGGGCGTGTGCCCGATGAGGGTGTCGACGAACGCGAGCTGCGAATTTCCTGTCGCGAACATCACGTTTGCGGTGCCCTTGGCCGAGACCGCTTCGCGGATTCGGGTGGCGGCGTAGTTCGCAGCTGCACGGGCGAGCCCGGCGAGATCGTCGTGAACCGTGACCTGCATGTGCCCGACGGTACGTAGTCGGGGTGAGCTCACGGGCAAAAGGTAGTGCAGCCGGGACGACGTCTTGTCGCAGAAGCAACTACCGTCTCGGGTCCATGGGGGCAAAGATCACGATTGTCGGGGGTGGGAGCACCCACTGGACCCCGAGCCTGCTGGTCGACTTCGCCAACCACGAGGCCCTTGCCGACGCCGAGATAGTGCTGATGGACGTCGACGAGGGTGCGCTGGCGGCGGCGAGCAAGCTCGGCGCCCACATCGCAGAGCGTCGGGGTATTCCGCTCGTGGTGCGAGCGTCGACGGACCTCGACGAAGCGCTCGAAGGCGCGCAGTTCGTCATCACTGCGTTTTCGGTCGGCGGCTTCGAGAGCATGCGTCACGACATCGACATTCCTGCACGCTTTGGGATACGTCAGCCGGTGGGCGACAGCATCGGCCCTGGTGGGATCACAAGGGCGCTGCGCAGCATCCCGGTGATCCTCGAGGTGTCCCGGGCGATGGAGCGACGCAGCCCGAGTGCCCTGCTGATCAACGTCACCAATCCTCTGACCGCCCTATGCCGTGCGGTGTCGAAGGAGACGTCGATCGCTGTCGTCGGCCTCTGTAACGAAGTCGTGGGTCTTCAGTTCTGTTTGAGCCTGCTCTTCGATGTCGGCATGGACGAGGTGGATCCGGTGATCGCAGGAGTCAACCATCTCCCGGTCGCTACGTCGCTTCAGATCGGCACACAAGACGGGTTCACGATGCTGCGCGATGCGATGGAAGGACGAATCGACCTGTCCGGACCGCTCTGGCTCGACCCGCTACCCGACCAGATGCATTGGCGCTCCTCGAACCCGGGCGAAAAGTGGACGAAGGCAGACGTCCTCGGGAACATGAAGGTCAAACTCGAACTGTTCCGCCGCTTCGGCGTGCTTCCGGCTTCCTCCGACACTCACGTCGCGGAGTTCTTCCCTGGTTTCGTAGCGGACGTCTCCGACTTCGGCAGGGATTGGGGGATCCACCACTACGGGATCGAAGGACACCGGTCGGACAAGGCCAAGGACAACGCGAACCTCGCGTGGCTGATGGCTTCGGATCAGGTTCCATGGATCCCGTCGGGGGAGCTGGTCGCGCCGTTGCTCGAGGCGCTCCTCACAGGACAAGAGCGCGAGCTGCCGGTGAACCTGCCCAACAGAGGTCAGGTTCAGAACCTCCCGACTGGGGCTGTGGTCGAATGCATCGGCGTGGGCGGAGCAGAGGGTCTGTTGCCACGGGACTCGGTCGAGGTTCCCTCTGTCGTGGGTGAGTGCCTGCGGCGTGTCGCGGCCTCCCAGGAGCTGACCGTGGACGCGGCGCTGACGGGTGATCGGACGAGAGTCCTCGAGGCAATGTTGGCCGATCCGACTGCCGGCCGCCTCGCCTACGAACACGTGGTTGCCATGACCGACGAACTGCTCGCGGCCACCGCTCACTGGTTGCCGAGCTTCGCCTGAAATGACATCGGCGGACTACCGTTTGGCCGGCTCCGACGTGGAGATTCCTGCGATCGGGGTAGGCACCTGGGCTTGGGGTGACCGCTCGACGTGGGGTATGGGTGGTTACGACGCAAGTCTCACGCAGAGCTCTATAGAAGAGGCGTGGAACACCTCGATCGATGCCGGTGTCACCCTGTTCGACAGTGCCGAAGTGTACGGGCGGGGTGAGAGCGAACGGATCATCGGCGATCTGTTGTCCCGGGATCCGAAACGAGCGGCTCAGGCAAAGATCGCGACCAAATTCATGCCTTCGCCGTGGAAACTCTATGTCCGTCACTCGCTCTTGAGGTCGTTGCGCGCCTCGCTCAGGCGTCTGAGACGCGAGTCGGTCGACCTCTACCAGCTCCATGGGCCGATCAGCCTTCGGTCCCACGCCGCATTGGCGGAGGCCTTGGCGAATGCCCACCAGCTGGGCCTCGTCAAGGCGGTCGGAGTGTCGAACTACTCGGCGAAGGAGACCCGGTCCATCGCGGCGGAGCTCGAAAAGCGCGGTCTTCGACTCGCCAGCAACCAGATCGAGTTCTCTCTACTACGGCGCGACCCCTTCACAAATGGGCTGCTCGCCACCTGCGCGGAACTTGGTGTCGTGCCGCTGGCCTTCTCACCGATAGGCCAGGGCCGCCTCACTGGCAAGTATTCGGCATCGAATCGGCCTCAGGGAAAGCGCAACTTCGGGGATCATCCAATGGAGTTGGTGGAGAGCGTCTTGAAGGAGCTGCGGCGGATTGGAGAAGAGCAAGGAGGAAAGACGCCCAGTCAGGTCGCGTTGAACTGGATCATGGCCAAAGGAGTGATCCCCATCCCGGGCGCGAAGAACAAGAAGCAGGCGGAGGAGAACGCCGGGGCATTGGGTTGGCGCCTCGGCGATGAGGACGTGAGCGCTCTGGACAACGTTGCCCTACCCGGGCCACGCAGCCTTCAGGGCAGGTTCTGGCAGCACGGCTAACTGAAACGTCTATTGATCAACCAAGCACCCAGGAGAGGCCACCTGCGATGTGGCGCAAGAACACCGGGCTCTCCCAAGCGTGTGGGAAGTGACCGAGAGCGCTGTAGAACACTCGTCCGAGTCCTTCGGTGAAGGACCAAGCAAGCGGCAGGCCCCACTCGGGAAGTCGCGCTCCTGGTGCGGTCATATCGAGCAAGTCCGGCGAGGCACGCAGAAGCACGGTCGCCTCGGGCCGCAGGTCACGGAACACGTACACTTCGTCCTTCCATCGCCATTGCTTGCCGAGGTGCGCCGTGGCCGGGTGTGAAACGTCGACCACCTCCGCGACGAATTCAGTCGTCCATGGGTGCCCGTCGAACCGTGCGCCGACAATTTCGGCGTATTCAGTCCAGTCTTCACACGAGTCAGTGGCCGAGTGGACGCCCACCACTCCGAGTCTCCCGGTTCGAAGCGAGTCGATGATCGCCGAGCGCTGGCTCTCGGACCACGGAGTCTCCCCAATGGTGAACAGGCACAAGACGCCGCCGCCGGCCAGATCCGACGCGGGCAGGCTGGTGACATCGCGCACGCTCAGCGGCTCGAGTCCCGACATGGTGCCCAGCTCTGCGAGAGCTGTGGTTGCCTGGCCAAGTACGCCGTGGACGCCGGCGGGTCCGGCACGGTACGGAGCGACATGCGTCACGATGAACATCCGCCGTTGCGCCACCGAACCGGATCATAGGGTGCCGGACGGAATTCCGTCGGTTGCAGCGCCGCCAACGACACATCAAAGCCGGACTGGTATGGTCACGCACTCATGACAGCTGAGGCTCGATTGGCTGAACTTGGCATCGAACTTCCACCGGTCGCGCCGCCGGTGGCGAACTTCGTTCGCGCACGAGAGGTTGGGAATCTTCTCTTTCTGGCGGGTCACGGGCCCATGCATGCAGACGGCACAAGAGATCGGGGCAAGGTCGGTACCGATATGAGTGTCGACGAGGCGAAAGCCTCCGCCAGGCTGACGGGTCTCAACCTTCTGGCCACTACCCGGGCACACCTTGGAAGCCTCGATCGGGTGAAGGGCATCGTGAAGGTCCTGGGAATGGTGAACTCAGGGCCCGGTTTCGATCGGCAACCCGAAGTCGTCGACGGTTTCTCGGACCTCATGGTCGAGGTGTTCGGAGAAAGCGGCCGTCATGCCCGTTCTGCAGTGGGCATGGCCGAGTTGCCTTTCGGAATCCCGGTGGAGATCGAGATGGTTGTCGAAGTGGAGGGCGATCGCGTCAACCCGTGAGCATCGGGGCGATGCTCGAACCGCTACGAAGGAACTGACGTCTCTGCCTCGCTGTAGAGGTGGTGATGACCGTTGTCGATTTCAGTCTCGTCGTCTTCAGGCCCCAGAATTGGAAGAGGCGCTTGGGGCACTGAAGCGGGAGCACCAAGACGGTAGCCCTGGCCGAATGGGAATCCGAGTGCTCGCAGTGTCGCCAACTCGCCCTCTGTCTCGATTCCTTCGGCGATGAGCCCGGCGTTGAACGCGTTCAGACCGAAAGTCAAAAGAGCAGATCCGACCGCTTGACGCGTGGGATCCGCATCGATGCCCCGGGTGAGGGCGACGTCCAGTTTGATGATGTCCGGTTGAAAGTTCGCGATGTTCAAGAAGCTCGAAATCCCTGCTCCAGCGTCGTCTACCGCTAGTCGGACGCCATTCGATCGCAAGTCCGCGATCGAATCGGCAAAGCGGGCATAGTCGTCTATTACGGACTGCTCGGTCACCTCGATGACGATTCGCTCACCCGCAGTCTCAGCCAGAACCAAATGGAATTCCCTTGACATCATGGTGGCGGGCGAAGCGTTGAGCGACATATAGAGGCCCGACGGCAGGCGCGGGAGCCTTTCGAGCGCAACACGCAATGCGGCCAGCTCGACCTCGGTTCCCAGTCCGACTTCAGCGGCCTCCGCGAACCAAAGGTCAGGTGAACGCGGTGGCTCTGTCTCGAAGCGGGCTAGGGCCTCGACCCCGACGGCGTCACCAGTTCGCAGATCGACGATCGGCTGAAAGACTGCATGGATCGATTCGCGCGCCGAGGCTACGCGGGCGAGCTTTTCTTGCCGTTCTGCTGAGATTCGGCTTTCGACGGGGAGATCCGCGTTCACGGGCCGACTCTGGGCCGAGCGGGACCACCACCGCTTGCCCCGAGAGGACGCGGAGCGTCGGGCGACGAAGATGTCGTCCTGGTAGGCGCGAGACATGACTAGACCTCGCCGTCCAGTCGAGCTTTCGACCGGACAGGATCACTGGCCGCTCTCGCAAAGAGTCTCACTGTCTCATCATCGGTACCCGCCGACCACCCCTTGAGGCGTAACCGCTTTCTATTTGCTGTATGCATACAAGTCTCCCAGCCTGCGCTCATTCTGAAGATGCCGGCCCGGCCAAGGCACCCAAGTAATCGAGACTCGATCCATTTGAAAGTGGCGTTGGAAGGGCCAACCCCGTCGGTTCCAACCGCAGCACCGGCTTCGGAGCCCTGGATTCGAAGAGCACTGCCTGTAGCTCGTCGACGGGCAGGGGGCGGCCGAGAAGGTAGCCCTGCACGTAGTCACAGCCGAGCTCTCGTAGCTCCTCGAGAGCGATTTCGGTCTCGACTCCTTCGGCTACCGCTGTGAGCCCCAGCGAGTGCGCCAACGCGATCACTGCGCTTGCGATCACGGAGTCGTCAGGCTCCTCACCGATCCCGTCCACGAACGTCCGGTCGATCTTCAAAGAGTCGACCGGGAAGTGCTTCAGATACGAGAGCGACGAGTACCCGGTGCCGAAATCGTCGATGCTTATTCGTACGCCCAGCTGTCTCAACGAGGTCAAGGCGTCAGCGGATGCCCGCTCGTTGCGCATGAGCGTGCTCTCGGTGATCTCCAGACACAACGTGCCCGGGCTGATTCCGCTGGATGTCACTGCCGTGCTGACAGACTCGACGAAGCCGGGGTCGATGAGTTGTCGCGGGGAGAGGTTGACGGCGATCTCAACTGCATCGTGCCCTGCGGTCCTTGCGATTTCATGCCAGTTGGCCGCTTGAGCACAAGCTTGTTTCAGCACCCATGCCCCGAGGGGGACTATCAACCCGCTCTCCTCGGCTTGAGAGATGAACTGGTCGGGGCTCAGGAGGCCTCGTTCCGGGTGCTGCCACCGCACGAGAGCCTCGACCGCCACCACAGATCCTGATGCGAGCTCCACGATGGGCTGGTAGTGGAGCCTTAGTTCGTTGTTGGCCAGAGCCCTGTGCAGCTCGCTCATGACGCGCAGGCTTTCCAGGGCCTTGGCACTCCCTTCCCCGCTGAACAGCTCCACCCTGCCTCGACCCGCTTCCTTCGCGACGTACATCGCGCTGTCCGCGTCCCGAAGGATGTCCGAAGCCTCCATCGACCCATCGGTGCAGACCACAACCCCAGCGCTTGCGGTGACGAACACCGGAGCTCCGTCAACCTCGAAGGGACACTTGAGCTCCTCCATGACGCGCCGTGTCACCGCGAGAGCATCTTCACTGTGGTCGAGCTCCCACAAGATCGTGAACTCGTCCCCACCGAAGCGGGCGACCGTGTCCTCTGCCCTAAGTGCGTTGGTGAGACGGGTCGCAGCAGCTCTCAAGAGTTCGTCACCAGCCGCATGCCCGAGTCCGTCGTTCACCAATTTGAACCTGTCGAGATCCAAGAAGGCCACGGCCACCTGACGGCCGTTGCGCCCGGCGCGTCGAAGCGCCATGTTGAGGCGGTCGATGAACAGTGCGCGATTGGGGAGCCCGGTGAGCGTGTCGTGGATGGCGGCGTGCTCGAGACGTTCGCGCATGCCGCGAGCCTCGGTGGTGTCCTGGATCTGGGCGATCAGATATCGAGGTCGACCCACTGAATCGCGCACGCATGATATGTGGACCATGGCCCAGATGTCATGCCCGTCAGCGTGGACAAAGCGCTTCTCGAGCTCGTAACTGTCCAAGATCCCGGCTGTAAGGCGGCGAAGTTCGAACTCGTCTTCTTCTGAATCCTCGGGATGGGCGAAGTCGTGGATCTTCCTACCGGGGATGTCGAGCGGTGACCTTCCCAGAATCGAGCCATATGCGCGATTGGCGCGCAAGATCACTCCACTCGTGCTTGCGAGCGCCATACCGGTAGGAGCGTCTTCGAAGGCACTTCGGAACCACTCGTGAGCCTCGAGCAGCTCCGTAACGTCGTGGAGGTTTCCGACGATGCCGCAGACATCGGGATCCTCCATCCGGTTCGTGAACGTCGCCTCGAACTGCCTCCATGTTCCCTTGGAGTCGTGGATCCGCAGTTGCATGTCGATCACACTGTCGGGACTATCCCCGATCGATTGAACCTGTTCTTTCACGCGCTCGAGATCCTCACGGTGGATGAACTTGGCTGTCGACTGCCCGTAGCAGGACTCGGGGGAAAAGCCCAGAGTTCGCTCGAAGGCGGGGCTCACGTACTTGAGCAGTCCCTCCTCGTCCATGACGAGGACCACATCCGAGGCGTTCGAGAGGAAGGCATTGAATCGTTTCTCTGATTGGCGCAGATCCGCTTCCAGCAGTTCACCCGCAGCTGTCGCTCGACCCAAGAGCGCGATGCTCAACAACTCTCCGAGCAGGCAGACAGAGGCAAGCTCCTGGACCAATGGTTCGTGGATCGCGCTCGGCGCAAGTCCCAGGCCGATCGCCGTCTGTCCAAGAAGCATCCACAGGAATGTGAAGCGCAAGTTCCAGCGCGTTGCCGTAGAACCGAATAGCCCAAGCGCTGAGCTCGCGGCGAAGATCAACCCAAGGGAGAGGACCGGCCCCCAACCCGTCGCGTACG
Source organism: Acidimicrobiales bacterium (assembly GCA_036786835.1). Taxonomy (GTDB): domain Bacteria; phylum Actinomycetota; class Acidimicrobiia; order Acidimicrobiales; family UBA8190; genus Bog-564. The sequence continues at coordinate 8 of DAIQQK010000057.1, read as the reverse complement.
CAAATACC
>DAIQQK010000195.1:0-5134 GCA_036786835.1 Acidimicrobiales bacterium | reverse complement strand
AGTTCGCACCGAGGCTTCCGTTCGCCCTGTTGAAGTTGTCCGAGGCGGTGGTGGCAGCGAATGATCGCTGCGGCATCGCCAGTACGAGCAATGAGACGACGAGAGAGCCGAGGACCATGGCTCGCAAGGACAGTGCGAGCATCGCATGGAGTCTCGGGGTGCGCATTGTCAACGGGTTATCTCTCTCCATGGACTCCACCGACGAGCAGTCTCAACACCGGACCGCACACTGGGGGCACTTCAGGGCGCCAACGCTTCCAAACGAGAGGGAGACCTACTTGACGCCTCAACTACCTGGGTCGGCGAGCGCCTTCCCTTCGGGTCTCTACCTCGATTCTCCAAGGACATCCTGAATCAGGAGGCCTCAGGGATACGTGGTGATACGTGGACCGGCGAACTTTCTGGCAAATCGGCGCCTAGGCGCATTCGCCGTGGGTTCACAATTTCCCAACAACGGATTCAGCCATTTCACAGGGTGCATGAGTTCGGCCCAGGTCCCTCGGAGAGCACGCAGCCCGGGCCATGCACAGCAACCCCCCCACCGGAAGAGCCTTCCTGCGGTCTCGGAGCGACGGGGTGAGGTTGCCGCGTGACGAGCTGCGGTCGAAAGAAATGGATTGGGTGCCTAGTCATCACCAGACGATTCTCGACTTCACACGGTGCGCAAACCGGCTGTGACGTCACACGATCAAGGTGTGGGACTCGACGATACTCCGTTCGGCACGGCGGAGCCGAGGTTTGATGACCAATGAACATCGATCTGTATGATCTTGCAATGGCGGATCAAGCAATGAAGAGTGGAAGGAATCTGCAGGAACGGGTCGCTTATGTCGGACGAGCGGTCCTCGTTGTGGCCTCCCATCCATTGGAAGGATTGGACCGGATCCGCGGCAGAACCGAGATCGTTCTCTGTGAGCATCTTTCCTCCGTGGCTGGTCAGAAGCCTTCTGCGACGACGGCGGAACCCGTGAAGAACCTTCATGAACTGCTCGACGTTGATTGGCCGTGTCCTCTGGAAGAGGGCTTCAATGAGGCGTGGAGCGACCTTGAGCGACACATGGCGGCATCGGGCCTCAAGGTCGGCGAGGGACATGATGCCGATGCGAACCTGGCGCGCGTCGTCTGGTGCGCCGTACGTCACATGGACCCGCAGCGAGTTCTTGAGACTGGGGTGGCTCGAGGCGTCACGACCGTGCTCACTCTCGGCGCCATGGCTCAGTCCAATGGCGGCCTCGGTCGCCTCTGGAGCATCGATCTGCCACCAATGATGTCCGGCTGGCATGAACAATCGAAGGTATTGGTGGATGAGATCGCCTGGCCGGACTGGACCTATATACGAGGTTCGAGCAGAAGGACGATGGCATCAACCTGTGCATCCATGGAGTCGATCGACATATTCATTCATGACAGTCTCCATACGCCTCAGACGATGAAGTACGAGTTCGAGAAAGCATGGCCATTCATGCGTGCCGGCGGGCTACTGATTTCCGACGACGTCGAGGGCAATTCTGCCTTCGTTGATTTCGTCAAGTCGCGCCGTGTCGAGAAATGGTTCACCGCTCCCAAGGCGGACAAAGCGGGGATGTTCGGAGTGGCACTCAAGCCATAGCTGCCGCGATAGCGTCCAACTCTTGGGCGTACGCATCGTCCGAGCTGGAGGCCAGGTCATCCCGGACAAGCTCGAAATGCGGTCAGACCAATCGGTCCAGGATCCTTGCGTTCTCTGACCCAGCCGACAACAGCAAGGGCGGCATCAGTAACGACATGGCCACAGCCAAGTCCAAGATATCGGTCGACGGTTGCCCGAGACCTGTCTGCGTGAATGATTCGACCCCGCAGTAGACAACCAGAAAGAGAGCCACGGCTCGTCCCGGACCGCGCGGGCTGATGAGCGCAACGACGAGAAGTGAGACCAACACCAGGCCGTCAAGGACGTCACCCACGAGACCTTGATCTTGATAGATCGCGAGCCAGCTGGAATCGATAGGAATTCCGTCGAATCCGTCATTTGACATCCCGTACCCGAGGAGGGTGTTGGCCTCGGTCCGCGGCTGGTCCAAGACAGCAGACCAGATGTTGGTTCGTCCCGTGAGGCTGGTCAGCGCCTGGGAGTTCTCACCTCTTGCGAACCACCCGGTAATAAGCGGAGCAAAGCTGAGCGCGCCGATTCCCACCACGAGGACCGCCACTACGAAGGCCCGCCGAACTCGCTTCCGGCTGAGGAAGAGGCTCAAACTGCCAACGAGTATCCCCGCCAGCATGGCGACCAGCGCAATCCGGGAGTGCGTGAGGATCAGAACGCCGAAAGCCGCGGCGATGACAACCCCAGTCCACTTTGACTTCGACGCTCCCGCCAGCCACAACAGGACCGTTATCCCGACGAGCACCGCCGCATAGTGCGCCACCTGGGTCGGCTGAATCGGCCAGATAATCCCCCCTAACCGTCCGCCAGTGGCGTTTGCGAATGCCTTGGTCGGCGAGAATGCCATTCCGACAATGACGGTCCCGATGACCACCATGAGCGCTCGTCGTTGAAAGTGGAGGATCATGAAGTCGCGGCGCCCCCACCAGGGTGTCGTTAGCCACAGTGCGCCGACAAACACTGCGAATCTGACCCAACGGATCATCGAACCGAAACCGAAGTATCCGCGAAAGCTCATGATTGCCGCGAACAGACACATCGCCGTAAACAGAATGAGCAAGATGTTGGGCCTTACCAGGAGCCTTTTATTCGCCGTCAAGATGAGGAGGACAGCCACTCCCAGCGCCAGCTCCGGAAGGGCCTTGCCTACCTGATGCGGAAGGGGGATCAGATTCGTCGAACCCGTCGTGTAGGTCATGACGTTGAAGAACAGAAGGCCCCACACCCAGGCGATCCGTCGACGCAGCGACCGCTCGTTCGGACCGGCCAGCAGCCCCCAGTCACGGGCCAGTTCCGGGGATAACGCCGAAATCGGACGAGCGCCCGAGACGTAACCCGCCGGAAGGGTCATGCGGGAATGACGCCGTCGGCCACCGGCAACCCGACCAATGGGGATGCCGGCTGGAGGAGGCCGATCGACTCGTCTTGGGCATCCGCCCCGATCAGAACCCCGGATCGAATCGTGATCCCTGCCGCGCGGAGCAGGACGGCCGTCGAATTGACCCGCTGGGCGCTCGAGCGACCAGCGGTCACCGAGACGACGGCTTCCTTCGCCCAGCTGAGATGCCATGCGCCCTTGGCGGGATCGACCGTGGTCAGTACGAGTACGGCATTCCCTCCGTCAGTTGTCGCACTCCATGGCGGTTCAGCAACCTCGCTCATGTCGTCTGGTGAGGGCATGAACACGTGCAAGCTGCCGCCCGGTCGATCTGCCAACGATGGACCGTCGATCCGGAGATCCTCGATGCCCCGGGCCAGGAGGCTTTCGTTCGTGAGATCCGCTACCAGCACGGATTCGCCCTCCTCCGCCAGGCGCTTGGCGAGCACTGCCAGGGCTGCCGCCGGGACGGTCACGTCGTCCGCTGCGACCATGAGCAGCGTCGTACGGCCCCCTTGGCGTACCCCGCGTCGACGCAGATAGCCGGCGAGCGCACTCACCTCCTCTTGCGGTTCGAAAGCTGATTGTCTGATCCACGACTCGGGATGCCTCCGAGGATGGCGCACTGGCATCAGGCTCAACTCGACTGGCGCACCGAGCAACGATGCCACCTCGTCCCGACGCCGGAGTCGGTCCGAAACAACCGCTTGCACGGCGACATAGGCGACGCCGATCATGAGACCGCCGATGAGGCCGGCGATGCCGTCGAGCCCGAAGAGCTTCGCAGAGGAGGCTGGCACCAAAGTGCCGGGCGTGACAATCCGGCTCCCACTGGTAACCCCGATGCTGGCGAGCTGATTCTGCTGGACAGACTGTTCGAGGGTGGTGAGCTCGCTTGTGTCGGACGACTGTTCGCCCGTAAGGGTGGTGAGCTCCTGACCGTGCGACGAAGAATTCAGACCGTTGATTGTGGCGCTCAACTGGCCAATCTGTTGCTGCAGCGAACTAATCTGATTTTCGAGTGCTTTGTTGGCGGAGGCGGTCTGTTGTTGAATCCTCTCTGAACGAAACCCAAGGAACGCCTTTGCCAATGCGCTTGCCCTTCGCTCGGCTTCGGCCTGCGTAGGCCCGGCGACATTGAGCGTGAGGACGTTGTCGCTCTCAACGACGCCGGGCGCCTTGCCCAGGAGCGTTGAAGGATTGAGGGACCTCTCGCCCAATAGCTCGGCCGCTCGCTGTCCAACGGCAGTGGTCTGCAACAGCGCCATGTCGTTTGCGATGCCCGCGGCGGGATCGGTCCCGGGAGCTTGAGCAAGGTAGAGAGTCGCATATGCGTTGTAACTGCGCGGCACGACGAGGTGGTAGCCGAGTCCCACCACGAGACCCAGAGCCGCGCAACTCAGCCAGATTTTGCGACGACGACGAAGAGTGCCCAGCACGAAGCGAAGACTGACCAGCCGGCCGACGAGTACGACAGGCGGCTGAGACTCCGAAGAAGGGTTGGACGGAGCGACGATGGCCGCAGGCTCCGTGGTGGTCGCTCCCATATCCGGAAAAACGGGCCCTTCTCGCATGGTTGTCACCGTACGTCGGCACCTCCAGTCCAAGGCTCCAAGGTACGTGACTGTAGAAATTGAGTCACCTGCTCGTTCGCGTTGGGAAACGAGCCGAGCGTCCGATCGCCGCTCATTGGATTCGTCACGAACAGACCCTCGATAGACAGGCCTTCCTGCCCGATGGCGATCAGAACTCGGACGAGCTGCTCCTGGTTCACGAAGCCCGCTGAGATCGCCAACATGACCATGCCGCGCGCCACAAATGCGGGGAGCTTGGGTTGATCGGGGTTGAGCACGATCGAAATGACCGTGAGCGCGCTCTCGGCCTCTTCGACCGGAGACGAGCCCTTAAGCAGCCGCAGATTCGGTCTCGCCGCCTCCTTGCGGGCAGTGAGAAGATCACAGGCATCGCTCAGCCCGCGTGATCCCGAGTCGTCCGATGTGAGGACGAGGGAAGTTGGAATTTCCATGGCCGCGGAAGCCACTGCAAAATGGGCGACCGCAGCCATACTCGCACTGTCATCGGCCAGGGTGATGATGGTCAGTACCCGCCGCCCA
>DAIQQK010000056.1:0-19746 GCA_036786835.1 Acidimicrobiales bacterium | reverse complement strand
GCTGGACTTCGACTATGACGTGACACATCATTCGCCGATGACTTGACACATCACACTAGCTCGGGGGGGAGGACTCGAACTTTTCATCAGATGCTCCCCTGTAGTAGCGACCAGTCCCGACGATAGCCGTTGAGCAGCCACTTTCAGAGACCCCGCTCCCCCACCGTGACAACCAATCCGGCCTCGTTATGGGCAATGTGGAACCACGTTGGTACCACGACCGGCGTCCCTCGGCCCGCCTCCAGACGAAGTTTCCTCGGCAGAGCCGATGCGGCGGCCATCAAGTGATGAGTGCGCCTGAGGCCGTTTGGCCGCCGACCATTTTGTAGCCCCCCGATCCGGCAGCGAGGATTGACGTAGCCCGCTGACGGTCCACCACTCCGGGGCGAGAACTCGTCAGCGTGTGGGGTGCGTGCCCGAGCCAGGTCTGACTCCATCAAACCCGGCTGACGTCCTCTCGGACTGTCCTGAAGTCGATTCGTCGGCCCGGCTCGGACACTCACCCGACACCAACCGGTCGAACGGAGTGACCTCATAGGAGCCTGCCGCACAGGCCCTTCGCTGTCCTGTCCATCGTTCCGACGGTGCGGTGTCACCCACCCCAAGCGAAAGGAACAGATGACGATGACCACTATCGCGCGCCGCATCACCGGAGGGGTCGACACGCACCTCGACGTCCACGTGGCGGCTGCCCTCGACGAACTAGGAGCGCTGCTCGGCGTGGAGAGCTTTGCGGCAACGGCCGCGGGCTACGGGGAACTGCTGCGCTGGCTCGAGGGCTTTGGCACCCTCGAGCTCGTCGGTGTCGAAGGGACCGGCAGCTATGGGGCGGTACTCACCCGTCACCTCCTGCACCACCGGGTCGCCGTCGTCGAGGTCGACCGACCCAACCGTCAGCGCCGCCGGCGCAAGGGAAAGTCCGACCCCGAAGACGCCGTGGCCGCCGCCCGGTCCGCCCAGGGCGGCGACGCCACCGGGTCGGCCAAGACGAGGGACGGAAACATCGAGGCCATGCGGGTGCTGCGCGTCGCTCGCTCCTCGGCCAGGAGCAGCCGGACCCAGGCCATCAACCAGATGCGCAGCCTGGTCTCGACCGCCCCAGAGGAGCTCCGGGCCGAACTGCGAGGCCTCTCTATCTACAAGGTCCTGACACTTACCAGCGCCTATCGCCACACCGGACGGACCGACGTGACGACGCTGACCAAGCTCACCTTGCGCATGCTGGCGCGTCGGGCACTCTCGCTCGAAGAAGAGGTCAAAGAGATCGACCGCCTGCTAAAGACCCTCGTCGCAGAGACCGCCCCGGAACTGCACGCCATCAACGGCGTTGGCACCGACGTGGCCTCGGCCCTCTTGGTGGCCGCCGGCGACAACCCCGAGCGCCTGAAGAACGAATCGACCTTCGCCAAGCTTTGCGGGGTCTCTCCCCTCGACGCCTCGAGTGGCAAGCAGCAGCGACACCGGCTCAACCGCAGCGGGGACCGCCAAGCCAACTCGGCCCTCTGGCACATCGTGTTCACCCGGATGGTGTGCGACCCCAGAACCCAGCACTACATCGAGCGCCGGATGAAGGAAGGACGGAGCAAGAAGGAGGCGATCCGCTGCCTCAAGCGCTACGTCGCTCGGGAAGTCTTCGCGGCGCTCCCTCGATCACAATTCGCTCTTGACAATCCATAGGAGCATCGTTCCGGGGCGCTGTCAACGACGATGTCAGCCGCGCGTTATGGGACACCTTGCGGACGTCTGACCCCTCTGGATGCGTTGCCGCACGCCCTGGCGGCACTGCCGTACGGGGCTCATCCGATCACGGTGTCGAACACCACTGGCAGGTGTTTGACCTGCCGGAGAAGCGGTGTGAATTCGAGCTCCACGTCGGGGGGCACATGGTAGTCGGGGATGCGCCGGTGCCATTCGCGGAGGCTGACACGTAGTTCGATGCGGGCGAGGTGCGCTCCCAGGCAACGGTGGATACCCCCACCGAAAGCCAGGTGATCCACTGCAGAACGATCGAAGTCGATGACATTGGCCCCGTTCAGCGCACGCTCGTCGGTGTTGGCCGATCCCAAAAGCAGCACGACTTGGTCGCCTTTATTCACGGGACAGCCACTGAGATCGATGTCTTCGGTCGCGATCCGCGGGAGGAACGTGACCGGTGACTCAAAGCGCAATAGCTCCTCGACCGCCGCTGGGATGACGGCTGGATCCTCAACCAGTCGGCGCCGGTGGTCCGGGCTGCGACCGAACAAGGCATAGAAGCAGGTCAGGCTGTCGGTCACCGTGTCGAGCCCGGCCACCACCATCAGGTCGCAGATGCCGAGCAGCTCGTCGTCGGTCAGCGCCCTGTTCTCTACCTCGGCGTTGACCAGGTGGGTGAGTAGATCGTCTTTGGGGTGGCGGCGACGGTCGTCGATGAGCCGCTCGAATCGTTCCTTTGCCCTCTCCATGGTGTGCACCATGTGCGCCTGGCCAACCATCTGGCCGTAGACCATGTCCTCCTTCAACTCGAGGAAGAAGTCCAACTCGTCCGACGGCAGACCCATGAGGTCGAGGAAGACGCCGCAGGGCAGGGGGACGGCGTACTCGGCGGCGTAGTCGCATTCCCCCCGTTCGATGAACTTGTCGATGAGGTCGTTAGCCCGCTTGGTGATGTCGGGTTCGAGCTGTTTCATCTGCTTCGGTCCGAACAAGGGACTGAGGAGGCGGCGATACTTCAGATGCTCGGGCGGATCGATGTTCTCGGGGATCAGCGGGAGCGATTCGACGGGGAGGAAATCCGAAGAGAACACCTCGGGGTGGCCCAGCACGTGCTCGATGTCGCTGCGCAGGGCGACGAACACATTGTCGCGATTCGTGCCGTACATATCGGCGAGGCGCATGACGGGGTTGGTATCTCGCATCTGCTTGTAATAGGGCTGCGGCGACCGGGCGAACTCCGGCTGTAGGAGCGAATCGAACTGGAACACCGCATCGGTCGGGAGCTGCTCGTCACTGCTCACAGCGGGATGAGAGTGGAATAGTCCTCACCGGACAGCATCTTGCCGATCAGGGCGGTATCGAAGTAGTCGGTCCAGCGAGTGATCCTGTCGCCCAGAACGACGAAAGTCCCCATGACTGGGACGGCATGAGGTACGCCGTCGAAGCCGTTGATCACGTCCAGCCGTTCGGTGAGTACGACGTCGCCGGAGCCGGCGATGTTCTTCATCTGGTACTCGTAGGTGTCAGGGAACATGGCGAACTGGCCGGCGAGGTCTTCGACAACGTCCTCCACCCCCACCTTGGCCGCCATCCCTGTGTTCTGGTACACGATGTCGTCGGCTAGGAACGCACGCAGCGCTTGCGGGTCTCGCTTTGCCATCGAGTCGCAGAAGGCCCGGACCACCTCGATTGGATCGGTCATGGATGCACCTCTCGTTCTGTACCTACAGTCTGTATGTGCACCATACTGATAGCATGATGACGGATCAACACCGAGGTCGGCCACTATCACGACCAGCGTCGTCGGCCATCGCCGAGCGGGCGGAGAGCACTCGCAACGCACTCGTGGAGGCCGCCCGTCAGCTGTTCGTCCAGCGGGGCTACCACGCGACCAGCACCGAAGACATTGTGGGCCTCGCCGACGTGGGCACCCGTGGAGCGCTGTACCACCACTTCGCCGACAAACGAGCCCTGTTCGTCGCCGTGTTCGAAGCAGTAGAAGAGGACCTTGTCGCCGCCGCCGCTGCCGCAATGACCGGCGATGCGCCACCACTCGAGACGCTCCGCCAAGGTCTCTTGGGTTTCCTTGATGCTTCCCTCAACCCTGATGTTCAACGCATCCTGCTCATCGACGGTCCAGCCGTTCTCGGCTGGCGGGATTGGCGGGCCATCGAAGCGCGCTACGGCCTGGGAGGCATCAGGGCGATGTTGGAAATGGCCATCGCCGACGGATCGCTCCCGGATCAGCCGCTGGAGGTGCTGGCCCACCTCTTGCTGGCCACCGCTGATGAGGCAGCTCTCTACATCGCCAACGCTGAAGACCCGACGGCGGCGCGCAATGACGCTGTCGCATCGATGGACCGTCTGCTCAGCGGACTGAGCCTCGCCAACTGAACACCTTCGTCAATAGGAGCCCCGCCACATGCCATTCCGCGCCTCGGAGCGGGCGGATCTTGTCGCGATCACGATCGCGTTCGAGTTGATGCCTGGTCGCAATCCATTCGAGCTCTGCCACACCGCTGGGGTAGCCCATTACGCGCGCTCGACTGCCGTGCCGACAGGTAGCCCCGTTGTGCCGTTAGGAGGTGCAGAGGCAGGAGCGACCGAACCGCGCGCCGAAACAACAAAACCCTCGGACCGCTCGTCGCGACCGAAAGACATCCCAAAACCCGTGCGTATTTGCCTTGCTGGTTGTGATCGGCTTGGCACCAACCATTCCCAACCACAGGGGCTCGTCGTGCAGGTAATTTGCGCATTCGAGGTGTACGGCGCGGAAGGTTGACAGCACGATCGATCGGTACGAACTCGGTGGCAGGGCGGATACACTTCCTGGCTCGTGCAAGCGGTCTATTACCGCGATTCGGACGGCCGCGAGCCGGTCAACGACTTCCTCGACCGTCTTTCCCCAGAGCGGCAGGAAGAGATCGATCACACCATCAGCCTGCTCAACCGCCTGGGGCAGAATGATCCTCCCTTACCGTTCCCCTTCAGTTCGCAGGTCGAGGGGCAACTGCGCGAACTCCGATGCCACTACGGACGAGAGCTGTACCGGATCCTCTATCGCCGATCCCGGAGCCTTTTCGTCTTACTGCATGTATTCGAGAAGCGCTCAGGTGCCGTCCCGGGAGCCGAAATCGAGATCGCGAAGTCCCGGTGGAACGACTTCCGGGCCAGGATGGAGTTGCAGCCGAGGCGAGGCCCCCGCTCGGCTGGGCATGATGCGCCATAACTGGTGCTTATCATTTTTGATAAACTACGAGTATGACACCACGATCTGCTCCCCGTAGTCCTGTTGGCAGCACAGCGGAGGAAGCTTCCAGTCGGCGCGCCGCTCGGAGCGCTGCCTATAGGAGGCAGCAATCCGAACGCGCCCCTTTCCGTGAGGTCGCCTGGCTCCTCATCAAGTACCGGATGGAAAAGGGGCTCACACAGGAAGAGCTCGCCCACCTCGTGGGCACCAGCCACTCCCAGATCTCGCGCATCGAGAGTGGGCGACACAAGACGAACTTTGAGACCTTGAGACGCATCGCTGACGCGCTCGGCCTCAAGGTGCTCGTGGGCTTCGAGAGCACGACGACAAGCGGTCGGACCAAACGGGATCTTGTGGCGTTATGACAGCGGCACTTGGCACGCTCTCGCGGGGTTCATCAGGACCTGTGCGGGAAGAGTGTGACCAACTTGGTACCAGGAGGCCCGTCCCGCCATTTGTTCGTATATGCAACCACAGGGTCAGAGCTGGACAAACGTCGAAAAGATTGGCTCGGGGGGGAGGACTCGAACCCCCAATAACAGGGCCAGAACCTGTCGTGTTGCCGATTACACCACCCCCGATCGGGTGAGCCACAAAGCTACCCGACGTGGACTATCCCGGATGATCCCAGGTCGTGAAGGCGCGAGTAGCCGACCACCCGGCCCACCGCCACGCCCAGCGTCTCCTTCGCGAAGTACGGAACCGCCGACCATCCCGAGATCGGCGAGTTGGCCGCGGGAACGGGCCAGGCCTCGAGACCCACGTCGGTGGCTATCGCCAGGCTGCGGTCCTCGTGGAAGCCGTCGGTGACGATCAGCACCTTTCGCAGTCCCCTCCCGTGCAATTTGGCAGCCGCCTCGGAGAGGTTCGCCCACGAGTCGTTGCCGCCAACTTGGACGATCGCGTCGGCCGGCAACCCGTGCGCTGTGAGCCAGGTGGACGAGGCCTGCGCCTCGGTGTAGCGGTCACGAGGTTCCTTGTAACCCGTCACCACGACGATCGGGGCGAACTGGCGCCGCCACAGGCTCTCTGCTTCGCGAAGCCTGGCCTCGAGATCAGGGGAGGGAACGCCGTTGTACTGCGCGGCCCCCATCACCACGATCGCGTCTGCCTTGCGCGGTTCGGAGTGGCGCGACGTGAGCCACACCTGCACGGCGGTCACGGCGAGGTAGACCACGAAGAGTCCTGCCGCCACGACGAGGGCGCGCCAGGCCACCCGCCATATCGAGGCCAAGACGATCATGACAGGGTCCGTCCGTCAGTCGGTCCTGGAGGCCTTTGCGCTCCCGAGGCGCTCGCGCGCCGAGGCGATCCTCTCCAGGACCACTTCTCTTCCGAGCACCGCCATGGACTCGAACAGCGGGGGGCCCACCTTCTTGCCCGTGAGGGCCACCCGTATCGGAGCCTGCGCCTTGTTGAGCTTGCGCCCCAAGGACTCTCCGAGCTCTCGGGTGACCTCGTGCAGCACCTCGGGCTCCCAGGCGCACTCGCGATAGGCCCGCGCAGCCGCGTCGAGGATGGCAGCGCTGGTCTCGTCCGACGCGATCGCAACCCACGACTGCTCGTCGATCTCGGGCTCCGCCAGGAACAGGAAATCGACCATCCCCGGGACCTCGCCGAGCACTGCGACGCGCTCCTGGACGAGCGGGGCCATGCGGCGGAAGACGCCCTCGTCGAAGCGCTCGGCCGGCCACGGCGCTGCAGGGGGGGTCGTCCACGGCACGCTCGCGGCGACGAACTCCTCGACCTGCATCGCGCGCACGTACTCGCCGTTCATCCAGCGCAGCTTGTCGACGTCGAAGAAGGCAGGGGCGTGGTTGACGGCCTCGAGGCGGAAGTCGCCGATCATCTCCTCGACGCTCAGGATCTCGCGTCCATCGGGGTGGCTCCAACCGAGGAGGGCGAGGTAGTTGCGCATGGCCGCGGGCAGGTACCCCTCGTCTCGGTACGTCTCGACCGCCACCGGGTCGCGGCGCTTGGAGAGCTTCTGTCGGCGCTCGTTCACCAACATCGGAAGATGCGCGAACGCCGGCACCTCGCTCGTCGCGCCCTCGGCGGTCGCTGCGAATCCCGCTCCGACGAGCTCCTCCCAGAGCAAGAGCCCTTTCGGGGTGGAAGGCAGCAGGTCCTCGCCGCGTATCACGTGTGTGATGGACATGTCGATGTCGTCTACGACGTTGGCGAGCACGAAGAGCGGTGCACCGGTGGATTTCACCACGACGAAGTCCTCGATCGAGGAGTTGGGGAACTCGACCTTCCCCCGCACGAGATCGTTCACCGTCGTCGTTCCCTCGCCGGGCACCCGAAGCCGAAGGGCGCCCGCGTGGCGGTCGAGCCCACGATCCCAGCAGTACCCGTCGTATCCAGGGGTAGCGTTCTCCTTCGTGCGTTCGTCGATCGCGGCGCGATCGCAGTCGCACGCGTAGAGCACTCCCCGCTCCCAGAGCATCCCGATGGCCTCGCCGTATCGCTCGGTGCGGTCGGACTGGCGGTAAGGGCCTTCGTCAGGGGACATCTCGAGCCACGCGAGGGCATCGACGATTCCGTCGACCCACTCCTCGCGGTTGCGCTCGGTGTCGGTGTCCTCGATGCGAAGGATGAAGGTCCCTCCGCAGCCGCGCGCGAACAGCCAGTTGTAGAGGGCGGTGCGTGCGCTTCCTACGTGGAAGTAGCCCGTGGGCGACGGTGCGAAGCGGACCCGGGGATTCGTCGGCCTCGTCACTCGTCTTCGACGAGCGAGATGGACCCCGTCGGGCAGTTGCTCTCGGCCATGCGCACCTTGTCCCAGAGCTCGGCGGGCGGGTTCTCGTTGAGGATGTAGAGGTAGCCGTCATCGCGCACTTCGAACACTTCGGGCACGATTCCCATGCAAACAGCGTTGGACGCGCACGTGTCGAAGTCGACCACTACCTTCATCTGGGACACCTCCGTGTCGAGAACCCTGCCTGAGCGGGAAGAACGAGCCTGATCCTAGCGGTGCCCCCTCGGGGCACATGGGACGCCGGCTCGACCCGGCTGAACCGGGTTTCGGCGAGCTCAGCAGGCCCCGGGGGCGCCTCAAAAAGGGTCTTTCAGCACTTGCGGCCTCCGGAGCCGCTGCCACCCTGGAATTGGGGGCTTAGAGCCCCCTGTAGAGGAGGGAGGCCTGATGCCCCCACTCATAGAAGACAGGCACACGGACACCGATTCCAATGCGGCGGCTTCCGACACGAAGGCCGGAGGCGACGAGCTGGCTCGCCAGGAGGCGGTCAAGCAGATCGAACGCAGGCACCATTTCCGGCTCGAGGCCGTTGCGTCCGCCATCGGCATGTGCATCCTCGTGTTGATATGGGCGATGACGGAGTACCACAACGCAGGCGGCTGGCCGACGCAAGGATTCAGCCAGAGCTCGGGGATCCACGACGTGTGGAACTTCTGGATCGTCTACCCCGTCATCGCATGGGGACTGATCTTGAGCGCACGCGCCTGGGTCGTCTACGGGCACAAGCCGATCTCGGACACAGAGATCGAGCGCGAGATGGAGCGCCAGCGAGGAGCCGGCTGACAGGCTGAGTCAGTCAGGTCAGTCAGGCTTGTCGGCCCCGAGCACCCACATGGAGAAGAACTGAGAGCCGCCTCCGTAGGCGTGGCCGAGCGCTCGCCTCACCGAGTCGACTTGATGCTCGCCGGCCTGGCCGCGGACCTGGAGCGCCACCTCCAAGAACCGCAACATCCCCGAGGCGCCGATCGGGTTCGACGAGAGCACACCCCCCGAGGCGTTCCACGGGATGTCGCCGCCGTCGAGGGAGGTGGCGCCTGCATCTGTGAGCTTCCAGCCTTCGCCTTCGGCTGCGAAGCCGAGGTTCTCCAGCCACATCGGCTCGTACCAACTGAAGGGCACGTAAACCTCCGCCACGTCGATCTCGCGTCGCGGGTCGGTGATGCCCGCCTGGCCGAAGACGTCCTTCGCGCACTCGATCCCTGCGCGTGGGTTCACCTGGTCGCGTCCGGCGAACATCGTCGGCTCCGACCGCATCGCCATGCCGTGGACCCACGCGGGCGGCCGCCCCGTCACCGTGGACTTTGCGACGCGCTCGGAGGCGAGCACCATCGCCGCCGCACCGTCGGAGGAGGGACAGGTCTCGAGGTAGCGGATCGGGTCCCACAACATCATCGAGTCGCGCACCATCTCGAACGAGATGTCCTCGATGTGCAAGTGGGCGTAAGGGTTCTTCAGCGCATGCTTGCGGTCCTTGACCGCCACGAGGATGCCGATGTGGTCGGGCGCACCCGAGCGACGCATGTAGGCGCGGATGATCGGGGCGAAGTACCCGCCGGCCCCGGCTAGCAGTGGGGGCGAGAAGGGCTGGGGAACCGAGAGCGCCCACATGGCGTCGGAGTCGGACTGCTTCTCGAATGCCACGGTGAGGACCTTCTCGTGGGTGCCCGATGCGACGAGGTGCGCGGCGACGATGGCCGTCGAGCCGCCGACCGAACCTGCGGTGTGCACCCGGATCATGGGCTTTCCGACCGCTCCGAGCGCGGGAGCGAGATAGAGCTCGGGCATCATCACGCCCTCGAACATGTCGGGCGCCTTGCCGATCACCACCGCGTCGATGTCGGACCAGTCCATACCCGCGTCCTCGAGGGCCCGCTTCGCGGCTTCGCGCACGAGCCCGGCGATCGAGACGTCGGTGCGCTGGGATGCGTGCTTCGTCTGTCCGACGCCGACGACCGCCAGGCGCTCCTTCATGCCCGTGCCCCTCGCCCCTCGGGGCGCTCGGCTTGGAGGGCACACACCAGGTTCTGCTGCAGGCACGGGCCCGAGGTGGCGTGCGCCAGGGCGGTCTGTGCCCGCCCGTCCATCAGGCGCGACGCCGCCTCGCCGATCCGGGTGAGCCCCGCGACCATGAGCGCGTTGGCGGCCAACGCGCCGCCCGAGGGGTTCACCTTCGTCTTCTCCGAGAGCCCGAGCGCTTCTTTGAGGATCAGCTCCTGATGGGCGAACGGCGCGTGCAGCTCGGCCACGTCCACCTCGATGTGGGGCCCCGCCTTTGTGGACAGAGCCTCGTCAACGAGCAACCCCGCTCCGACAGCCGCCTTTCGCGTCGAGGGCGAAACCGTGAGGTCACGCGCACCGAGTGCGTGGGTCTCGATGCGGTGGTCGAGGCCTGCGATCCACGCCGGCCGCTCGCACAGCTGCGCCGCACGGTCCTCGGCTGCCAGCACGATGGCCGCAGCGCCGTCTGTGATCGGGGGGAGGGCGTGGCGCCGAAGCGGTGGCGCCACGTAGTCCTCGGCGAGCAGCTCTTCGGGACTCGTGTTCCCCGTCACCTGCGCATACGGGTTGTCGACGGCAGCCACCCTCGAGCGCGCCGCCACCTCTGCGAAGTCGGCCTCGGTCGCCTTGCCCGAGTCCACGAGCGCGCGCGCCTGTAGGGCTGCGAGCGCCACGGGACCGGGCCAAAGCGGTGCCATGTAGTAGGGGTCGAGCTGAAGCGCGAGCACCTTGTTGAGGTCGCTCGGCGACGAGCGTCCGAAGCTGTAGACGAGAGCCGTGTCGATCTCACCTTCGTTGAGGAGGGTCCAGGCCTCGTAGAGCGCCCACGCGCCGTCCATCTCGACGTGGCTCTCGCGCATCGGGGGCCAAGCACCCACCGCGTCGAGTGCCATCACGAAGCTGAAGGGCGCGCCGACTAGGTAGTCGGAGCTTCCCGAGCACACGAAGCCCATCTCGTCCTTCGTGAGGCCAACGTTGCCGAGCACCTCGGAGACCACGGGCAACAGCATCTCGACCTCGTTGCGGTGGTCCTCGCGCCGGACGTTCTTCGACTGGGCGAACGACACGACCGCCACCGCACGCTTGGACATGGCTGTCTTCATGAGGTCAGGTTCACGGGTTCGGGTTCACAGGTACTGGGAGAAGGTCTCGTAGGCGGCGTCGGGCTCGCCCGTGGGGCGGAAGTACTTGACCGACGACAGGTTCGGCGCGAGCTGGTCGGGCTCGACCCAAACCGCCTCGACGCGCAGCCCCATCCGCACCTGGTCGGCAGGGATCTCCTGGACTAGGCCCATGAATGCGAGGTCCGCGCCGTCGAGCAGCACCTGCGCGCAGATGTAAGGGAGCTCGATCTTCTGGCCTGCGAACGGCACGTTCACCACGCAGTAGGTCGTGACCGTCCCGCGATTCGACAGCTCCACCTCGTCGGTAGTGGCCACACCGTCGGTCGGGCACGAGCCGCGCGGCGGCACGTACACCTTCTTGCACTTGGGACAGCGCTGGCCGAGGAAGCGGCCCTCGGAGATCCCCTTCAGAAAGCGCGACTGCGCCAGCCCGGCCGTGTACTGGTAGTCGACGCGTATCGGGGTGACGATGGTGGTCACAGGTCCCTCGTCGGTGGTCCCGGCGTCGGGTGAGGGGCTGTCGGTCATCGCTGGGCTCCCCCTCCGGCCTCGGGGACGAAGCACTCGATGTCGCGGATGTTGCCGTTGCGCTCGCCCGAGGGCAGAAAGTGCGCCGTGACTCGCATGCCGCTGTGCATCGACTCCGGACCACCAGCGTCGACGACGTGCAGCATGGCGGTGGTCGCTCCGTCGAGCTTGACGAGCGCCCAGGCGAAGGGGCGGTCGAGCGGTTGCACCGACGTCGGGCTCGCGGCCCAAGTCCAGCTCGTGACCTCTCCGCCCGGTCCCACCTCCACGAGGTCCCCGACGTCCTCGCCGGTGAACGGGTCGTACTCCGTCGGGGGCACGACGACCTTGCCCGCTGACTGCGCACCGAGGATCTTCCCGTCGCGCAAGCCGGTCATGAAGGCGCCGATCACGGGGCCGACCGAGCGCTCGTACTCGTACTCGAGGACGTGTGGCGCCCGAAGCACCCCGTCGTCGGCGCTCATCTGTCCCTCCCCGGCACGAGAGCCGAAACTAGAACAGATTGCAGTTTCCGCGCCACCCGGTGGGGCCCGGAGCCGTGGGGCGTTGTCCGTTTTCCCCTAAAAGGGCGGCCGGTCGATGGCGATATATGAGAGGTGGAACGCAGGCGGCCCGAGGACGACCTCGAATGGGTGAGGCACGAGCTGGAGATCCTCCGGTTCACGCGCACCACGTGGGGCAACAGGCCCCTCGACGCCGCCCGCTACCGCGAGCTCTGTGAGATCGAGCGCGAGCTCGTCGAGAGCTCGAGGGTGGCGTAACCGAACAGCTCCCCGGCGCCTCAGGTGACGTCGGAGCGAAGCGTCGTGAAGCTCCCGGCCACGGCCAGGACCACCCCGTAGACGACGAGCATCAGAGCGCCCTCCCACCAGGTGAGCAGATGGGAGAGGTTGCCCCCGAAGACCGCACCCCCTCTGGAGCGCGCCGCCGCCGCGACCTGCTCGAGCGCCGTGGCGGCCTGACTCGGGAAGTACCGGCCCACCGAGGGAAGGGCGCCGACGAAGATCGGCGTGACTATCACCTCGAAGCCGAGCCCGACCACGAGCGCCACGATCTGGTTCTTGAGCATCGCCCCGAGGCCGATGCCGTAGACCGCGTAGAGGACCGATGCGGCGAGGATCCCGGGGAAGACGTGGCGGTACTCGGTGAGCATGATCCCCGAGGTGCCGAAGCCGCCGGCGAGGAGCCCGAACCCGAGCGCGAGCGCCATGGCTCCGGCAGCGACCGCGACCACTCCGCCGCCTCCCACGGCGGCCACGAGCTTGGCCGCGACCGTGTGTCCCCTTCGCGGCTCGGCGAGAAGTGTGGGGGTGATCGTCTTGTGCCGGTACTCCCCCGTCACCATGATGATGCCGAGGACGAGCGACAGCACTGTCGCTAGACCCATCACCGAGAACACGTCGTCGAACCAAGCCGGGGTGCCGCGGGCCGGGAACAGCGCCTCCTCCACCGCGCGCCGATGCGGAGCGAACCCGATCACCACGCCTAGCCCGCCCGTCGCGATCATGGTGATGACGAGGATCACCCACGTGGACCAGATCGTCCGCAGCTTGTAGAACTCGGCGCGCACGAGCCGCGTCACTGGGAGCCTCCGGGTGCAGGGACGGGGGGTGCCCATGGCTGGGCGATGGGACCGCCTCCGAGCTGGGAGCCCTCCGTCATCTGGAAGAAGAGCTGCTCGAGTGACTCACCGCTCGAGGTCATCTCGTAGACGATGATGGCGTTGGAGGCCATGATCGGCCCGAGGACCTGGGGCGTGGTGCCCTCTACGACCACCGTGTCCTGACCTTCGAGCCGTGTCCTGCCGACCTCTTCCTTCGACTCGGCGAGCAGCTGCACCAGACGCGTCGCGTCGGGGGTACGCACCCTCACGGTGTTGGTCGCGCCCCGAAGCAGCTGTTGGAGCGGGCCGTGCGACACGAGGCGCCCGTTGGCGAGGATGATCACGTCGTCCACCGTCTGCGCCGCCTCGGCGAGAAGGTGCGAGGAGACGATGACCACGTTGCCAGACGAGGCGAACCACCGCAGGAACCCGCGGATCCAGGCGATGCCCTGCGGGTCGAGGCCGTTGGCCGGCTCGTCGAGGACGAGCACCTTCGGGTCGCCGAGCATCGCCCGTGCGAGCTCGAGCCTCTGGCGCATGCCGAGGGAGAAGCCGCCGACCTTCCTGTTGGCGTCGGGCCCGAGCCCGACGAGGTCCAGCACGGCGTCGGCGCGTGACAGCTCTATCCCCGAGGCGATCGCGATGGACCTGAGATGGTTGCGGGCGGTGCGCGCCGGGTGGAATCCCGACGCCTCGAGCACCGCGCCGACGGTCCGGGTGGGGTCCGGCAGCGAGCGATACGGGACGCCGTTCACGAGAGTACTCCCCGACGTGGGAGTGACGAGCCCGAGCAGCATGCGAAGCGTCGTGGTCTTGCCCGCGCCGTTCGGACCGAGGAAGCCCGTGACCATCCCCGGTTCGACGCTGAAGCTCAGGTCGTCGACGGCTAGGACGTCGCCGAAGTGCTTCGTGAGCGAGCGCGCCTCGACGTTCGGGCCGTCGCCGACCGCGGCGTTCCCCCCGGGTGCTGCCGAGGGGGTCAGAACGTGAGGACCTGGCGGATCACCTCGCCGCGCTTCAATGCGTCGAAGGCGTCCTGCGCCTTGGAGATGTCCATGCGAGCCGAGATCATCTCCTCGAGGTCGAGGCGCCCGGCCTTCCACAGCGCTATCAGCCGCGCGAACTCGGTGCGCACGTCCGCCGAGCCGTAGAAGGACCCGAGCAGCTTCTTCTCCATGAAGAAGAACTCGAAGGCGTTGAATTCCACCATCGCGTCGTTCTTGCCGGCTCCGACGATTACGGCGGTGCCACCGCGGCGCACGGCGTCGTACGCCGCGCGGATCGTCTGTGGCAGGCCGATGCACTCGAATGCGTAGTCGAAGCCCTCGCCCTCGTTGATCTCCATGTTCGCCTTGTCGAGCT
Organism: Acidimicrobiales bacterium; assembly: GCA_036786835.1. GTDB lineage: Bacteria > Actinomycetota > Acidimicrobiia > Acidimicrobiales > UBA8190 > Bog-564. The sequence continues at coordinate 5,425 of DAIQQK010000056.1, read as the reverse complement.
CGTCGGGCAGCACGCCTCGCGTCGCACCGAAGCGACATGCGTCCTTGAGCTTCGTGTCGATCGTGTCGACCGCCACGATCTCCGCCGCTCCTGCGATGCGAGCGCCCTGGATGGCCGCGATCCCCACGCCACCTGCACCGAAGACGGTGACGCTGGAGCCTGGCTTCACCTTGGCCGTGTTCAGTGCGGCGCCCACACCCGTCGTCACACCGCAGCCGATCAGCGCCCCGACCTCGTAGGGGACGTCGTCGGGGATCTTCACCACCGCCTGTCTCGGGACGACCATCTCCTCGGCGAAGGTGCCGGTGCCGGCGAAACCGAAGATCGGGGTGCCCCCCATGGTGAAGGGCTGGGACCCGGCTATCTCGAAGAAGAGCTTCGTGCACAGGTTGGGCTCGCCACGCCCACACGCCCGGCATGAGCCACACGGCGGGGTCCAGGCGATGATCACGTGGTCGCCGACGCTGACCTCGCTCACACCCTCGCCGACCGCGATGATCTCGCCTGCGCCCTCGTGACCGAGCACGGCAGGGGCGGGCTGGGGCAGCGTCCCGTTCATGGCCGAGAGATCCGAGTGGCAAACACCGGCCGCGTGGATCTTGACCCTGACCTGTCCCGGCCCAGGGCCGATCACGTCGAGGTCATCGCGGCACTCCACCACTTCCTTGCCGACTTCGTGAAACACCACTCCGCGCATCAGTGCTCTCCTCTGCTAGCCAATTCGTCTGTTTTGTCTGTTCTGTCTGTTCTGTCTGTTTACTCTGTCTACTTCCCTCAGGAACCTTCCGGGAGCAGCAATCGCACAGCCACCGCGAGCTCGTCTCGGACCCGGCCCATGTCGCTCCAGCCGTTCACCCACCCGACGAGCGAGGAATACCAGACGTGGCCGATCATCCGGGTCCGCTCGGCGTGATCGAGCGGTAGCGGCTCGCCGATCGCCCTCGTGACGATCCCGTCCATCAGAGCTGTGATCTGCTTCTGGCACTCCACCGCCGCTGGATCGGGCGACGCCAGCGACATGAAGACGGCTGCGACGAGGTTCGGTTGGCGCGACATGGCGCGAAGTGCCCGCTCGAGCACGTCGAGGACGCGCTGAGAGGCCGTGCGGCCTCTCGCGGGTGCCTGCGAGAGGCGCGAGTCGAGCTGCTCGACCCAGTGCACGAGCGCCGCGGCAAGCAGATGGTCCTTCGAGGTGAAGTAGCGGTAGACGGTCCCCATCGCCACGTGTGCACGCGCGGCCACGTCCCTCATCTGGACGGCGTCGTAGCCACCTTCGAGCGCAAGCTCGATCGCCGAGTCGACGACGCGCTGTCTTCGAGCTTCCTGGGCTCGGGTCAGGGGGCGGCGTGCCGGTTCTTCGACGAGCACCCCCTGCGGTGCGGCGCTCTCCTGCACAGCCGCTCACCCTACTCCCAGACCCTGCAGAGCGGAACCTGTTCCAATTTTGTGCGTCTTCGGCTCCCAGGTTCGCGGTTGACCGAATCTGACTCACCGTCAGAGACGCGCATTACCCTGGTTGGCGCATGCCGAGCGAGCCCGCCACCGCCGAAGCGGGTGCCGGGCGCGAGGGCATATCTGCCACCGACGGTCGGCTGCCGGGCACGAGGGGCCGGGCCACGCGCCGGCGGCTCCTCGAGTGCACCGCCAAGCTCCTCGACACCACCCCTTGGCGCTCGATCAGGGTCATAGACATCGCCCGGGAGGCAGGCACCTCTCCGGCCACCTTCTACCAGTACTTCGAGAACGTCGAGCAGGCGATCCTGCTGTTGGCCGAGGAGCTGATGAGCGGAGCCGAGCGCGTCGCCGAGCTCGTCGACGGGGACTGGTCGCAAGGGGCGAGTTGGGAGACCGCTTGCCGCGTGGTCGACGGTTTCGCGGCGTTCTGGGAGTCCAACCGAGCAGTTTTCCGCGTGGTGGAGCTCACTACCGAAGAAGGCGACCGGCGGTTCCAAGGTCCACGCGTCCGCGCTCTCAACGCGGTGACCGTCGCCCTGGCGCGCGCCATCGAATCCAACGCCGAACCCGGGGGCGACGGCTCGGATCCCATGGCGTCGGCCGCGTCGCTCATGTCGATGCTGGCTCACGTCTGCGCGCACCGCTACGGCTTCGAGTTCTGGGGGATCCGAACGGCGTCCATGACCGACAGCCAGGCGCGGATCCTCCACCGGACGGTCACGGGCCGGGCTGTTCCCTGAAGCCCCGGCGACACCCCGAGTCCCCGGAGTCGTGGAGGGTGTGTCGCACCCGCCGAGCACGCCTCACGCCTCTCGAGCAGGCCGCGGACCCGGCGCCGGGGAGTGGCGAAGGGCGCTGTGCGGAATAAACGGGGAAGAACTAGAAATGAGATATCCCAGGGGGGTCGGAGGCCCCGGGGCGGGAGCCGGCATCGGAGGGCCGGAAGGAGCGCCGCCCCTGTGGTTCACCTCCGTCCATCGATCAGGTGATTCCTGCCGGCGTTCTGCGACCGCCAACCGAAAGAAGGCGAAGCGGCCGAAGAAGACCGGTTCTTCTCGAGGTGCAGAGCATGGCCATGGAGCAACCGGCAACGCTGCGGGTTGTGCACGCAGGTGAGATCGTGGAGGCCGAGTGGGCGCCGAGCGGCGTCCCCGGGCTCGCTCTCGTCGGCCGTCCTGTCACCACCCGCTGGCGCCTCGTTCACATCGCGACAGGACGCGCCGTGTCGCGCTCGGCCGAGCACGCCGACCCCGATGCCGTCAGGGAGCTCGCGCTTCGCATCGCCCCGTTGGCCGACTGGACCGAGCCGAACGTGGCGGTCTCCGTCCCCCGGCTCCGCCAGGAGCTCGACCGGGTGATCAGCTCCTGGCTCCTGGCCCACGAGGCCGCTCCGAAGCCCCGAGGCGCCTCCGATCAGGCCTCCCACCAGGACATCTCCGCTCGCGATGCTGCACCTCAGGCACCCGACCGGGACCTCGCCAAGGACCTCGAGACCCTGGCCGCCGGGCTCCGGGCTGCAGAGCGCGAGCGCCACTTGCTTCGCGAGGTCGTCCTGCGACTGCACGCGGCGCTGTCCCCCGGTGTCTTCGCGGACGCCCTCTCCACCCTCAGCCGCGCCGAGCGCGAGTTCGTGCGATCTCTCGTCTCCGAGGAGAACCTCGAGGACGCGACCGGCGTGGTCCAAGCCATCAGACGCGCCGTCGACGTTCTCGGTCCTCGTGTCGCACCGACTACGCCGCCGCGATCGGGAACACGAAGGCGACCCGGGCGCTTCGACGGCCCCGACGTGGCCGCGAGCTAGACCACTCTTCAAATCGCTCAGAGATGCGTGTCAGATCGCTGGTTGCCGTCGGCGCGCTCCTCGGTGCGACATCCGCGCTCGGGGCATGCGGCACCACCCACTCGTCATCGACGAGCTCGGGTGCGTCGTCGGGATCGTCGTCCGATCCCGCACAGGGGACCGTCGTCCTGTCGGCGAGAGAGCGCGCCAAGGCAAAGCAGAGCCTGATCGAGCTGTCCGACTTCCCCGCGGGATGGAGCGCATCGGGCAAGATCAGCGAGGGCGACGGCTCCTCGAGCCTGTCCACGAGCGAGGCCGGCCAACTCACCTCGTGCCTCAAGGTGCCGCGATCGGACATCGACACGAAGGCCCCTCATTGGAGCAGCCCGAAGTTCTCCGACCCTTCGAACGCAGCGACCGTGGAGGACGACCTGTCTCTGTACCCAAGCGCTTCCGCGGCGGCGGCCGAGTACTCGACCTTCGCGGACCCCAGCACCCCGCAGTGCCTTCTCGGGTTGCTGGGCGCCGACATAAAGCAGCAGATCGCCGGCCAGCTGCAGCCGGGGCAGAGCGTCGGTCAGATGAGCGCCTCGGTGCGGCCGTTCCCGACCTACGGAGACCTCTCCAGCGACATCGAGCTCGTGGTCCCAATCGTCGAGGGAACACTCGAGGCCCCGGTCTACATAGATCTGATCGAGGTGCTCGAAGGACACGCCGAGAGCACGCTCACGGCCTCCAACCCGGGCACCCCGCTCCCTTCGGCCATCGCCGACCAGCTCGCCCAGGCAGCAGCCACCCGCATGCAGGGTGTCGCCTGAGCGGCGAGCCGCCCACTCGACCTACTTGACGGCGACAGGGTTGAGCGGGGAGCCGAGGCCGTTCGTGAACGGCAGCGGCGTGGCGTCAAGGAAGAAGGTGTAGACGCCGTCGTTCGCGCAATCACCGGCGAGCTGGTCGAGCACCCAGTTCTGCCCCTGGGTCATGCCCATCTCCACGAGGTGAAGGAGGTGCACCGGAAGGTAGATCGAGTCGTCCTCGCACGGCAGCACCTCGAGAGACAGGGTGTCGGTGGCGACAGCAGCGACGTCATGAGCGTGGAACCACTCGGCACTGCCCATCGAGAGCCCGGGTGCGGGGGCCATGTAGCGCATGACGTCCTCGAAGCGAAGGACGTTCGGAAGCGGGAAGGTCGCACCACCGGCCGGGAACCGGTCGGGCATCCGCAGGCGCGCCATCTGCCCCGTACGCACGAGCACCACGTCGCCGGGCTCGACCACGACGTTGCCGAACGTGCACGCAGCATCGAGGTCCTCCGAAGAGATCGCGTAGCCGCCGTCGAGGACGTCGACCCCCTTCGCGCGTGCCACGTCGAGGAGCACGCCGCGTGCGACGAGGGACTCGACGAGGTGGATGCCGCAGCGCGACGCACCTGCGGAGGTGACGCTCGAGGCGTCGTACCCGTTGTAGATGCGCCCGCCGTAGCTCACGTGTGCGAGGCCGTCCCAATGTGTCGCGCACTGAAGGGGCAACGTCACCATGTCCTCGTTCGCGCAGATCCACTCCGGATCCTCACCCAAGGGGACGTTGACGTACGACATTGCCCTGACGGGATTGAACCGGCCGGGGATGATCCCCTTCTGGATCCCCTCCGCCTCCGACAACGCGAGGCCCATGGCGAACACCTTCCCGGTCCGCACACACTCAGCCGCGCGCCTTCGGGTCTGGTCGGTGAGGAGGTTCAGCGTCCCGAGCTCGTCGTCGTCTCCCCAGCGACCCCAGTTGTTGACCTTTGCCGCGATCTCGGCGTACTTCCTCGGGACTGCCATCGTCGGCGCAGGCTAGTGCCGCCCGGCGCGCAGCCAGTCAAGAGAAGGCCCAGTCAAGAAAGGGCCCAGTCAAGAAAGGGCAATGAGGGCGCCGATCGCGAACCCCAGGGCAGCCAACCAGAGCAGCGTCGGCAGCGCCCGCCAGATCCGGGTCGCGCCGCGCCTAGGCGGTGTAGACGTTCCCATTTCGCACCACGACAGGCACTGCAGGCAGAGGCATCGTCGCCGGCCCGTTCACCACCTTGCCCGTCGACGCGTCGAAGCGGCTCCCGTGACAGGGACAGATGATGACGCCCCCCTGAACCTGAGCCACCGTGCAGCCCTGATGGGTGCACGTGGAGGAGAAGCCGTGCACGACCCCCGC